>NZ_JAUQWH010000020.1 GCF_030757795.1 Actinoplanes oryzae
AAGGGAACGCCCGTTCCTGAGCCTCTACAGGCTCGGGGACGGGCGTTTCTGCATTTCTCACGCACGGCGCGACCGAGGAGCTGACCGGTCCGGTCACCCGCTCCGCGTGACCGCTGCGACACGGGCGTGACCCGCTACAGCCGACCGGCGCAGGGCCCCGGACTTCGCCTTGACGCGCATCGTCGTCAGCGCTGCGATTCGTCACGGTTGGAGCGAGCTGCTTTCTAGGGCTCTTGCGAAGTGCAGAGCTGCGGATTGCTTGGTTGTGCAGGGTGGGCCGGGAGTGGGGAATTGGCGCTCGGGTGCGGGGCTGGGCGGTTCGTAGGATCGGTGTATGACGACGGTGAGCTTGCAGGATGTTCGCGGGGCGGCTGAGCGGCTTTCGGGAGTTGCGCATCGCACGCCGGTGCTTCGGTCGCGGACGTTGGATGAGCGGGTGGGGGCTCAGGTCTTTCTGAAGGCCGAGAACCTGCAGCGGATCGGGGCGTTCAAGTTTCGCGGAGCCTACAACGCGATCTCGCGGCTCACGGACGAGCAACTGGCCAAGGGCGTGGTGGCCTTCTCGTCGGGGAATCACGCCCAGGCGGTGGCGCTGTCGGCGCAGCTGCTGGGGAGCTCGGCGGTCATTCTCATGCCCGAGGACACCCCGGCCGCCAAGGTGGACGCGGTCAAGGGGTACGGGGCCGAGGTGCTCGGCTACGACAGGTACACCGGCGACCGGGAGGCGCTGGGCCGGCAGCTGGCGGAGGAGCGGGGGCTGGTGCTGATTCCGCCCTACGAGCATCCGGATGTGATTGCCGGGCAGGGCACTGCGGCGCTCGAGCTGTTCGAGGAGGTCGGGGAGCTGGATGCGGTCGTGGTGCCGGTCGGCGGCGGCGGGCTGATCGCGGGGACGGGGATTGTCGCCAAGGGGCTGTATCCGGGGGTTCGGGTTGTCGGGGTCGAGCCGGCGGCGGGTGACGACACCAAGCGGTCGCTGGCCGCGGGAGAGCGGGTGCGGATCACGGTGCCTCGGACGATTGCCGATGGGCAGGCGGCGGAGATTCCGGGGGAGCTGACCTTCTCGATCAACAAGGGCCTGGTCGACGAGGTGGTGCTGGTCAGTGACGACGAGCTGCGGGACGCCCTGCGCTTCGGGATCGACCGGCTCAAGCTGGTGGCGGAGCCCAGCGGGGTGTCGGGGCTGGCGGCGTTGCTGGCCGGCCGGCTCGACCCGGTGCCGGCCCGGATCGGCGTGATCATCTCCGGTGGCAACGTCGGCGCGGCGCGGCTCGCGGAACTCCTGACCGCCTGACCCGACGAAGCGCGACGACCAAAAGCGCGGCCCGGAAGCAAGCGCGGGCATAGAAGCGCAAGCGAAGAGAACCCACCCGCGGATGCGGGAAACGGAACCGGCCGCTCCCGCAGGGGAACGGCCGGTCCGGGTGAGCGCGACGATCAGCCGGTGTTGCGCATGCCGGCGGCAATGCCGTTGACGGTGGTGAGCAGGGCTCGTTCGAGGGCGGCCGAGTCCGACGGCACCCGGCGCGACCCCGGCGCGGTGGCGAGCTGGCGGTCGACGTCGCCCAGCGCCCTGTACTGGCGCAGGAGCGCGACCTGCAGGTGGTGCAGCGGCTGCAGGTAGGTGTCGCGCACGTCGAGGGTGCGGGAGAGCTCGGCCTGCGACTCCAGCAGCTTCTCGGCGCCGGTGATGGCGAGGACCTGCTCGACCGTCTTCGCGTACTCCTGCTCGATCATGGTGAAGATCGGGTGGAGGTCCGCCGGGACGAGGGTCTCGACGTAGCGGCGGGCGATGGTGAGGTCGGTCTTCGTCAGCATCATCTCGACGTTGGAGATGAAGGTGCGGAAGAACTGCCAGTCGGCGTACATCTCGCGGAGGACCTCGACGTCGTGCTCCTCGCGGACCGCCGCGAGGCCGGTGCCGACGCCGAACCAGCCGGGGACGATCTGGCGGGTCTGGGTCCAGCCGAAGACCCACGGGATGGCGCGCAGGCCGCCGAGGCCGGCGTCCGCGTTGGGGCGCTTGGCGGGGCGGGAGCCGATGTTGAGCGCGCCCAGCAGCTCGGTCGGGGTGGCCGCCCAGAAGTAGGCGGGCAGGTCCGGGTTCTCGACCAGCGCGCGGTACTGGCGGTAGGCCGCCGCGGACGCCGTGTCCATGACCTTGTCCCAGCGGGCCAGGTTGCCGAGGTCGACCTGCGGCTCGGTGTGCAGCAGCGTCGCCTGCAGCACCGCGGCGACGGTGAGCTCGAGGTTCTCCCGGGCGAGGGCCGGCAGCGTGTACTTGTCGGAGATGACCTCGCCCTGCTCGGTGACCTTGATGGCGCCGTCGAGCGTGCCGTAGGGCTGGGCGAGGATCGCCTCGTGCGTGGGGCCGCCGCCGCGTCCCACGGTGCCGCCGCGGCCGTGGAAGAGCCGGAGGCGTACGCCGTGCCGGGCCGCCACGTCGCGCAGCGCGCGCTGGGCCTTGTGGATCGACCACTGGCTGGTGGTGATGCCGCCGTCCTTGTTGCTGTCCGAATAGCCCAGCATGATCTCCTGGACGTCGCCGCGGGCGCGGACGATCTCCCGGAAGGCCGGCAGGGACAGCATCTCGTCGAGCAGGTCGCCGCCGGCGTCGAGCTCGGCCGGGGTCTCCAGCAGCGGGACGATGCCGATGCGGGCGCGCGAGGTGTGCACGTCGATCAGCCCGGCCTCGCGGGCCAGGACGGCCGCGGCGAGGACGTCGTCGACGCCCAGCGTCATCGAGATGATGTACGACTCGATGACCTCGGCGCCGAACCGGTCCTGCGACTCGCGGATGGTGTGGAACACGTCGAACGTCTTGCGCGCCGACTCGGTCAGCGGGGCGTCCGCGGCGGCCAGCGGGCGGCGGCCGGTGAGCTCGGTGGAGAGCAGCTTGGTGCGCTCCTCGCGGCTCAGGGCGGTGTAGTCGTCGACCTCGCCGACCTGCGCGTACAGCTGGGCCAGCACCTCGTGGTGCTTCTCCGCGTGCTCGCGCACGTCGAGGGTGGCGAGCTGCAGCCCGAAGGCCGACGCGGTGCGGATGACCGACGCGACCGAGCCGACGGCCGTGAGCTGGCCGGAGTTGCGGGCCAGGGACGCGCGGATCAGCTCGAGGTCGGCGATCAGCTCGTCGCTGCCCAGGTAGTCGCGGCCGGGCACGTGCGGGGTGTTGCTGCTCAGGCGCTTGCGGGTGTTCGCCAGCTTGGCCTTGATGCAGCGGGCCTTCAGCCGGTACGGCTCCTCGGCGTTGACCCGGCGGAAGCGCCCCGAGACCTCGGGCAGCTTCTCGAGGTCCTGGGCGAGGCTGGCCGACAGGTCGAGGGAGACCCCGCGCAGCCGGCGGGAGACCGACAGCTCGTCGATCAGCTCGTCCATCGCCAGCTCGGTGGCCTGGATGCCGTGCTCGTGCTGGATGATCAGCACGTCGCGGGTGACGGCCGGCGTGACGAACGGGTTGCCGTCGCGGTCGCCGCCGATCCACGAGCCGAAGGTCAGCGGGCGCGCGGTCGGGGCCGTCTCCACGCCCAGCTGGCGCAGCGTCTCGGCGAGGTCGTCGAGGACCTGCGGGGCGGCCTCGGCGTACAGGTCCTTCAGGTAGTAGACCGCGTTGCGGGCCTCGTCGGTCGGGTCCGGGCGGTCCAGGCGCAGCTCGTCGGTCTGCCAGAGCAGGTCGATCAGCTCGGCGAAGCGGCGGGTGGAGACGGTGGTGTCCGAGGCGCCGTAGAGGATCTCGGCGCTCGCCTCGGCATCCAGGGCGTCGGCGAGGCCGCGCAGCTTGGAGAGGATCGAGCGGCGGGCGGCCTCGGTGGGGTGCGCGGTGAAGACCGGGCGGACGGCGAGCCGGCGGGCGGCGGCGGCCACCTCGTCGGCGGGCACGCCCTTCTCGGCGATGCGCTTGGCGGCCTGGTCGAGCCAGCCGCCGTCCCGGGCGCGGCGGCGGCGCAGGTCACGCGAGCGGTGCACCTGCTCGGTGATGTTGGCCAGGTGGAAGTAGGTGGAGAACGCGCGCGCGAGCTTGGTGCCGGTGGTGACGTCCATGGCGGCGAGCCGCTCGGCGGCGGCCGGGGCGTCGGTGCGCACCAGGGCGCGCACCTCCTCGACCAGGTCGAGCAGCGGCTTGCCCTCCTGCCGGGCGAGGGTCTCGCCGAGCAGCTTGCCGATGCGGCGGATGTCCTGCCGCAGGGCCGCGTCGGGCCCGTCGGGATCTATGTGGCCGTGCTGATCTGTCACTGGGGCGCTCCTTTGCCTTCAGGTGCTCCAGGACGGCGCTGTCCCGACTTGGCGATCGTATCGGTGCGACAGGGTGTGGTGTCGATTTGAGGTAAGTCTCATACGCCCTTACGTCCGCTTCGGGCGTCTCCGGTTTACCTCGGCGACACAGGACCCGCGGGGCGAATCAGGGCAAGGGGCTACGAACCGGTCACCCGTACGGCGCGGGTGACGGCCGCCTTGTCGTCGCCGGGGCGGACGGCGTCGCTGTAGAGGAGGCGGATGACCTCCTTGTCGAGCTTCGAGTAGCGGGTCGGCGCGGGAAGGTACCGGCCGTAGAAGATGCTGCCCGGGTACTTGTTCGAGTCGCGCAGCAGGCCCATGCCCTGCGTCAGCTCCTCGCGGATCAGGTGGCAGCGGATGCCCGGGCTCAGCCCCGACGAGCGGATCAGGACGTTCGCCCGGGTGATCGACGAGAAGCCGTTCCACTCGACGTGGACGAAGCCGTCGTTGCCGGTCACATAGTCGGGCTCGAGCGACTTGAACGTGGCGAGCGGGGCGAAGTGGAGGTCGATGTCGGCCGGGCCGGTCGTCAGCGCGAGGTCGGTGGACCGGCTGAGCGCGTTGAAGTCGGTGACGACCTTGTCGAGGCAGGTCCGGGCGCTCTTCGTCGGCTTGCCGTGCACGCGGACGGTCACCCGTGGCTTCGTCCACCGGATGACGGGCGCGGACTTGGCGCCGTACTCGGAGCCGAGGGCGATGCTGAAGAAGTAGGCGAGGCCGGCCTTGGTGACCGCCGGCTTCGGCGGGGTCCTGGACGGCGAGGCGGAGGGCGTGACCGGGGCGGGCGGCGTCGAGGCGGGCGGGGCGGCGGACGGGCTCGCCGGGGCCGACGAGCCGGCGGCCGGCGGGGTGCAGGCGGCCAGGGCCACGGAGGTCAGCAGCAGCATCGGCAGCATGCCGCGAAGCGTCACGGGAGTCCTTCGGAGTTGCCGGAACGGCGCAGGGCCGGGCCGCACGATGGTACGGCCCGGCCCTTGATCGCGCAGCCCCGCTATCCCGCGAGCGCCAAGGCGTAGTCGGCGAACCATTGACCGGCCGCGGGAGCGCCGTCCCCGCACGCGCCGTCGGACTCGCCCGGGCGTTTGATCCACAGGTACGCGTCCGCGAGCGCCACGCCCGTGGACGTCGTCGGCAGGTCCCCGAGCTTGCGGCCGGCCGGATTGCACCAGTGCTCGTCGCCGTCGGGGCCACGGTCGGCGGGCCCGTTCCCGTTGCGGCTGGTGTCGATCACGAAGCGGGCGCCGTTCAGGTGGCCGGACAGCTCGGTGCCGTACCGGATGTTGGCCTCGGTGGTCTCGAAGTTGGCCACGTTGAGCGAGAACCCGGCGGCCCGCTCGACCCCGGCCGCGCGCAGCGCCTCGGCGAGCCGGCCCGTGTCGGTGATCCAGCTGGGGTTGCCCGCGTCCAGATAGACCGAGACGCCGCTGTGGGCCGCGCGCAGCCTGTCGATGGCATAGCCGAGCAGCTGGTAGCGCTCGGCGCGGCCGGCGTCGTCGAGGCAGTCCTCGACCGCGTGCGGCATGGCGTCGGGTTCGAGGATGACGATCGCGCGGCCGGTGAGCGCACCGGCCATGCCGTCGATCCAGGCCTTGTACTCGGCCGCGGACGCCGCGCCCCCGGCCGACTGTCCCGAGCAGTCGCGGTGGGGGATGTTGTAGAGCGTCAGCACGGGCACCTTGCCCGCCCGCGCGGCCGCGGTGACCAGGGCGCGGGCCCGGCCCGCACCGCCCGGCGACGAGTCGGCGAACCAGGTGGCCACCGGACGGTCGGCGATCTTGCGGATCAGCGCCGCGTTCTCGGCCTGCCCGGCCGCCTGATAGTCGCGTACCTGCTGGGCCGCAGCCCCCGAGGGGTCGACGTAGAGCGGGATGGCGGCGTTCGCACTGGACGTCTGGGCGTCCCCGGAAGGACCGGAACCGGAGGGACCGGGGGAAGAGGTCGGCGACGGGGAGAGGGCGGGGGAGGAAGGGGAAGGAGGGGCGGAGGGCAGCGTCACGGCGACGCTGCCCAGTTCGTCGTCGCGGGTGAAGGCGACCAGGCCCACGCCCAAGGCGACCGCGAGAACCGCGGCCGCCGCGAGCACGTACCTGGGACCGACGCGCACCGGCCTGGCGTGTCGGACCATGCGATCAGAGCACCTGGACCCAGCGGGCCACCGAGGGCACGCCACGGTCGTCCATGAGGAACAGCATGTACCACCCGGAGGGGGTGATGCCCTTGGCTTCCGGGATCGACAGGCCCAGCTTGTCGCCGCTGCCCGGCGTGATGTCCAGGGCCACCGAGCGCTGGTCGACGTCGAGCACGTGCGTGACCGCACTCGGCCGGACCAGGCGCGCCTTGGTGATCCGCGCCGCGTCGGGCGAGGTGAAGGTCACCGTCGTCCCCCGCTTGACCTGCGACGGGCCGCCGGCGATCGAGGGGCGCGAGCCCTGGAAGAGGTACGGCGGGGAGTACACCTCGATGCGCTTCTCGAACGTGCCCGGACCCTTGCCGGACTCGTCGTACAGGGGATCGCTGCCCATGGTCACGACGCGGCCGTCCGGCAGCAGGATCGCCTCGGAGTGGTAGTTGCGCCCGACCGTCGACTCCGCCGCGGTCGCGAAGGAGTTCGACGACGGCTGGTAGATCTGCGCGTTGAAGAGGTCGCTGCGCGTCTTGTCGCCGTACTTGCCGCCGCGGTAGCCGGACGAGCCGCCGGTGGTGAAGACGGTGTCGTCGGGCAGGAGCACGGCGTTGAGGTAGCGCGCCGGCTGCGGCAGGTCGGGGCCGGGACGGTAGACCGGCTTGTCCTCGGTGAGGTCGATGATGTCCGTACGCTTCGTGGACACCTCCGACTCGCCGACGCCGCCGCCTCCGAAGATCATCACCTTCTGGTCCTGCGCCGGCGCGAGCAGCACCGACGAACTGGTCTCCGTGAGCTTCGGGTCGCGCAGGCCGGCGACCTCGGTGAACTTGTTGTTCCGGACGTTCCAGATGCCGGGCGTACGCCCGACGGTGTCGGACCCGTAGCCCGCGTTGGAGCCGGAGTAGAAGAAGTTGCCGTCCGCCATCAAGTGGAACGACGGGTAGGTCGGGAACGTCCGGTGCAGCTCGGGGGCGTCGACCCACTTCTTCTGCGAGGCGATGTACTTCTCGTTGTCGCCGGGGATGATGCGGCCGAACTCGTCGAGCCCGGAGACCGCGAGCACGTCGCCGTTGGGCAACTCGGCCAGCGTCGGGTACCAGCGGTTCTCGACCATGTCGCCGACCTTGACGTAGCGCTCGGCGACCGGGTCGAACTCGTACGACGTGTTGTCCCCGCCGTACTCCTGCTTCTCCCTGGTGATCTTCTCGGCGATGCCGTAGACGTTCTGCTTGTCGGCGCCGGTCAGCCCGGCGACCGTGTACTGCGCGGGCTGCTCGACGACCGGGCCGTCGCCCTTGTCCACGGCGTCGACGAAGACCTCGACCTCGGCGGCGTGCTGCATGACCTGGCCGCCGTGGTTCATGACGACCGCCTTGCCGAGCGTGACGTCCTCGCGGGTCTTGTAGACGCGGCCGTCCTTCCCGACGACCTGGGTGCCCTTCTTGAACACGTGCGGGCCGCTGGTCGCCGACTCGTTCTTGAGCTTCATGACGCCGTACGCGTGCTCGACGTCCTCGGCCAGCACCTCGTAGCTCTTCGTGCCGCCCGCGATCAGCAGGTTGCCGTTGGGCAGGAACGTGTGCCCGGCGCAGAAGACGTCGGTCGGGGTGGCCACGTCCTTGAACTCGTCCGTGGCCGGGTCGTAGATGATCGTCCGGAACGTGCCGGCCTCGAACGCGTCCCGGTTGTTGCCGCTGCCCGCGATGATGAGCAGCTTGCCCGTGTTGAGCAGCGCCGCGTGGATCGCGTTGACCTTGAAGTCCTGCGGGACGGGCAGGGCGGCCCAGTGGCCGTACTGCTCCTTGTAGGACTGCCGGTTGATCGTGAACTCGTGGTAGGCCTCGGCGCCCGCGGCGACCATCGGGCGGTTCACCACGGCGACGACGCCGAGCACCGCGACTGCGACCAGGCCGCTCGAGATCTTGCGAGCGAGAGAGGGGCGGTGGTGGGGCTTCATGCGTACGTCTTCTCCATCGTCTCCGTCTTTTCCATCGTCTCGGGGTCCAGCGAGCGCGTGGCCCGGGCCTTGCCGCGCGCCGACCGGGCATGCATCACCTGGATCCGCCACACCACGAGGGGCAGCAGGCAGATGACGAGGTTGAGGGAGGGCCACAGCCACATCCAGCCGTCCACGTGGCCGAGGAACGGCGACGCGATCAGCAGCCCCGCGTAGAACGCCGCCCAGCCCAGGCTGTGCCGGAAGGTGGAGACCCGGTCCGGGCTCATCGCGTCGCCCTTGGGCGTCACCACGAAGCCGGCCTTGCGGCCGAGGAGCGCGCCGATGTACGACGACACGTACAGCGGAGTGGACAACGTGGACACCAGCATGCCCGGCAGCCCGGAGGAACCGCTGTCCTCGTGCGGGCTGACGTTGTGGCGCCGGTTGAAGATGTAGAGGCCGATCTGGAAGAGGGCGGCGTCGACGTAGAGCATCAGCCACACCTCCTGCGGCACCTGCACGCCCTTGGCGCCGAGCAGCAGGTAGCAGGCGGCGACGCCGGCGCCGAGCAGCCAGGACAGCGCGGTCAGCGGGTAGTACGCCATCAGTAGCCCGTAGTGCAGCGCCCGGCCGAAGCCCAGCTTCCAGCCCATCTTCCAGAACTTCTTGACGACGACCTCGTCGGTGCCGCGCGACCAGCGGTGCTGCTGGGAGAAGTAGTCGGTCCAGCTGGACGGGCCCTCGCCGACGGCCAGCACGTCCGGGGTGTAGACCGAGCGCCAGCGCTTGCCGGTCTCCGGGTTGTTCGTGCTGTGCATGACGAGGCTGGTCGCCATGTCCTCGGTGATCGAGTCCTGCAGGCCGCCGATGCTGCGCAGCGCCGAGATGCGGACGGCGTTGTTGGTGCCGACGAGCATGGCGATGCCGCGCTTGTTGCCGGCGCGCTGCAGCAGCGAGTGGAACAGGTACTGCTGCGACTCGGCCCAGCGGGTGACGACGCTGTCGTAGTTGCCGTAGACCTGCGGGCCCACGACGAAGCCCACGTCCGGGTCGTCGAAGTAGCCGAGCAGCCGCTCGCAGAAGTTGGGCTGCGGCACGTGGTCCGGGTCGACCGAGACGAAGACGTCGTACGAGTCGCCGTGCCGGTCGATCCACGAGTTGTAGTTGCCGTGCTTGGTCTTCGCCTTCATGGCGCCCGCGGGCATGTTGTACTGCGGCATGCCCTTGCGCGTGTAGTGGCGGATGCCCCGGCGCTTGCACATCGCCTTGACCTCGGGGTCGTCGCCCTCGTCGAGCAGCCAGACGTCGTACGGGCCGGGGTGGCGGATCTTCAGCGCCGCGACCAGGGTCTGCTCGACCATCTCCAGCGGCTCCTTGCCGGGGACGATCGTGGTCAGGAACGCCACGCGCAACTTGCTGTTCGGCACGACGGGCACAGGATCTCGCGCCCAGATCGTTGCCAAGCACAGGGTCACGACGTTGACCAGACGGAACAACTCGATCAGCGACGTCGCCGCGATCATGAACACGGTGGCGCCGAAGACGACCGGCTTGAGGTCCGGGTCGGGCAGCTCGATGGCGGAGATCAGCCACGCGAAGAACGTCGTCTCGAACGCGAAGGCGAACAGCGTGATGAACACCGTCGCCACCGGCCGGCGCCGCGCGAGCCGGCGCATCTTGACCCGGTACTCCTCGGAGCGGTTGGTGCGCAGCTCGGCCGGCCCGGCCAGCACGCTGTACGCGCTGTAGCTGTACCGGAACGGAAGGATGTGGGTCTGGTCGTTGCCGCCGCTCAGGTTCTCCAGCTCGTGCCGGTTTCGGGGGGCCGGGATGACCGTTGTCTCGTCGAGTGGTGGTTCAGGGTTGCGGGGGCGTCCGGATCCCGGGGACGGGGTCTGAACAACACTCATGGCTTCCTTCCACGACATGCGATAACGGGGTCAGCCCGGCGTTGGGCGTGACGCATCGTGACGGCGAAGGCCGCGTGGCTTCCGCTGTCCGGGTGACTATTCGTGTTCGTTGATCTGCTGAATGACCGCGTGACCTGCGGTTTTCTCCTGCCGGGAGGCTGCACAACGTGCCATGCGCAGATTGCGGAATGGTGAACGTGGCCGCTCTCCGATCCGAGGAAGTTTCGGAGAGTGACGAAAACCGCCCGGCAATATCCGGATTTGTCGCGGGCTTCAGGCGGAGATCGGGACCGCCGGACGGACCGCCGCTTTGATCTGCTCGCGTCCCGGATGCTGGGACATCACAGGTTTCATCGGCCGCTTATTTGCATGTAGCAGCAGGTTATCGGGGGTGCGGACCGCGCGGGACTTGCCGACGAAGGCGTGCCGGGCGGCGGCGAATCCGGACCGGTCGCCGAAGATGTCGCTGCTCATCTCCGCCAGCTCACGGGTCTCGTAGACGTCGAGCGGAATGCGCTCGGCTTCCGCCCGGCGGGCCTTGCGCGCCCGGCGCCTCGCGGCCGACCGGGGATCGGCGAGGCGGACGGCGAGGGCGGACAGCCAGTCCCCGTACGCGTCGGGGTGGCGCGGCCCGAGCTCGTCCACCAGCCCGAGCGACAGGGCCTGCCGGGCGCTCACCGGCAGCCGCTCGTCGACGAGGCGCTGGGCCGTCTCCGCGCCGACGCGCCGGGGCAGGGTGAAGGTGTGCAGCTCGGAGCCGTACAGGCCCATGTCGTAGTAGGGGTTGAGCACGATGCCGTCGCGGGCCGCCACGACGTCCGCCCCGAGGCCGAGCATGACGCCGCCGGCTCCGGCGCTGCCCGCGTACGCGGCAATGGTCACCTGGCCGGAGCAGGTGATCACCTCGCGGCAGACCGCGTTGATGGCCTTGATGTTCGCCCACGCGGTGCCGGCCGGGTCCGCGGCGGCCTCGATCACGTTGAGGTGGATGCCGTTGCTGAAGGCGTCCGTGCCGCCGCGCAGCACCAGCACCCGGGTGTCCTGCCCGGCGGCGTGCCGGAGCGCGGCGAGCAGCCGGCGGCAGTGCCCCGGCGACATGGCGCCGTTGTAGAAGTCGAAGGTGAGCCAGCCCACTGCCCCGGAGCGCCGGTAGCGGATCTGCCGGTAGACCGGGCCCTCCGGCTCGACGCCGATCGGCACCGGCGACTGCGGCACGCCCGCGAGGTCGCGCCCGAGCACCGTCGTCGCGGGCAGCTTGACGCCGCCCACCTCCTTCAGGTGGCCCAGCCACAGACTGGCGTCGCCGGTCGCCACCAGCACCGCGCCTTGACGCCGGCCCAGGATCGTGCCGGGGGGTGCGCCGCGGGACAGGCCGAGGTGGGCGTCGTACGCGTAGACCTCGCGCCCGGCCACGGTGGTGCGGACGCCCGGGGAGCCGTCGGCGGCCCGGATCCGGCGCAGGATGGCCTCGGCCGGGTCGGACCAGTCGAAGGCGCGGTCGGCCTGCTTCATCGCGGGGCGGGGGCGGGCGCCGCGTACCTCGGCGGGGGTCTCGGCCGGCGGGGTCGGCCGGAAGCCGGGGTCGGCGGCCTTGGCGACGACCTCGAAGACGCACTCGAGGGCCGCGTCGGCGACGGGCCCGGAGTAGAGCGACGACTTGCGCGGCGCGCCGGCCGGCATCGGGAAGGTCCGGGTGGCCCAGATCGGCCCCGCGTCCAGCTCCTCCACGGCCTGCAGCGCGGTCACGCCCCAGGCCGGGGCGGACTCGGTGATGGCCCAGTCCAGCGACGACGGCCCGCGGTCGCCCACGGGCCCCGGATGGATGATGACGGTGCGCCGATGTCGCCAGACCTCGGCCGGCACCCGGTCCTTGAGGAACGGGCACACGATCAGGTCGGGGCTCGCCCGCCGGATGCCGTCGATCATGTCGGCCGGACTCGTGGCGAGCTGGACGCCGACCTCGTGGCCGGCCTCTCTCAGTGCGCACCACACCCGCTGGGTCAAGCCGTTGAACGCCGACACGAGCAGAACGATGCGCACATTGCCTCCCCAGACAATTCGATCCCTTTGCCCAGTCTTGTCCGCCGATCTAGGTGTTTGTCGCACACGCGGTCCGGCAGTTGTGTGTGGCGCCGGTTCTCCGGTGCGGCGGACTAAGCTGGGTCGGGTACCCCCCGTCCAACGGGCGCAGGGGTTTTTCGATGTGCTCTCGAGAGAGATTTCTTCATGCAACTCAGTGGCCTGATCCCGGCCGCCCTGCGTGACCGCGGGCTGGCGCGCGCCCGCGACCTGGCCCGCAAGGGCGGGGCCGACTCCGACGCACTCGACCTGACCGCCCCCGTCTCGCTGCGTCCCTTCGTGGTCGCCGCGGTCGCCGGGCTGCCCGAGTTCGGCGGCGCCGGCAAGCCCGTCCTCGCCGTCACGGCCACCAGCCGGGAGGCCGACGATCTCGCCGACGCCCTCGGCTGCCTCGTCGCGCCGGACGCCGTCGCCGTCTATCCCTCGTGGGAGACGCTGCCGCACGAGCGCCTGTCGCCGCGCTCCGACACCGTCGGCCGGCGCCTGGCCGTCCTGCGCCGCCTCGCCCATCCCGAGGCCGGCGCCGAGCCGCTGCGCGTCGTGGTCGCGCCGGTCCGGTCCCTGCTGCAGCCCCAGCTCAAGGGGCTGGGCGACCTCGAGCCGGTCGAGCTGCGCCCGGGCGGCGAGGCGGAGCTCGAGGGCGTCGCCCAGCGGCTGTCCGACATGGCCTACGCGCGCGTCGACCTGGTCACCAAGCGCGGCGAGTTCGCCGTCCGCGGCGGCATCCTCGACGTCTTCCCGCCCACCGACGAGCACCCGTCCCGCGTCGAATTCTGGGGCGACGAGGTGGAGGAGATCCGCACCTTCGCCGTCGCCGACCAGCGCACGATCGACGAGGTCGACCGGCTGTGGGCGCCGCCCTGCCGCGAGCTGCTGCTCACCCCGCAGGTCCGGGCTCGCGCCGCCGAGCTGAGCGCGGCGCACCCCGAGATCGCCGAGATCCTCGACAAGCTGGCCGAGGGCATCCCCGTCGAGGGCATGGAGTCGCTGGCGCCCGCGCTGCTCGACGGCACGGACAGCATGGAGCTGCTGATCGACTGCATGCCGGACGGGACGCACGTGCTGCTCTGCGACCCCGAGCGGATCCGGACGCGGGCGCACGACCTGACCCGTACCTCCGACGAGTTCCTGGAGGCGAGCTGGGCCGCCGCTGCCGTCGGTGGCCAAGCGCCGATCGACGTCGGTGCCGCCGCCTTCCGGACGCTGGCCGATGTCCGCTCGCACGCCGCGGTCCTGCGCCAGCCGTGGTGGACCGTGTCGCCTTTCGGCATTGCCGCGTCTCCTTCCGAGGACGAGACTCCTTGGCTCGAGGCGCCGTCGACGGAGGTCACGCCGGACCTGGGCGACGCGGTGGCGTTGAACGCACAGCCCGTCCCGCTCTACCACGGCGACACCGCCAAGCTGGCCGGCGATCTGCAGCAGTGGGCCGCCGACAACTGGTCCATCGCGCTGGTCTTCGAGGGGCACGGCACGGCGCAGCGGGCCACCGAGCTTTTGCGCGACGCCGGGCTGGGCGTGACGCCGGTCGACGCCATCTCCGCCGCGATCGAGCCGGGCCAGCTGCTGGTCACCTGCGGCGGGCTCAACCACGGCTTCGTCGACGAGGCCTCGCAGCTCGCGATCATCACCGGCAACGACATCACCGGCGGCCGGGGCGCGTCCACCAAGGACATGCGCAAGATGCCCAGCCGCCGGCGCAACACGATCGACCCGCTGGAGCTCAAGACCGGCGACTTCGTCGTGCACGAGCAGCACGGCATCGGCCGCTACATCGAGCTGGTGCAGCGCACGGTCAACGGCGCCGACCGCGAGTACCTGGTCATCGAGTACGCGCCGTCGAAGCGCGGCCAGCCCGGCGACCGGCTCTTCGTCCCCACCGACCAGCTCGACCAGCTGTCCCGTTACGTCGGCGGCGAGTCGCCCAGCCTGCACAAGATGGGCGGCTCCGACTGGCAGAAGAGCAAGGCCCGGGCCCGCAAGGCGGTCAAGGAGATCGCGGCGCAGCTCATCCAGCTCTACGCCGCCCGGCAGGCGTCCAAGGGCCACTCGTTCGGCCCGGACACGCCGTGGCAGCGGGAGCTGGAGGACGCCTTCCCCTACACGGAGACGCCCGACCAGCTCGCGGCCATCAGCGAGGTCAAGCACGACATGGAGCTGCCCGTCCCGATGGACAGGCTGATCTGCGGCGACGTCGGCTACGGCAAGACCGAGATCGCGGTGCGCGCGGCGTTCAAGGCGGTGCAGGACGGCAAGCAGGTGGCCATCCTCGTGCCGACGACGCTGCTCGCCCAGCAGCACTACAACACGTTCGCCGAGCGGATGAGCCAGTTCCCGGTCACCATCAAGCAGCTGTCCCGCTTCCAGACGCCCAAGGAGGCGGCGCTCACGCTGGAGCAGGCGGCCAACGGGACGGCCGACATCGTCATCGGCACGCACCGGCTGCTGTCGAAGTCGACCCACTTCAAGAACCTCGGCCTCATCATCGTCGACGAGGAGCAGCGGTTCGGCGTCGAGCACAAGGAGCAGCTCAAGGCGCTGCGCGCGTCCGTCGACGTGCTCACCATGTCGGCCACGCCGATCCCGCGCACACTGGAGATGGCGATCACCGGCATCCGCGAGATGTCGACCATTGCGACGCCGCCGGAGGAGCGGCACCCCGTGCTGACGTACGTGGGCGCGTACGACACCAAGCAGGTCGCCGCCGCCATCCACCGCGAGCTGCTCCGCGACGGCCAGGTGTTCTTCCTGCACAACCGGGTCGAGTCGATCGACCGGGCCGCCCGCACGCTGCGCGAGCTGGTCCCCGAGGCGCGCGTCGCCGTGGCCCACGGGCAGATGAGCGAGGAACAGCTCGAGAAGGTCATGGTCGGCTTCTGGGAGAAGGAGTTCGACGTCCTGGTCAGCACGACCATCGTCGAGTCCGGCATCGACATCCCCAACGCCAACACCCTGATCGTCGAGCGCGCCGACCTGCTCGGCCTGTCGCAGCTGCACCAGATCCGCGGCCGGGTGGGCCGGGGGCGCGAGCGGGCGTACGCGTACTTCCTCTACCCGCGCGAGAAGCCCCTCACCGAGCAGGCCCACGAGCGGCTCGCCACCATCGCGCAGCACACCGAGCTCGGCGCCGGCATGTACGTCGCCATGAAGGACCTCGAGATCCGCGGCGCCGGCAACCTGCTCGGCGGCGAGCAGTCCGGCCACATCGAGGGCGTCGGCTTCGACCTCTACGTGCGCATGGTCGGCGAGGCGGTCAGCGCCTTCAAGGGCGACCGGCCCGAGGAGGAGACCGAGGTCAAGGTGGACCTCCCGGTCGACGCGCACCTGCCCACCGACTACATCTCCGTCGAGCGCCTGCGCCTGGAGATGTACAGGAAACTGGCCGAGGCCCGCGACGACGCCCGCCTCGACGAGGTGGTCGCCGAGATGACCGACCGCTACGGCGAGCCCCCGGCGCAGGTCGCCAACCTGATCGCGGTGGCGCGCTTCCGGCTGCTGGCCCGGGCGTACGGGCTGACGGACGTCTCCGTGCAGGGCAAGCACCTGCGCTTCTCGCCGCTGCCGCTGCCGGACTCCAAGCAGCTGCGGCTCAAGCGCTACCACCCCGACTCGGTCTACAAGGCCGCGAACGACCAGGTCAGCGTGCCGCGCCCGAGCACCCGCCGGATCGGCGGCGAGCCGCTGCGGGACCTGGCGCTGCTGCAGTGGTGCGCTCAGCTGCTCAAGGACGTGCTCGGTGAGGCGCCGGCTCCGGTCAAAGCCTGACATTCTCCGAATACGCGTGCCCGGAGCAGCCCCCTGGCGGCCGGCGAGGTGGGTGCCCACTCCCGGCCGCAGCGCCCGCATCCGGCGTGACGTCGTGGTCCAGGCCGTCGCCCCTCCTGGTGGGGCGCGGTCTGTGCCAACGTCACCATGTCGCTTGCCAAGTGTCGTACGACAAGCCTAGTCTTGCGTCATGACACTCGTACCGGAGCAGCGAATTGACGAGGAGACCGAGGCGGTTCCCGAAGTCATCTGGTTCACCCGCGAGGAGTGGCGGGAGTGGGTCTTGAGCGGGGTCGCCGAGCTCGGGCTCACCTGGGAGGAGCTCCAGGCGCAGGCCAGGGAGGAAGACTTCGTCTCCTGGGACGCCGAGAAGATGTGGATGATGTACGGTGGCACGCTCTGATCTCGAGCGCCGTGCGCGGCGCTTCGCCGAAACGGTTCAGCACCTGCTGAACAGCACGGTTGCCGATCACGTCAACGTTCAGGCGGCGGCCACTTCCGACGCCGGTGTGTTCTCGGTGGGTCCGGGTCTGTCTGCGCGCAACCCTCGCGCGCGCCCGGTGAAGATGCGCACGGCCGATCCCACTGTCCCGGTGTTCTTGGATGTGTTCTTCATGCTCTCCCTGGACACCGAGGGCGAATTTCTCACCGTGCGCTCGTCCTCCTTCGGGGTGCGGGGCGCCCCCGATGAGGCTCAGGCGTGGTTCCACTACGACTACGAGCGCGACAAGGCGGGTTATGCCGAGGCGCACCTCCAGATCGTCGGGAGGCACGAGAAGCTCGAGCGGGCCATGAGCACGCTGAGCCGGCGGCGGAAGCGGAAGGGGCTCGGCGACATGCACTTCCCGGTCGGCGGCCGACGTTTCCGGCCCGCGCTCGAGGACGTGATCGAGTCCCTGATCGAGGAGGAGCTCGTCGAGCCGAAGGAGGGCTGGGAAAAGGAGCTGGAGCGATCCCGGCGCGAGTTCCGGGACATCCAGCTCCGGGCGGCGATCCGGCGGGCTCCCGACGTGGCGGGCCAGGCCCTGGCGGATCTGGCTCGCCGCTGACGGCGCCGGTGGGCTTCGGGCGCTACTCGTCCAGGGCGGCCAGGCGGTCGGTGAGGTCGTCGGCGAAGCGGCCGAGCAGGCGGCCGAGGGTGCTGCGGTCCTCCGGGGACCAGTCGGACAGGGCGTCCCCGAGCATGCCCAGCACCGTCTGCAGGTAACGGCCGATGGCGGCGGAGCCATCGGCTGTCAGCTCGACCCGGCGCGCTCGCTGGTCGTCGGGGTCGATGATGCGGCGGGCGAGGCCGCGTCGTTCCAGCTCGTGCACCTGCCGTGTGACGTGCGGGCCGACCACCTGCATGCGCTTGGCGATCTCGCCGATGCGCAGCGGCTCGCCGGCCATGTGGAGCGCGAGGAGCACTCCCAGCGCCGGGCGGTCCAGGTTGATGCCGGCGTTCTCTGTGGCGCGCTCGATGAGGCGGCTGCGGTTGAGCACCGTGCTGAGCTGGGAGATGCGAGGCAGGACGGCGAGCAGGTCTCCAGATGTGTCGGTCATCACTCTCATTTCAATACCTAAGTTAGGTATATAGTTTCCTCATCGCACTGAGACCTCACCGAGGAGGAAGCTCATGAGCAGGGTACTGATTTCCGGAGCGAGCATCGCGGGTCCCACCCTGGCGTACTGGCTGCGGCGACACGGGTTCGACGTCACCGTGGTCGAGAAGGCGGGCGCGGTCCGGGGCGGCGGCTACCCCATCGACATCCGGGGCACGGCGCTCGAGGTCGTACGGCGGATGGGGGTGCTGCCGGCGCTGCGGGAGGCGCACATCGACACGCAGCGACTGACCTTCCTGGAGCCGGACGGCAGCACGATAACCACGATCAAGCCCGACGCCATCGTCCGAGGGGTCGAGGGCCATGACCTGGAGGTCCCCCGGGGCGACCTGACCTCGATCCTCTACGGTGCCGTCCGCGACGACGTCGAATTCCTCTTCGGCGACAGCATCGGCAGCCTCGACGACGGCCCGGACGGGGTCGACGTGACCTTCCAGGGCGGTGCCCGGCGCCGCTTCGATCTCGTCGTCGGCGCCGACGGGCTGCACTCGCACACCCGGAGCCTGGTGCTCGGCCCCGAGGCGGACTATCACCGCTATCTGGGTCACTGCTTCGCCGGCTTCACGATGCCCAACGTCCTCGGCCTCTCCCACGAGGGCGTCGTGTGGAGCGCGGCCGGCCGGGGCGCCGCACTTTACGCGGTCGGGGACGGCGAGCAGGTTCACGGGTTCCTGACCTTCGACCGGGCGGAGGCGCCCTACGACGCCTTCCGCAACCCGGAGGCGCAGCGGGAGCTCGTCGCCGCCGTCTTCGCGGGGGACGGCTGGGAGATCCCCCGGATGGTCGCCGCCATGCGCTCCGCCGACGACCTGTTCTTCGACGTCGTCAGCCAGATCCGGATGCCCCGCTGGTCGACCGGCCGGGTCGCCCTGGTCGGCGACGCCGCCTACGGCCCGTCGTTCCTGACCGGCCAGGGCTCGAGCCTCGGCCTGGTCGGCGCCTACATGCTCGCCGGCGCCCTGGCCGGGCACGGCGACCACGAGGAGGCCTTCGCGGCGTACGAGCGGGACACCCGGCCCTACGTCGAGGCCAACCAGAATCTTGTCGACGAGGGCGACCGCACTCTGTTCCCGGCTACCGAGGAGGCTCTGGCCCGGCGCAACGAGATGCTGCGCGGCCTGACCGCGATGCCCGCCGAGCCGGGGCGCCCCGAGCATTCGGCGCTCATCCTGCCGGACTTCGAGGCCGCGGCTCCGCGGTAGGAGGCTCGTCGGTGGCGGCTGGGCGCACAGCGGGTCGGGCTCGGGAAGCCGGGCCGGTCAGTCGGTCGTCGGCGCGTTGAGCGGGGTCAGTCGGTCATCGGTGCGCTGAGCGGGGTCAGTCGGTCGTGGGCGCGTTGAGCGGGGTTAGTCGGTGGCCGGCAGGGTGAGCAGGGTCAGGAAGTCGTCGAACGCGCGGTCGGCCCGGGTGGTGTCGCCGGTGGCGTCGAGATCCATGATGAGGCCGCGGATGACGGCGAGCGCCAGGGTGCCGAGTTCGGGGCGGCCCAGGGTGCTCATGCCTTCCTCGAAAGGCCGCAGCCAGTCAGTGGTGGCCTCGTGCCGGAAGCCCGGCCACAGGTGCTGGCCCGGGTCCTCGCGGAGCCGGCCGAACATGCTCAGGTAGGGCTGGCCGTCGGGGCCCGTCATGGCTCGCCAGGCTCGGCGCAGCGTGACCGGGTAGGGCTCGTCCGGCCGGGGCGCCACCAGGTCGCCGAAGAAGTCGCGCTGGCGCCGGCGGGCCCGGTGCAGGATCTCGCGGAGCAGCGCGTCGCGGGTGCGGAAGTGGTAGATCAGCATCCGGACCGAGGTGCCGGACGCCGTGGCGAGTGGCTCGAGGCGGTCGGGCAGGCCGTGGGTGAGGGCGTGATCGACACAGGCGTCGAGGAGGCGCTCGCGGATCTCTGGTTGCTTGTGCCGGCCCATCGCCGCACTTTTTCACGTAACTGGCGGTACGTCTACCGTTGATCCTCTACCGAGGAGGACGTGATGCGGGTCGTATTCGTGCACGGGGCGTGCGTCAGGGACGGGAGGTGGTGGTGGCATCCAGCCGCCGAGGTGCTGCGCGAACGCGGCATCGGCAGCGTGGCCCCGGCGCTGCCGAGCTGCGGCGAGGGCGAGCGGGCGGCGGGGCCGGACGGTCCCGGGCTCGCCGACGACGTCGCCGCGGTGCGAGCGGTCCTGGCGGGAAGCGACGAGCCGACCGTGGTCGTGGCGCACAGCTACGGCGGCATCGTCGCAGCCGAGGCGGCGGCCCGCCCTCAGCAAGCTGCCGATCCGACGGACGTCGCTCAGCAAGCTGCCGATCCAGTGGGCGGTGCTCAGCATGCTGCCGATCCGACGGGCGTCGCTCAGCATGCTGCTGGTCCGACGGGCGTCGCTCAGCAAGTTGCTGGTTCGGCGGGCGTCGCTGGGCTAGCTGCCGGTTCGGCGGGCGTCGCTGGGCAGTCGGCCCGTCTGGGGGGCGTGCAGCACCTGGTGCTGGTGTCGAGCTACCTGCCCGAGCCGGGCGAGTCGTTGTCGGCGTTCGGAGCGCAGGAGCCGCCGGCGTACCTGGACTTCGATCCGGTGGGCGGCACGTTCGGCGCCCGGCCCGAACTGTTCGCGGAGACCTTCGCCCAGGACTGCCCGCCGGAGCTCGTCCGCGGCGGCCAGGCCCGGCTGGCCCGGCAGACGCTGACCGTGACCCAGGAGCCGGTCCGGGCAGCCGCGTGGCGTGACGTGCCGACGACGTACGTGGTGTGCACCGAGGACCGGGGCACCCCGGCCGAGGCGCAACGGCGGTTCGCACGCCGCGCGGATCGGGTCGTCGAGCTTCGGGCGGGTCACCACCCGTTCCTGTCGCAGCCGCGCGCCGTCGCCGACATCATCAGCGGGCTGCCGGGTTTTGCGGGGTAAGCGCAACCACTCACGCACGTAGCCGTGCGGGCGGGGCCGTTCAGGGGCGCCCAGCGCCCCTGGCCCCGCCCGTGCGAGCCCTCGGCGGGAGCGACGATCTGCACCCCCCACCCAGCTACGACATCGTTCTTAATCTTTTAAGGCCTGGCAACCGACCCCAGAAGCGCCTGCTCGGTCGGCGTGCTGCTGAGCATGACCCACTGCAGGCGCGCGCGGCTGACCAGGCCGACCATCTCGCCGGGCAGCTGCGGCAGATAGGTCTGCGCCTGCCGGATGCCCAGCACTGAGGCGGCCATCGCGGCCTCGGCGGGGGTGAGGCGCTGGAGGACGACCACGTCGCTCTGCTGGAGCAGCGCCTCGTCCCAGGATGCGAGGTCGTCGCGGACGACGAGGGTGGCCTGCCACGGGCCGCCGGCGCTGGGCGGGGGGCCGACCGCGGCGCCGGCGTCGACGATGACCAGGTGGGGGGCGCCGAGGGTGGCGGCGATGGGCGGGGGGCTGTCGGGCGGGAGGAAGGCGGCCGTCTCGCGGCCGACGCCGCAGCGGCGCAGGAAGGCGTCCCAGACCTGCTCGCGGGCCGTCTGGATGAACAGCCGGGCGCCGATCGCCAGCGCGCGGAAGGCCAGCAGCTGGGCGCAGCCGACGCCGCCGATCACCAGCATGCGGGTGGGCGCGGGGCGGAACGGGCGCAGCGTGACAGGCTGCTTCTGGCGGTTGCGGCCGACGACGAGGCCGGCGCCGCCCGTGCGGAGGCCGCCGTCGTCGAACGCGGCGGCGCCCGCCGTGAAGGTCGCGCCGATCACAGGAAACCTCCCAGGGGCAGGGTCGCGGCGAGGCCGAGGACCTGTTCCCCGTCGTAGCGTTCGGTGCGGCCGCCGGCCGCCTGGACGGCGTCATCGAGCGCCTTGTCGCCGGCGGCCAGCACGCCGGGGTCCGGGGCGGCCAGGCGGAAGGCCACCTCGACCAGGATCGCCTCGTCCTCGGCGACGCGGGCCGGGTTGTGCGTCACGGCGAGGGACAGCACGCTGCCCACGGCCGGCAGCTTGAGCAGTATCTCCTCGGGCTGCCAGTCGCGCACCGGCCAGTGGACGACGCGGCGGCAGCTGTGCACGAACTCCTCGACCCAGGCGGCGCGCCAGGTCTCGCGGCCGGTGGGGCGGGCCTCGGGATCGGGCCGCTTGCCGGCGGACAGGCGCCCGAGATGCGACACCGCGCCGAGCAGGCCCTCGCGGTCGAGGATGCGGGCGGACACCTTGTCCATGCGCAGGTGGCGGCGGGCGCGCTTGACGGCGGAGAGCAGCGCGGGGCGCAATTCGGCATCCGCGTACGCGTCGGCGGTGCGCGCGGCCTGCAGCACGAGCCAGCTGCGGCGTTCCGCGGGGACCTCGCTGCCGGTCAGTTCCCGGTAGGAGCGCTCGACCACGCCGGGCCCGACCACGGGGGCCGGGGTGACGGACACGAGCAGTTGCGCGGTGATCGGGAACGCGTGCGCCTCGGCCAGCGGCAGCATTGCGACCGGCGACGGCAGGCGCACGGGCTCGCCGGCGAACAGCACCGTGTCCTCCGGGCCCAGCTCGAGCACCGCGCACAGCCCGCCGCGATGGGTGATCAGGGCGACCTGCCGGTCGTCGAGCTCCACGGAGTCGAGGGCCACGGTCGGCTCGGCGAAGCCCAGCAGGTCGAGCGCCGCGCCCTCGCCGGACGCCGGTGCCCGGTGCGAGCGGCCGCGGAAGCGCAGCCACACGCCGAACCAGCGGTAGAGCCAGCGGCCGCGGAAGCGGATCAGCGTCGGCGACACCAGCAGCAGCGCCACGACGGCGACGGCGATCGTGGTGACGAGATTGCCCAGGGTGTACGCCGCGAGGACCGCCGCCGCGGCGAGCTGCCACGCGAGGAGCTGGCCGAGGCTGAGCGCGCCGAGCCCGGTCTTGACGAGCCGGGGGTGGCCGGGCCTGGTGACGACGGCGGGCGGCGGGGGCTCCGCCGGGGCGGCGCCGGGGCGGAAGTCGTAGTCGGCCTGGGGTTGCGCGGCGGGGCGTGCGGCGGTGACCGTCTGCGCGCGGGCCTGCGCCTGCGCGGCGGCGGGGCGTGCCTGGCCGGCGTACGCGGGGAGGACGGGCTGCGGCGCGGCCTGGCCCTGGGCGGGTTGCGGCTGCGCGGCGGGCTGTCCATAGGGGAGCGCGCGGCCGTAGGGGTCGGTCATCGCGCACCTCCCGTGGCCGCGACGACGTCGGCCACCTCGACGGTCCGCAGCTCGTCGAAGCTGGGCCGGCGGCCGGACTGGCGCAGCCGTTGCGCCTGCGCCTTGCGCACGCCCTCGAACAGCTTGCGCGCCTCGCGGGCGTTGCCGAAATTCTGGTCCCGCTCGATCGTCGCGAAGTGCCGGTGCAGCACGTCGGTCACCTGGTCGGCGAGCAGGTACTCGTCGGCGGTGGCCATCCGGCTCACGATCGTCACCAGCTGCTCGGGGGAGTAGTTGCCGAACTCGATGGTCTTCGCGAACCTCGATGCCAGACCCGGGTTGGCGTCGAGGAAGTCGAGCATCTCGCCGGTGTAGCCGGCCGCGATCACGGCGATCTCGTCGCGGTGGTCCTCCATGAGCTTGACCAGCGTGTCGATGGCCTCCTGGCCGAAGTCGCCCCCGCCGCCGAGCGACCGGGACAGCGTGTAGGCCTCGTCGATGAAGAGCACGCCGCCGCGCGCCTTGTCGAAGGCGGCGGCCGTCTTCTCCGCGGTGTGGCCCAGGTACTGCCCGACCAGGTCGCGCCGCGAGACCTCCCGGAACGGGCCGCCGGGCAGCGCGCCGAGGGCGGCCAGCAGCTCGCCGTAGATCCGGGCCACGGTCGTCTTGCCGGTGCCGGGCGCCCCGGCGAAGATCAGGTGGTGGCTGACCGCGCTGACCGGCAGCCCGGAGGCGCGCCGCCACTCGTTGACCTGGATCTCGTCGATGAGCGCGCGCACCTCCTCCTTGACGCCCTCGAGGCCGACCATCGCCTCCAGCTCGCCGAGCAGCTCCTCGGTGCGGGCGGCGTCCTGCTGCACGGCCTGCGCCGCGGCCTCCGCCCCGAAGACCGCGCGCTTGCCGGACGCGCCCTCGACGATCGTCGGCGTCGCGCCCTCGAGGATCTCGACGGCCGGCAGTCCCGTGTTCTCGAAGGTGCACGCCTCGACACTGCCGCCGCAGCCCCGGCCGAACGAGACAGCCGGCCCGCGGGTGTCGTGGATCTTGCAGCGGAGGAGCGACGGGCTGCTCTGCTGCGCCACGGCCACCCCGGCGCCGGACGTCTGCGAGATGTCGCACGCCTCGATGACCGGCTTGCCGTACTGGTAGACGTAGATGCCCCGGCTCGCGCAGCGGGTGATCGTCGTGGTGCGGATCGTGGGCGCGGCCCCGATGCGCACGATGATGCCGTCCTCGGAGAGATCGGCGAACTCGCAGCCGTCGACGGTGCCGTCCGCCTCCTCGACCACCAGGCCGTAGCGGGCGCCGGTCACCTTGCAGCGGCTCAGGTCGAACTCCGCCCGCCCCCGGATCGACACGGCCGGCCCGTAGCCCGCGGTCAGCGTGCAGCCGCTCATCGACAGCCGCGTGTTGTCGGCGGTCACCACGGCCGCGTCGCCGGCCCGCAGGGTGAGGTCGCGCAGCTCCACCTTGCCGCCGGTGCAGGTCACCGTCGCGTACGCCGAGCTGGACACGTCGATCGTGACGGTCCCCGCGCCCTGGGCGGCGACGATCGTCACCTCCCGGTCGGTGATGAACAGCGCCTCGTAGTAGGTGCCGGGCGCGAGGGACACGACGGCGTCCTCGGCCACCGCGGCGAGCGCCTCGCCGATCGACGGATAGGCGCCGGGCTGACCGGGGGCGACGAGCAGGGTGCGTGGCATGGTTCCTCGTGGGCTGGGGTGGAACCCGACGATATCGCAGGTCGGCGGGTCCACGGGACCCCCGGCGGGGCCGCTACGCTGTCCTGCACACACGGGGAAGGGGTATCGGTGGCACACGAGCGGATGCTGCCGCTGGCGGCGGGTGCGCTCCTGGTCGGGGGCACGGTGCACACGCACACGTCGATCCGGGGCGACGGCACGCCGAATCTGCATCCGGTCCTGCGCCGCCTGATCGAGGAGCTGCCGGCCGGACAGCGGGAGCGGTTCGCGGGGTGGTGCGCGGAGACCGTACTCATCTCGGACCGGCTGCACGACGCGGGGGCGGATCTGTCGGCCATGGCGGCCCGCTCGCTGCTGTGGGGGGCCCAGGTGCAGGTCGTGCACGTACGCGAGGACGGGGACCCGGTGCAGGGTTCATCGTTGCCGCCGTGCCGCACGTGCGCCGCGGTGCTCGATCACTTCGGGATGGAGCTTCCCGAGCCCGGGGTGCGTACCGTCGACGCTCCTGCCTCTCGTGACGAAGCTCGCGCGAAACGCTGGGCGCTCGATCTGGCGGCCAGTCGCCACACCGTCGTGCCGGCGGCGATCGAGGCGTGGTCAGCTTTCGGCGGCCTGGCGCAGGCCGCGGGGGAGACGGGCGAGGAGGTCGCTCCCCGGTCGTTCGTGATCGACCCCCGCCGAGTACGCACCAGCGTGGCGACTCTCACGGCGCTCGGTGCCGCCGTCGGCACGCCGCTGACGCCGCTGGGCGAGGAGGGCGACGGCACCGGCATCCTGTCGATCGACGCCGGCGGCCGGGTGTTCGTGAGCGATCACACCGGCGACTGGTTCCTCGGCCCGACGGTCCAGGCGGCCCTGGACGCCCTGTCGCTGGGCCGGGCCGTCGACCGGGTCAAGGCGGACGGCACCTGGTGACCGACTGGGCGCCTGTCACCGCGACCGAGCGGGCCATGCTGGCGGCCGTCGCCGCCGACGACCCGGCCGCGCTGCTGGCCGCCCTGGTCACCGGGCCACTGCTGATGCCGGTCTCGCCGGCCGCCGCCGCGGGCCGGGAGCCGGCGGGATGGGCGACCGGGATGCTCGACGGTGTGACGCACGTCCTGGCCTTCACCTCACCGGAAGCGATCGCGGCCTGCCTCCCCGGCCGGCCGGTGACCTACCGCACCGACAGCGTGCCGTCCCTGGTGGCGAACTGGCCGGACCCCTCGTGGCGGCTCGCCGTCGACCTCGGCCTGCCGATCGGCCTGGTGCTCGGCGGCCACGACGTGGCCGCGTTGCCCGATCTGACCGTCCCGGGCGAGTCCGCGCTGCGCGCCGCGGTGGAAGCCCAGGACGAGAACGCCGTCACCGCCGCGATGCTGCGCGCGGAGCTGATCCTGCCCATCGGGCCGGACGCCCCGCCGACCCGGGACCTGGGCGACCCGGCATTCCCGTGGCCGCGCGTGCCGGAGGGCATCACCGTCTACACGTCCGAGGAGCGGATGCGACAGGCTGTCGGCGAGGCGGACTTCATCGCCGTCACCAGCCTGCAACTCACGACAAACTGGCCGGACGACACCGCCGCGCTGCTGCTCAACGCGGGGACGCCGCTGGCCGTGTCGATCGCCGGCCCGACCGTACGCGAGCTCGCCACCTGGTTCGGCGAGCTGCGCGCTGCCATGGCGCCGTCCGTCTCCCAGATCGTGATCCCGCCCCTGTATGTGTCCGCGTACCTGGACCACGGCTACGACCGGGCCACCGGCCAGGTGCACACGCCGGTGGCCGGCGAGACGCCGGTCGCGTTGTACGAGCGGCTCGGGCTGCTGGGGGAGGGATCGCCGTTCCAGCCGGACGATCGCTGGGCCGTGGTGCTGCGCTTCAACGGCCCGGCCCCGTCAGGCTCGTCCCTTGTCGTGCCGGACGGCGCCACGCTGCACCGGCTCACCGCGGAAGGCGACGACGTGCCGGTGGCCGTCTATTCCGCCGCCGAACGACGCTGGTCCCCGAGGTAACGAGCGACCGGTTTCGTGTTGTAGGCGGCAATCGCGGCCGCGGCTGCGGCTCCGGCCACGAGCGGACCCACCATTGTGGAGTTCCACTCGATCTTCCCCTGGATCAGCAGCGACACGATCGCCACCAGGCACAACCCGGCCGTGATGCCGGCCGCCTGCGGGAATCCGTTCTCCCGGGTGCCGAAATACACGAGCAGGGCCGAGACCACGTGCATGAGCGTGAAAGCCGCCGTGATCAGAGCAAAGAGCGTGAAGATGACGTACGTGAACACGACGCCGTCGCCGTCCGCATGCACCAGAATCCGGATGCACCCCACCGTGGCGGCGCCCCACAGAATCACGGCCGGAACCAGCAGAACCACGGCCGCATAGAGGGCGGGAGGCCGTTTGGTGCCGTCATCGGGGGCTGCCCCAGCCTTGCGCGGCCGGACCCGGTTGTTCTCCGCGTCGGCACAGTTGTCCACGATCGCCTTGGCGCCCGGCTCGTACGTGATCGACTGCAGCGTGACGTTGCTGAGCGTCGCGCGGCTGGTGCCGTTGAGCAGCACCGCGCCCGCAATCTGTCCGAAGTCGACCTGCCCGTCGGCCGAATCGGTGCGCACGCTCCCGGCGATGGTCGCGCGGCTGATGGCGTACGCCGTCCCGGTCACCGCCACCACCGCCTCCCCGGCGCCGAACAACGTGCAATTCTCCACCGTGAGCCGCCCGCCCTCGGCCGAGACCGCGGCACCGGTGCTCGCCTTGAGCGTGACATCCCGAACGGTGACCTGGGAATCCTTGCAAGTCACCGCGTTGTACGCCGAACTGCTCACGTCAATGACGACGGACCCGGGCCCCTGCTCCGCAACCAGGGTGACGCTCTTATCGGTGACAAAAAGCGCCTCGTAGTACGTCCCGGCAGCCAGCACCACCACGGCCCCCTCGTCACCGACCGCCGAGAGCGCGTCCCCAATCCTCTGATGAGCACCCTCCCGGCCGGGGGCGACGAGTAGCTGCTGGGTCATGGCTTTCATTCCTCTTCATCACGTTCGGAAGCAGACACACCGCGGGCCGCCCACCTGCAACGGTGAACGGCCCGGTCCGGTCTTTCGGTTCAAGCGCCCGGCGGACGCTGCCAAGCCTGATCATCGTCCGGCGCGCGCGGCGCGCGCGGCTGCTGCTGCGCGAAGGCCGGCTCCGGAGCCCTTTGGCGTCGCTTCTTCCGGGACCGCCGAACCAAGAGGAAGACGATGAGACCGATGAAGAGTGCGAGGCCGCCGCACAAGGCGATGACCTGTAGAACAAACGTGGTCCGTGACGTGCAGTTGTTGCAGCCCTCGTACTGTGCCGCCCCGTTCAGTTCGCCGGTCGCTGTAGGCGAGGGTGCCACCGCCGCCCGGACGTCGGGCTTGCCGGTGACAGCGCGCTTGATGTCGAGGATGCCCCAGCCGTATTCGAAGTCATTGCCCTTTGTCCCGGCGTCCTGGGTGGTCCACAGGATCTGCTCCGTCACTTTCGCGGATCTGAGATTGGGCTGCTGGGTGCGGATCAGGGCCAGGGTCCCGGAGACGATGGCTGTGGCATCGCTGGTGCCGGAACTCTCCTGATAGCGGCCATCGGGAGCTGCGGCGATGATGTCCTCACCGGGCGCCGCGATGTCGGTCACGTCGGAGGCACTGCTTTCCTCGGCCTTGGTGCCTTCACGGGTGATGCCCGTGACTCCGACAGTCCGGTAGTTAAAGGCCGGCCAGCCGCCGATGGAGTTCTTGTTGCCGGAGGATGCGACGATCAGAACGCCCTTGTTCCAGGCATCTTCGATCACCTTGTCCAGTTCGGCGTCGTACCCGCCGCTGATCGAGACATTGATGACGTCGGCGCCGTGGTCGAGCGCCCACCTGATGCCCGTGGCTATGGCTTCGACAGGAATCCGCTTCGACTTGGTCATGACGGTGACCGGCAGGATCTTAGCCTTGGGCGCGATGCCGAGCACGCCGGCCCGCCCGCCGCTGCCGTGACCGTGACCGGCGATCAGCGAGGCCATGGCTGTCCCGTGGCCTTGCCGGTCGACCTGTCCCTTGGCCTTCTCGTCGAAGACGTCCACACCCGGTAGAACGTTGCCCTGGAGATCCGGATGGTTCGGATCAACGCCGCTGTCGACGACAGCGACGGTGATGCCCTCGCCCTGGGTCACTTTGTGCACGGCGGCTACGTCGAGGCTGTCGAGCCACCATTGCTTGTCCCGAGTGGAGTCGGCGAAAGCCGGACCCGCCGGGACAACCAGGGCGGTAACCGCGGTGAGCGCGGTCGCCAGAAGCGTCCCCCATCGGACGGCACGCATGTCGAACAACCTCCCGGGACCGCGCGGCGGCCACCAGCTCGTCGGAACACCGGACAGCCGGCCACCTCGGGGGAGGTGACCGGCCGTTACCGGGTCATCTGCAGTTCTGCTCAGCTCTGGCCGAGGGAGCGGCCCTGCTCCTGAGGACGGTGGTCGGCGGGTGTCTCCACATTGCCGACTCCGGACTCGGTCACGAACAGCTCGTCGTCACCGTCGTAGGCCCATTCTCCGGTCTCCGCCGATTCCTCGCGGCGCTTGTCCCGCGGACCCGGCACCGCGGCCTGGCCCTGCCGGCCCCCCAGCGCGGCCCTGGGCCCCGTGGTGGGAGCCTTGGCTCCGGTTTGTGCACCGCGGCCGATCAGATTCGGCTTGGCGGCGCCCGGACGCGGCGGCTGCCCGGCTCGCGTGCCTCCCGGCTCCGTCAGACCCGGTGTCGCAGGACGTGCGCCCCGACCACCGAGCTGCGGCGTGCCGGGGCGGGCACCGGTTGGTCGAGCCCCCGGCTCACCCGGCATCGCCCCACGGTTGCCGCCGAGGTTCGGCGCCTGCGGGCTCCGGCCGACACCTGGTGCACCGGTGCGTGGAACTCCCGGGCGTGCGGCGCCGGTGCTTCCGGGCAGACGAGGGGTTCCGGGCTTCGGGCCAGGTGGCGTCCCGGGTGTGTTCGGCCGTGGCCCGAGGCCACCTGGGCCACGGGTGCCGGGCAGCGTGGGCTTGCCGGGTGCTGGTCCTCGAGCCGGCGGAGGTGTCGGGCGCCCGGCCCCCGGCAGGCTGGCCTTGTTCGGGACGGAAGGCCGGGCCGGCGCCGGTCCACCAACCGGAGGCAGGCCCGGAGTGACCGGCGGTGCGGGCGCGGGTCCCGCAGGCGGCGGCGTCGGAGCGGGCGCCGGAGTAGCTACAGGAGGTGCGGCCGGCGGTGCGGCCCCGCCCGCGAGATCGAGGCCGGGCGGCGGCGCGGGTGCCGCCGGAGGCGCTCCGGGTGGAGGAGTCGCCGGGCCCGTCGCGGGCGGCGTCAGCTCGGGCGTGGTCGGCGCGGGACCTGCCGTAGGCGTCGTGGGAGCGGTCGGTGCGTTTCCCGGCCCACCGGTCCCGGGTGCAGCCGGCGCCGAACCGCCCAGTCGAGGCGCACCTGGTGCTCCTGGCGCACCGGGGCCCCCGGGCCGTGGTGGGGTGGGCACGTTGGTCACTGCGGCATCGATCGGACCCTGGTACGTCGAACCGCGGCCGAGCTTCTCGAAATAAGCGTCCATGAACGTGTCGGCCAGCGGCTTCACCACGGCGAGAGCCCCGGCCTTCGCGCCATCGCGCACCTCGTTGAAGCTCTGCGGATTGTCGCCGAAGGGATTGATCTTGCCGAGGAGGGACTCTTCGTCCCGCTTCTTCTGCTCCGCGGCCTGGTCGGCGAGGTAGTTCTCGTAGATGGTCTTCATCTCGCGCTGGGTCTGGGCAATCTTCGCCCCGACCTGCTCGAGGCCGCTGGCATTGTTGTCCGCGACCTGCTGCCACTCGTCGAGCGAGTAGAGCGCGGCGCCGACCTTCTGCATGAAGACCTTGCCGGCGTCGGAATTCCACTGCGCGGCCATGGCGTCCGCGTGTCGCTGCAGGTTCAGCTTGGTCGCGGAGAGCAGCGTGCTCGCGCGTCGCCACATCGCCGCGAGGGCGAAGGCACGCTCATCGCTCTCCTTGCGGACCATCTCCCAAAGCTCGTCAATGCTTTTGCTGTCCCAATTGGTCGCCTGGTAGGGAGTCGGGGTCCCGGACGTGGGCGGATAGTCGTCGGCCGCGGCTACGTAGCCGGGGATGTACGGCTTGCTGTAGCCGTAGTACTGGTCGGACTGGTCAGGCATGTCTCAATCCCCCCTTCAGGACCGGTAGTCGGCACTATTCGAGACGTCCAAGGACGGATCGTTCACGCCCTCGTCGTCACCGAAGACGGTGTACTCGCCCTTTTCCCCCTCGGCCACCACCTGCTCACCGTAAGGATCGAAGGCCGGGTTCTGGCCGTCGGCCGCCTTGTGCTCGCCGCCGAAGTAATCGCCGGGGTTCTGAGCCTCAGGAGGGATTTCGCCCTCGCCCTGCTGTTCTTCCTGAGCCTGCTCCTGGAGTGTGCTGAGCGACCGGGTGCCGTCCGCCGGGTTGAACACGTTGACCACGTCGCTGATGTCCGCCGCGTTCGTGGCGTCACCGGTCTCGTATTCGGCGGCGATGTTGGCGGCCGCCAGGTGCAGAGCGATGAGACCCTGATGAACGTCCTGCAGCATCTTGGCCAAGGCGTCGCGGCTGTGGTCGTGCTGGCCCTTGAAGAACTTGGCTTCTTCCATGCCGCCGGTGCCGAAGGGCGCGGCGACCTGGAGCATGGGCATGATGCCCTGCTGGAAGCTGGGGCCGAAGTTGTCGTTGACCTCGGCCTCGATGGCCTTGGCGAAGTCGCGCAGGCTCTGAACGTCGACCTCGATGTTGCCGTTCGCCAGCCATCCTGGGCTGGCGACGCTGTCGTCGTCCAACATGGTGTACCTCCCCCGTTTCCTTGCTTCCGCCGATCGGCGCCCGGGGCGCTGTATCGACGTTCTTTACCACTTTCGCCCAGGCCAGGGTGGCTGTGCAACCCCGCGGACGTGCGACGTTACGTGCGTTGCGGCAGGTCGAGCAACTGGACGAGCCTGGTGCCTCCACGGCGAGTGACGAGCCAGCCACGGCCTGGCGGGAGGGGGCCCGGGCGGACCGTGCCGAGGAGGACGCCCTCGTCTCGGTCGCCGCTCATGACGATGCCCGGGGTGCTCAGTTCGCGCAGGCGCATGAGGAGGGGCTCGTAGAGGGCTCGGCTGGCCCCGCCGGAACGCCGGGCGATGATCAGGTGGAGGCCGACGTCCTGGCCCTGGGTCACGTACGGGAGCAGGGGTGTCAGGGGGTTGCTGCTGCCGCCCGCGACCAGGTCGTAGTCGTCGACCAGGATGTAGAGCTCGGGGCCCTTCCACCAGCTTCGGGTGCGCAGCTGGTCCTGGGTGGTGTTCTCGTTGGGCAGGCGGTCCTGCATCACGGTGGCGATCTCGTTGATGATGCCCTCGGTGACCTGCTGCGACGAGCCGTACCCGATGAGGTGCGGGGTTTCGATGTGGCCGAGCAAGCTGCGGCGGTAGTCGACGATGACCAGCCGGGCCTGGGTGAGATCGTTGCGCTCGACGATGCTGCTGGCCAGGGCGCGCAGGAAGGTGCTCTTGCCCGACTCGCCCTCGCCGAAGAGCAGGAAGTGCGGCTCGGACTTGAAGTCGACGTGGACGGGCTGCAGGTCGATCTCGGCGATGCCGATGGGCAGGCCGGGGGCGCCGGTCTCGGGCAGGCTGCCGTACGGGACGTTGGGCGGGAGCAGCCGGATCGGCGGCGCGCCCGGGCCCTGCCACGCGTTGGCGAGGTCGCTGATCAGCTTGCGGGAGCCCTCGGGCAGCTGCTCGGGGTCGGAGATGCCGCCGGCCCGGGGCAGCGCGGCGAGGAACTGCATGCCGTCGGGGGTGATGCCGCGGCCCGGGGACTTCTCGGGCACGTTGATCGCGGCGCGCCGGTCGAGCAGCGAGTCGCTCGGGTCGGCGAGCCACAGCTCGAGGCGGGTGCCGAAGGTGTCGCGCACGGCCGGGCGTACGTCCATCCAGCGCGCCGCCGACACGAGCAGGTGCACGCCGAAGGACAGGCCGCGGTTGGCGATGTCGACGATGGCCGGCTCGAGGTCCTCGAAGCCGGTCCGCACGCCCGCCCAGTTGTCGATGACGAGGAACACGTCGCCGAACGGGTCGTCCTGGTGCTCGCCCAGCCGGCGGGCGCGGCGGTAGTCGGCCATCGACTCGACGCCGAGCGCGGCGAAGCGGCGTTCCCGCTGCATCATCAGCAGTTGCAGCTCGGCGATCGTGCGCCGGACCTGCCCCGCGTCCAGGCGCGTCGCGACGCCACCGACGTGCGGAAGGTCACGCAGCGAGGCGAGCGCGCCGCTGCCGAGGTCGAGGGCGTAGATCTGCGCCTCACGCGGGGTGTGGGTCAGGGCCAGCGACATGACGGCCGTACGCAAGGCAGTGCTCTTGCCGCTCTGCGGGCCACCCACGATGATCGCGTGTCCCGCCGCGCCGGCGAGGTCGAGCCACAGCACGTCGCGGCGCTGCTCGAACGGCTTGTCGACGATGCCGGCCGCGGCCTGGAGCTGGCCCTGCAGCGCCGGGTCGGAGACGGTGACGCCGCGGTTGGGATCCGAGGCGAGCGGGGGCAGCAGCTGGTCGAGGGTCGGCGCCTCCTTGAGCGGCGGTAGCCAGACCTGGTGAGCCGGCTCACCCCGGCCGGCGAGCCGGGCGACGAGGATGTCGAGCACGCTCTCGCCCATGACGTCGGGCGCGGGCTCTTCCTCGGCGGCGGGCTTCTCGACCGGCAGGCGCGCGGGCACGTACGCGGTCCCGTACTCCTGGACCCGGTCGTCGGTGTCCCCGGCCGCGACGGCCTCGGCGGTCTTGCTGCGGTAGGCCCCCGACACGTACGCCGCCTTGAACCGCACCAACGGCTCGGTGCCGAACCGCAGATAGCCGTGCCCGGGCGCGCGCGGCAGCTCGTACGCGTCCGTGGCACCCAGCACGACCCGGCTCTCCATGGCCGAGAACGTCCGCAGACCGATCCTGTACGACAGGTGCGTGTCCAGCCCCCGCAGACGTCCCTCCTCGAGCCGCTGAGAAGCCAGCAGCAGGTGTACGCCCAACGACCGCCCGACCCGTCCGATCTGGACGAACATGTCGATGAAGTCGGGTTTGGCCGTCAGCAGCTCGGAGAACTCGTCACAGATGATGAGCAGGCTCGGCAGCGCGGCCAGCGGAGCACCGGCGGCCCGCGCCTTCTCGTAGTCCCGCTGCGACGCGTAGTTACCGGCAGCGCGCAGCAGCTCCTGGCGCCGCACCAGCTCGCCGTTGATCGAGTCGCTCATGCGGTCGACCAGCGGAAGCTCGTCCGAGAGGTTCGTGATGACCGCGCTGGTGTGCGGCAGCCGGTCGAGCCGGGTGAACGTGGCGCCACCCTTGAAGTCGACCAGGACGAAGTTGAGCGACTCGGACGAATGGGTCGCCGCGAGCGCCAGCACCAGGGTGCGCAGCAGCTCGGACTTGCCGGAACCGGTCGCGCCGATGAGCAGACCGTGCGGCCCCATGCCGTCCTGCGCCGACTCCTTGAGGTCCAGCTCCAGGGGACTGCCGTCGGCGGCGACCCCCAGCGGTACGCGCAGCCGGTCCCGGTTCGGCCGCGGCGTCCAGGCCCGGTCGGCGTCGAACTCGTACGGGTCGCCCAGCTCCAGCAGCTCCACGAGCCCCTGCTCGCTCCCGAGCGGACTCGCCGACCCGCGCGACGCCACCGACAGTCGCAGCGGCGCGAGCTGCATGGCCAGCGTCTCCATCTCGGGGATGCCACAGGCGTCCGCCTTGCCGATGGGGGCGCGGCCGTCGTACGTGGTGCTGTGCATCTCCCCGTCGGCGGCCACCTCGAGCACCAGCCGGGCCCGGTCGAGCACCCGCGGCGGCGGCTGCGACAGGTCGATGATCGTGACGCCCTCGACGCCGCCCTCGGTCATCAGGTGGTCGGAGCCCGCGGTGTCGCCGCCGTCGATGATGACGACCACGTGCGGGCCGTCGACCGACGTCTCGCCGCCGGACGGGTTGAAGCGCGGCCGGCTGCCGAGCACGTCCTCGAGCATGGCGTCCAGGCCGGCGACGGTCGGGGCGACCATGCGCAACTGGCCGAGCGCGTCGGATTTCACCGGGTGCAGCGCGTGCGGGAGCCACTTGACCCACTCCCAGTCCGCGCGCCGCTCCGGAGAGGCGGCGACGGCGACGAGCATGTCGTCCGGCGCGTGGAACGCCGTCGCCTGCGCGATCAGGGCCCGCACCAGCGCGCGGCCGGCGTCGGCGTCACCGCGGACGTGCACGCGGGCGAACCCGTTCAGGGCCATGGTCACGGGCAGGTCGGGCACCTGGGCGTACGTGGTCACGAAGCGACGCAGCGCGAGCGCGCACATCGGCTCCATCTTCTCCAGCGTGGTGTTCGCCGGCGGGACCAGCGGCGTGGCCAGGTCCTGCGGGCCCAGCCCGAGCCGCACGGTCGCGAAGTCGGCGTCGCCGCGGCGGCGCTCCCAGAGGCGCGGGCCGACCGGCAGCGACCACAGCACGTCCGGATCGGGGTGCCGGTAGAGCGCGGCCTCTCGCTGCGCGCGGATGGTCTTGAGCACCTTCTTGCGCTGCCGCGACAGGTGCTGCATGTACTCCCGGCGCTGCTGCAGCATCTCCTGCTTGCTCGGCCCGCCGCCGGACTGGAACTGCGACGCCATCATGCCGACCGCCGACAGCCCGAACAGGCCGCCGGTGATGTAGCGCATCGTCGCGCCGGAACCGGTGGACTGGCCGGCGAACATCAGCGCCATCGCCATCGAGCCGCCGAGCATCGGCAGCGTCATCATCATCTGGCCCCAGCCCCGGCCGGACGGCGGCGGCACCTCGGGCGGCGCGTCCAGCAAGATCTCGCCGGACGGGTATTGCGGCTCCGGCCGGCGTGCCGGACGCCTCACCACCACCGTGCCCACGCTGACGCCTCCCCGTTGTCGCTGGCCGGGGCCCCCGGCCTGGGCCCATGGTAGGTAACCTCATCCCCGCTAGGACACCCGCGGGCCGTTGGCCCGACCGGCACGAGGGAGCGACGTGGTCACCCAGGCAGGAACCGGACTGGCGCGCATCGCCCTGATGGCGCCCAAGCGCCGGATCGATCTCGCACTGCCCGAGCACCTGCCGCTGGTCGGGCTGCTCCCCGCCGTCCTGCGCCAGTCGGACGAGGAGCCCACCGACGGCACCGGGCACGGGGGCTGGGCCCTGCGCCGGGCCGACGGCACGATGCTCGACCTCGCACGCACCCTCGCAGCACAGCACGTGCGCGACGGTGAGATGGTTCACCTGGTTCCGCGCCGCGCCGAGTGGCCCGAGCTCATGTACGACGACCTGACCGAGGCCGTCGCCGCCGGAGCCCGCCTGCGCGGCCGCGCCTGGACCCCCGGCGCCACCCGCCTCACCGGCCTCGTCGCCGCGGTGATCCTGCTCGCCCTCGGCCTGGTCGCCATCCTCTCGGCCGCGAGCCTCGGCTGGATCGGCGGAGCGGCCGCCCTGGTCGTCGCGGTGGTCCTGCTGGGCGCGGGCGTCCTGCTCTCCCGCGCGGTCGGCGACTCGGTCGCGGGCGCCGTCGTGGCCGGCCTCGGCCTCCCGTACGCGCTGGTCGGCGGCGCGATGATCCTCTCGTACGGCGAACCGCTGAGCGAGTACGGCGCCCCGCACGTCCTCCTCTGCTCGGTCACCCTCCTCGCCGCGGGCGTCCTGGGCATGCTCGGCGTCGGCGACGGCAGCCGGGTGTTCGTGGCCGCGATCTGGTCAGGCCTGCTCGGGGCGATCGCGGGCGGACTGGCGTACGGGCCGCTGGACGCCCCGGGCGCGGCCGCCGTGGTCGTCGCGCTGTGCGTGCTCCTGCTGCCCGCGATGCCGGCCCTCGCCGTCCGCATGGGCAAGGTCCCGATGCCCGTCCTGCCCCGCACGGCCGCCGACCTGGTCCGCGACGACGAGCAACCGGCCCGCGAACGCGTCTACCAGGCCACCGCCCGCGCCGACGAGGTCCTCACCGGCATGATCTTCGGCGCCGCGGTCGTCAGCATCGCCGCCCTGGTCGCCCTCGCCCGGGCCGGCACGGTCGCCACCCTGATCCTCAGCGGCGTGGTCACCCTCGCCTGCCTGCTGCGCGCCCGCCTGGTCCCCACCGTCCGCCACCGCATCCCCCTGCTCTGCACCGGCTTCGCGGGCGTCGTCCTCCTTTCCCTGTACGCCCTGACCGACCCCCTCTGGCGAGTCGCCGTCCTCGTGCCCGTGGTCCTCGTCGCCGGCGCCTTCGCCATCGGCGCCGGCCGCACCTACAGCCGCCGCCAGCCCTCCCCCCGCCTGGCCCGCCTCGGCGACGTGGCGGACATCGTGCTGCAGCTCGCCGTGGTGCCGGTGGCCTGCAGCGTGCTCGGCCTCTACGCCTTCATGCGAGGTCTCGCCGGCTGACCGCGAAGCCGTCCGTCGCCGGCGGAAGATTGACCACCCGGCACAGCGTGATCAGCGCCTCGTCGATGCTGTGGCCGAGGAAGAAGTCCTCCGCCCAGTGCAGGAGGAAGACCCGTCCGAGCCGGTCCATGACCAGTTCGGAAGGGCCGTTCTCGTGAAAGGCGAGCGGAAAGCCAGGGCCGGCGTAGGTCGCCTCGTCCTCGTACTCCTCCGCGAAGCCGGAAGCCCGCATGGTCGCCAACCGCTCGGCCGCCGGATAGAACAAGGCCCGATGCCGATCCACCAGGGACGAGACAATCAGCCCCCCGAACTCGTCGAGCGCCGCGCGGGCAGCGTCCGAGATCGGGAATTCCCGTAAGAACTTCGCATGACGCTCGAGCCAGGCGTCGATGGTGTCGCTGACGTTGCGTCCGGGGTGCCAGCCGGCCTTGGCCAGGATCAGGTGTACGTCGGGTGGGAAACGATCGGCTTCGGCGTGGGCGGCGGTGTATTGCTCGGCGATGGCTGAGGGGGAGATGGAGGGCCAGCGGCTGATGTCGCCGGTTTCGCGGTCGACGACGATCTGGGGGCCGCCGGTCGAGGTCGGGGGGCTGCCGGGGGCGACGGGTTCGGGGGTGCGCCAGGCGACCCAGCCGAGGTCGAACTCGTACAGGCTGATCTCCTGCGGCTCGTCGAAGCCGGCAGAAAGGCGGGCCTGGGCCAGGTCGTGCGCTTGGTCACGGGTGATCATGTCGCGATCGTTCCTATTCCGCCGGCGCGAAGCCGGCCGTTGAGGGCGGATACTCCCTTGCCCGGCACAGCGTGATCAGCGCCTCGTCGATGCCGTGGCCGAGGAAGAAGTCGCGGGCCCAGTGCAGCATGAACACCCGGCCCCGCGGATCCATGACGATCTCGCACGGCCCGTTCTCGTTGTACCCGATGGGAAAGGGAACCCCTGCGTAGGTTTCCTCGTCGTCGTATTCTTCGGCGAACCCGGCAACCCGCCCGGTCCGTACGCCGTTGGGCACCGGATAGAACAGGGTGCGGTAACGGCCCTCCCCGGGCACGACGACGAGTCCACCGAACTCGTCCAGCGCCGCCCGGGCGGCATCCGACTCGGGATACTCGCGCAGGGCGTCAGCCTCCCTGCCGCGCCACTCCGCCATGGTGTCGCTGACGTCGCGTCCGGGGTGCCAGCCGGCCTTGCTGAGGATGGCGTGGACGTCGGGTGGGAAGCGGTCGGCTTCGGCGTGGGCGGCGGTGTATTGCTCGGCGATGGCTGATGCGGAGATGGACGGCCAGCGGCTGATGTCGCCGGTTTCGCGGTCGACGACGATCTGGGGGCCGCCGGTCGAGGTGGGTGGTGCGTCCGGGGCGACGGGTTCGGGGGTGCGCCAGGCGACCCAGCCGAGGTCGAAGTCGTACAGGCTGATCTCCTGCGGCTCGTCGAAGCCGGCGGAGAGGTGGGTCTGGGCCAGCTGCTGGGCCTGGTCACGGGTGATCATGCCGAGTTCCTTCCTGGGCGGGCGTCGCGGACCCGACGTTATCGGGCGTCTCAGTCTTGGTCCGGCTCCGTGAAGCCGTTCATCGCCGACGGGAATCGGCGATTCCGGCAGAGGGTGACCAGCGCCTCGTCCATGCCGTGGCCGAGGAAGAAGTCTCTGGACCAGTGCAGCATGAACACCCGGCCACGCGGGTCCATGACGATCTCGCACGGCCCGTTCTCGTGATCGCCGAGGGGGAAAGCAGGGCCCGCGTAGTCCGCCAGATCCTCGTACTCCTCGACGAAGCCGGAGATCCGGGTCGTGGCGACGCCATCGGGCAGCGGCGAGAAGAGGCTTCTGTACTGGCTCTCGGCGGGTCGGATGACCAGTCCGCCGAATTCGTTGAGCGCCGTGCGGGCGGCCTCCGAGATCGGAAACTCCGCCAGCACCTGGGCATCCCGCTGCAGCCACGCGTCGATGGTCTCGCTGACGTTTCGGCCCGGAAACCAGCCCGCTTTGGTGAGCATGGCGTGGACGTCGGGTGGGAAGCGGTCGGCTTCGGCGTGGGCGGCGGTGTATTGCTCGGCGATGGCCGATGGCGCGATGGAGGGCCAGCGGCTGATGTCGCCGGTTTCGCGGTCGACGACGATCTGGGGGCCGCCGGTCGAGGTCGGGGGGCTGCCGGGTGCGACGGGTTTGGGGGTGCGCCAGGCGACCCAGCCGAGGTCGAACTCGTACAGGCTGATCTCCTGCGGCTCGTCGAAGCCGGCGGAAAGGCGGGCCTGGGCCAGCTCGTGGGCCTCGTCACGGGTGATCATGCCGGTTTTCCTTCCGGGGCTTCGGCGGGCGTGCGGCGCAGGGTCTCGGACCAGCCGCGGCGTCTGATCAGGGCGGTGATGACGGCGTCGAGGCCGGCTGCCACGTGGTGCTGGTGGTCGGGGTGGAGTAGGTAGAGGTTCGCCGCGGGGTCGAGAACGAGCTCGGCCGGTTGCTCGTTGACCTCGCCGCGGGGGACCGGCTCGCTGATGCCGACCGGGAAGACCGGGATGTCGAAGGCCGCTCCCTCGGTGAAGAGCACATCGCCGGGGTGCAGGACGCTCATGGGGCCCAGGCCGATGACTTTCTCCTCCGGGCCGCCGTACTGGGGGAGGGCCAGGCCGCCGAACTCGCGGAGGAGGTCGCGGGCCGCCACGCTGAACACCAGATCGGCGAGGACGGCGTGCCGGCGCGCCCACGCGTCCACCAGGCCCGAGATGTCGCGGCCGGGGTGCCAGCCGGCGTCGAGGAGGAGGTGGGTCACGTCCGGGGGGAAGCGGGTGGTGAGGGCGCGGGCGGCCGAGTACTGGGCGGCGACCAGGGGCGTCGGGGCGACGAGCCAGGGGACCAGGTCCTCGGTGTCGCGGTCGATGACGATCTGGCGGGTGTCCGGGAAGGGCGGCGGGGCCGGGGGCATGCCGCCGGTGGCGCTGTGGTCTCGGCGGATCACCCAGCCGTGCTCGAACTCGAGCACCTTCAGCGGCGGCTCCGGGTCGTCGTGCTGCGCGAGCCAGGTGCGGGCGCGGGCTTCGGCCTCGGTGCGGGCGATCATCCTTTTCCTCCCGTACGGACGGCAGCGCGCGACCGGGGCGGGCAACGGCGCACAGCCGGGATGCCTATCGTAGGCACCGGCGTACCGGGCTGACCTGCCACACCGGCGCGCCGTCACGGGAGGTTCGAGGGGTATGCCGTCACGGCGTGATCAGGTTCAGTCGTACCAGTTCTTCGTGCAGCGGTTGACGTCCGCGCTCGTGGCACGGGAGCCGGACCCGGAGGCGGCGCCGTTCCGCCGGCTCGGGGGCGCCGGGCTGGGCGGCATCATGATCGCGGTGCTCGTGCTCGCCGGCGCCGGCGTCTACGGCATCCTGCGTCCCGGCGGCGCCACCAGCTGGAAGGAGGGCGACGCGGTCATCGTCGAGAAGGAGACGGGTACGCGGTACATCTACCGCAAGAACGAGGACCGTCTCCACCCGGTGGCCAACTTCGCCTCGGCCCTGCTCGCCCTCGGCAGCTCGAGCACCCTGCAGGTCTCGCGGAACTCGCTGACCGGCACGTCCCGGGGCAATGTGATCGGCATCCCGGACGCGCCGGACTCGCTGCCCGATCCCAAGCGCATGCTCGACGGGCCGTGGACGCTCTGCTCGCAGCCCACCCGGGACGAGGCCGGCGATCGGGTCGCCACGACGGTGCTCACGGTCGGGCGGCGGATCGGGGGCGGGCGGGATCCGCAGGACGCGGCGCTGCTGGTGCGGGACGACGCCACCGACGTGCTGTACCTCGTGTGGCACGACCACCGCTACGAGATCGAGGACGAGGACACCGTCGTCGAGGGGCTCACGCTGATCTCCGCGCCCGTGATCGCCGCGGGTGGCGCGTGGCTCAACGCGCTGCCGGCCGGTGAGCCGATCGGGCCGCTCGACGTGGCCGGGCGGGGCGGGGCGTCGTCTGCGGTGCCCGGGGCCGTGATCGGCCGGGTGTACGGGGTGGAGAGCGCGGCGGGCGGCCGCCAGTACTACCTCGCGAAGCGCAGCGCTCTGGTGCCCATCACCGAGCTGCAGGCCAGTGTGCAGCTGGCGGATCCGGCGACCCGGGCGGCGTACAGGAACGCGAAGCCTGTGGTGCAGGGGCTGGCCGCTGACACCGCGGCTGCCGCGCCCAAGGAGGAGGCCGGGGCGGACGGGCAGTACAGGGCGCCGGCGCAGGTGCCCGAGATCGCCCAGCTGACCGGGGATCAGCCGGCGGTCTGCGCCGAGTACGCCCCCGGCGAGGACCAGCCGCGCGTGACCCTGGACGCGCAGGTCGAGCCGATCACCGAGCCGGTGAGCACCGCGGGCCGGACGAGCAACGGCGTGCCGCTGGCCGACCGGGTCGTCGTCGAGCCCGGCTACGGGGTGCTGGTGCGCGCGATGGATTCGCCGGACGCCCCGGCCGGAACCTTGAACCTGGTCACCGACCTCGGCATGCGTTACCCGTTGTCGTCGGACGATGTGCCGAACGTGCTCGGCTACGGCGCGGTGACGGCCGTCGAATTGCCGTCCAGCCTGGTCGTTCGGCTTCCGGCGGGGCCGGCGCTGGATCCCGAAGCGGCGAAAAGTCCGCTTGACGGAGATTGAGGCATTTACCGGTCTGGCGCCTTCCGGGCGGTAGCCGTTACCGTCATTGTCAGGAGGCGGCGCAAGGTCGCTACCAGCACTGTTCCGCGAGGGACGGCGCGAGACCGCCCCGGAGAGACCGGGGCGATCCAGTGAGAACGGGGGTGAACCGTCATGTCGCAGATGCAGTCCGATACCGGCATCATGCAGAAGACCTCGCAGGACGTCGATGGCGTCGCGGATCGGCTGACCAGCCAGCTGAACGGTCTGATGAGCCAGCTGGCGCCGCTCGAGAGCGCCTGGCAGGGTGCCGGCGCCGGGTCCTTCCAGCAGGTGCGCCAGCGCTTCGACCAGGACATGGCCAAGCTCAACGTGGCGCTGCGGGCGGTCGCCGAGGCCGTCGGTTCGGCCGGTAAGGACTACGACGTCAGCGACGAGGAGATCCGCTCCGACATGGAGTCGGCCGGCGCGACCGCCGGGCAGATCACCGCGGCGCTGAAGCTCTGACGGGGGAATTGGCATGATCAAGTACAACTTCCCGCAGCTCAACCAGGCTGCGGACGACTGCGGCAGCGCGACCAAGAACCTCACCGCCGAGCTCGAGGGGCTCCAGTCGGGCCTGCAGGGCATGCTCGGCACCTGGGACGGCGAGGCGAAAGAGGCCTACTACCAGCGGCAGAAGGAGTGGGACGCGGCGGCCAACGACCTGCGCGACCTGCTCGGCCGCATCGAGAAGGCCCTGCGCGAGTCGGCCGAGAAGATGCAGGCCCGCGAGAACGCGAACAAGGCCAAGTTCGGCGGCTGACCCTTCCGGTTCACCACGCGAAGCCCGGCGCCCGTAGGCGCCGGGCTTTCGTTGTGCCGGCCCTCCCGCCCGCCGACGCGCCGCGCGAGCCGACGCACCTGGCGAGCCGACTTACCTCGCGAGCCGACGCACATCGCGCGCTGCTCGGCTCGTCGGCGTGACTCCGCGCGCTGGTCGGCTCTTTGGCGTGACCGCGCGCGCTGTTCGGTGCGTCGGCGTGATCGCGCGGTGCTCGGCTCGTCGGCGTGATCGCGCGCTGTTCGGGCGGATGCCTTCGGGGCGGTCTCAGCTTGTCGGCGCGGTGGGCACGCGGAAGAACACGTCCTCCGGCTCTTCGGTGTCCACGTCCGGCTCCGGTTGCTGCTGCGGGGAGATGCGGGCGGGCCGCCAGCGGCGCTTCCGTCCGTACGGCGTCAGGAGCGCGACAGCCGCAACCAGCGCAACCGCCGCGGCCAGCCCGAGCGCGCCCCACATCGCGACCAGCCCGATCGTCTCCCACCGGTCCGCGCGAGCAGCCCGGGCCGGATCGTCAGGCAGCGCGGGCAGGGCCTGCGGCGCCTGGGCCGGCCGGTCCGTCAGCCGCTCGGTGACCGCCCGGTACGGATCCACCACCCCGCTGCCGTAGCCCTGCGCGGCTCCGCCCCGGGCCGGATCGGCCGTCGCGATCAGGCGTTGCCGCACCTCGTCGGCGTCGAGCCCGGGCTCCGCCGAGCGGATGAGCGCGACGGTGGCGCTGACCATCGGGGTGGCGAAGCTGGTGCCCGTCCACGCCTGGTGCCCGCGGACGCGCGTGGCGGCGACGACCTCGCCACCCGGGGCGACAATGTCCACGTACGACCCGATCTGCGAGATCTTGTCCAGACTGCCGTCATCGTCGATCGCGCCGACGCCGATGACGCCCTCGTAGGCCGCCGGGTACGGCACCGGGTTCCCCTGATCGCGCAGGTTGCCCGCGGCGGCGACCAGCACGGCGTCCTTGGCCTGCGCATATTTGACCGCTGCGGCCACCGCGGGATCGTTTTCGTAGAGCGTCAGCGACATGTTGATCACCTTGGCGCCGCGGTCGGCCGCGAGCCGGATGGCCCGTGCGAAGCCCGCGGGCGAGACGCTCTGACCGGACGCCTTGCCGTCGACGATCTCGCGCTCGGACACGCGGATGGGGAGGATCCGGGCGTCCGGGGCGATCCCTGCGAAGCCCACGCCCTGCACCCGCTGCGCGACGATGATGCTCGCCACCGCGGTGCCGTGGGAGACGCAGTCGATGTCGCCGCCCGCGCTGTTGCTGAGCATGTCGAAGCCGCGGTCCACCTTGCCGGCGAGCTGCGGGTGCGAGCTGTCGGTGCCGGAGTCGAGGACCGCGACTCGCACGCCGGCGCCGGTGCTGAACGGCCACACCCGCTCCGGGGCGAGCCACTGCTGCTGCCAGGGCGTCGCGGTGATCACTTGTCCGGATTCCGACGGGTTCTGACAGGGTGCGGGGGCGCGTCTCGCCGCCGCGGCCGGCCCGGCCCCGCCCGACGTGACAAGGACCGCCGCCGCTGCCCACGCGACCGCCCGCTGACCGAACCGCACCCGCGCCACCTCCCCGTACTCGTCGGCGCCGCAGGCATCGTAACCGGGCGGCCGAGGCTCCCGGGGACCCCGCAAGTCGTCGCCATTCAGTATGGTCGAAGGATCGGATCGCAGGTCGCAGGCCGGGTCCGCGCACCACGGGGGAGGAACGCCATGGATCTGGCGGCGATGCGCGCGCATGCCGACGAGCTGATGACGCGCTTCGAGCGCATGCGCTCCGACGTCGGCGGGCTCCAGCAGAAGCTCAAGGCGGTCAGCGTCACCCAGACGTCCGACGACGGCCTCGTCACGGTCACGGTCGGCCCGCGCGGCCAGGTGATCAAGGTCGACTTCGACTCGCGCATCTACCGGCGGCCCAACTCCAAGGAGCTCTCCGCCACGGTCACCGAGACGATCCGCCGCGCCACCGAGAAGGCGATGAGCGAGGTCGAGGAGCTGTGCCGGCCGTTCATGCCGAACTCGCAGTTCCAGGCGTACATCGAGCATGATCTCGACGGCATCTTCCGGCAGTTCGACGCCGACCTGCCGCAGCCGGACGACACGAAGGGCACCGAGCGATGAGCGACGCGCAGGACACGTTCCTCGACCCCGCCGAGGCCACCGCCGGAGCGAGCCGCCTCACCCACGCGGGCGAGGGCCTGCACAGCAACCTCAGCCGGATCGTGACCCAGATCAACGCCCTCAACGGCGGCGCGCCGTGGGGCACCGACGAGACCGGCACGAAGTTCAACGAGCAGTACCTGGCGGGCGAGGCGCCGGCGAAGCTCGTCCTCGACGCGAGCGTGCAGCTCGTCGAGCGGGTCCGCCAGCTCGGCCCCGACGTGACCGCGGCCGTCGAGGGCACCGTCGAGCAGGACGACCTCGTGGCCAAGTGGTTCGGCGGCGGCGACAAGTAACCGGGGGGCAGGCAGCGTGACGATCTGGAATCCCCGGGAGTCCCTCGGCGAGTACGCCTGGGTCTGGGACGCGGTCTGCTGGCTCAGCGCCGGTGAGGCCTGGCCCGAGGGCGACGAGGACCAGCTGCGCGAGCTGGCCGACCAGTGGCAGCAGTTCAGCGACGCCATCACCGCCGCCCTCAACGAGGCCGACCCGGCCGTCATGCAGATCGCCCAGGCCTGGGGCGGCGGCGCCGGCGGCGCGTTCAACACCCTCTGGAACCAGATCGGCGTCGGCGCGGAAACCGGCCTGCCGCTGCTCGCCTCGTCCGCGTCGGCCCTGTCGGCCTCGGTCAGTTCGACCGCGCAGGAGATCGAGTACGCGAAACTGACCGTCCTGATCGCGGTCATCATCACCGTGATCTCCGTCTTCGTCGCCCTGCTCATGGCCTGGCTCGGCGGCGTCTCCGCGACCGCGATCCCGGGCATCCTGGCTGGCGGCCGCCAGGTCGTCACCATGGCCATGAACCGGCTGCTGATGATGGTCGGCCGCAAGGCCCTCGTGAAGGGCGGCGAGAAGCTCCTCAAGGAGGCCGGCGAGCAGGTCGCGAAGAAGACGCTGAAGGACACGCTCAAGCACGGCGCCAAGCACCTCGGCAAGGAGATGGTCGAGGAGGTCGGCGAGGAGCTGATCATCGACGTGGGCGCCCAGGCGTACCAGATCAACAAGGGCACCCGCGACGGCCTGGACGGCAAACGCACCCTCATGTCCGGCACCGGCGGCGCCATCGGAGCCGTCATCGGCGCCCCGGTCGGCAAGGGCTTCAGCAAGGTCGCCGGCGCCATCCCGACGCCCAAGGTCAACATGAACTTCAAGGGCGCGGGCGCCATCAAGGGCGTCGGCAACTGGGCGGGCAACGCCGTCTCCGCCGGCACGGTCAACGCCGTCGTGTCCCCGGCCTCCAGCGTCCTCACCAACGCCGCCTTCACCGGCCAATGGGAGATGCCGGGCGCGAGCGACTTCCTGGGCGGCTTCACCGGCGGCGCGGGCAGGCCGGCCCTCACCGGCGTCGGCACAGGTACGGGCAACCTCCTCGCCGCCGGCACCAACGGCGCCATCAACCTGGCCGGCAAGGCGGCAACCGCCCTCGCCGGCCCCCCGAGCACGACCGCCCCCATCGTCGGCGACACGAACACGGACACCAGCGTCATCGCGCCCGTCGGCGGTGACTCGTCGGGCTCGTCCTCCTCCTCGTCCTCCTCCTCGGACTCGTCTTCCTCGTCGGGCTCCTCTGCCTCGGGCTCCGACTCTCCGGGCTCCGGGTCGTCCACGTCTTCCGCCGGCTCCTCGGCGGGTGCCGGCGGGCCGGGTCGCGCGCCGGAGGATGGCTCGGACGGTCCCGACGGCTCCGGCCCGCCGTCCGGCGACACCGCCCTGGCCGGCTCCACCGCGACGGCCGAAACCCCGGCCACCGGCGCGCCCGGCGGCGCCAACGGGTCCGACGCCGGCGACACCGTGGCCACCCCGCCACCGCCCGGTACGTCAACGGTGCAGCTCCAAGAGCCGTCGCCGCCCGCCGAGACGCCCTCCACAAGCGACAGCGACACCGAGACTGCCCCAGCCGCGAACGCGCCAGTAGCCAGCGACACCCCCGCGCCGACGCCTGGCGCCTCAGGCCCGGTAGCCGACAGCTCCTCGCCGCCGCCCGGCGGTGACAGCTCGTCTCGAGCCGGGGCTCCGGCAACGGACACTCCAAGCCCGTCTCCTGACTCGTCGTCCTCTTCGCCCTCCCCTTCCTCCTCCTCGAATGCTTCCGCTCCTGGCTCGTCCGCGCCTTCGCCGGGTCTGGTCTCCTCCGAGCCTTCGCCGGGTCTGGTCTCGTCTGCGCCGGACGCCGCCGGGCCGATCACGGACGCCGCTGTCTCGCCCGGCGCCGTGTCCGACACCACCTCGAACCCCTCGACCACCACGCCGACGGTGGTCCCCACCGGCATGCCGGGCTCTCCCGCAACCGTCTCGACCGGGGTGCCGGGGTCTCCCCTCACGGGCGGCTCGCCGAACCTCTCCACCAGCGCCCCGGCAACCGTTTCCCCGACGACGGGCCCGTCCACGACAACCCAAGCCGCGCCGGTCACCAATACCGCTACAGCGACTTCTCCCGCCGGCCCGAACACCACATCAACGACCTCCGGCCCCAGCCCGGCGAACTCCAGCACAACCGCAACGGGCACGAACCCGTCCTCGGCAACCGGGCGCATCAACCCCAACGCCCCCCACCTCGCCGGCGGCCACCCCGATTCCCGCCCGATCGCCACCACCGGCACCGTGCACGTCGCCCCCGCCACCGACCACGGGCCCCTCACCAGCGACGCCCAAGTCGGCACCCCCGATCACGCCGCCCCGGCCGCGCCCGCCCCGACCACCGACACGCCGTCGCCCGACCGCAACGTCCCCGCGTCGTCCGTCGACACCAACGTCGACCCGAACAGCGACCACGACAGCAACCAGGACAACGACGCCCGCACCGACGACCGCGGCACCACCTCGAACGCCGCCGACAATGCCGACACCAACCTGCACTCAGACGACGGCCCGTCAAGCGACGGCGACCGCTCGGACCCGGCCCTGGTAGTCGTACCCGTCAGCACCGGCTCTGCCTCCGCCGCTGTGCCCACGATCGCGGGCGGAGTCGACCCCGACACTTTCGCGAAGTCGAAGGGCGCGACAGTCGCCGACCAGGTCGGGTACCGGCTGAGCCCGGTGCAGCTGAACCCCGACATCGATGTGCACGGGGAAGAAGCGCAGGCAATCCTCATCAACGCCTCTCGGACGCTCGCGCAGAAGACGCTCGAGGGGCTGAAACCAGGCTCGGACCCGAAGGTCAGCAAGAGCAAGACGCCGGGCATGGCCGGGGCGATGCTCACCCCGACGGGTCGGCTCTACACCCACACGAGCATGAGGACGAACAAAGGTGCCGGTAGCGAAGCCCTCAACGTCCATCCGTCATTGAACGAGATACTGGCGGAGATCAAGAAGGCTTACGACGCGAACGACCAGCGCGGAGCCTTCGGCCACGGAAAGTGCGCCGAAGTGGCCCTGGTCTCTGATGCCCTACATGACCTGCAGAAGCTCTACGATGCCGCGCAAGCGGCCACCGACTTCCCCGCCTTCGCGGCTGCCGCCAGGTCATCGGCCGACTTCGCCGGGCCGACCGATGAGGCGTTGCTCGGTCAGTACGAGGTTGCGCAAAGCAAGTCCTTCGACGAGTTCGCGAAGAGCCAGCTGCGCGGCACGCAGATGGTCACGCACCAGATCATCCCGACGACCGATGTCCGGGCAGCCGACCACGGCACCTACGAAGAGCCCTGTGAGACGTGCAGGCAATACCTGCCGACATTCGGCATCGAGCCCGTAACCGACGTCGACCGTCTCCCCGGAGACACGATTCCGCCTGACACCGGCGCGCTGGGCAACGGGCAGCCGCTCAGCGATTCCCGCCCTGTCGGCGACCAGGGCCTCACCCCGCCGGCCGAAGCGGACCAGCAGGCGCTCGACAATGAGGTCCCCCGCACCGCCGACGGCCGCCCCGCGGTACACCCTGACCCACGTACTTCCCAGTGGCCGCAACTGGTCAATGACGGCGGCCCGGACGTGCCCGGGCGCAACACGAACTGCGCCGACGTCGGCCTCTCCGTCCTGTCCACCTGGTACGGCAACCCCCAGGTGTCCGGCGCCATGGCCCAGCCCAACACGACCGAGGCAGCCAGCACGGCACGTCAGGAGCAGTGGCTGGGCTCCGGCTTCGACCACCAGGGTGCCGGGCGTATGGGCCTGGACGCCGTCGCCGACCAGCTGCTCCAAGCCGGCCCCGGCTCCGCCGCCATCATCATCTCGACCTGGTCCGACGGCGGCGTCGCCCACACCTGGAACGCCGTCAACAGCGGCGGCACCGTCGTGTGGATCGACGCCCAGACCCGGCAGGTCAGCGACACAGCGCCGCTCTACGCCGACCGCGTCGCCAACAGCTGGTCCATCACCCTCGACGCCGCCGGCCGCCCCACAAACCCGGCCGCCGTCTCTCCGGCAAGTACCCGCTCAGCCACCGGCGCCACCACCGGCCCTTCCAGCCAAGAACGACTGCCGGCCGATCGCGGTGGTGCCGAGCCGTCTCCCGCCCGGGAGAGCACCACTTATCGGCCTGCCGTGGCACACCTCGAGAGCATCCGCAGCTCCGGCGCGTCCGGTGACGGGCAAAGCGGGGAACCGTCCGGTCCGCCGGCCGCGGATCCTTCCGTGGGAGATGGCGACCCGGGTGGAGATTCGCCCGGACATACCCGCACCGACGGCGGAGAGCAGGATGGCCTTCCGTCCGAAGTCCGCGACGAGGCGGCGGACGGAACCGCCGATGCCGAAGAATTCAACCCGCTGACCGAACGCGGGGATGACTTCGCTTCGCTCAAGACTGACGAGCAGGCTGTACTCGAGACGGGCATCACTTCGGCGCTACTGGACGCCGAGGTCATTCTTGGTGACCTGACGACCCTTGCCGACCAGTTGAATGCCGATCACGGGCCTCTGGGCGCCGATGAGGTCGTCAAGCTGGTGGGCGTCGATCATCGAGTGAAAAGCCTCGAGTCCACGGCTCGCAAATTCAAGGTCGAGCACCGTCCGGTGGGCCAGAGCATGGCAACGGCGCTAGGTGCGATGAACGACGTGGTGCGCTTCTCCCTGAGGGCTCCGGAGCAGGCCTACGGTGCGGTGGTCGCGCAGGCCCTGGAAACTATGCGTGCGCAGGGCTACCAGGTCGGCAAGCCCAAGAACTTCTGGGCGCCGGGTAATCGGTTCTTCGGGCTGAATGTCACCGTTGTCTCGCCGCCCACCCTGCAGTCGCCGACCGGCCGTACCTTTGAACTGCAGTTTCCGACGGAATTCAGCCTGCAGCTCGGCAAACTGACCCACGACCCGTACGAGACTCTCCGGGACGTCGGCAGGACAGCGGTCGAGCGAATTCACGCGTACCTCGACATCCTCGCGACGAACGTCGAGAAGAACGCATCGCAGCACATGCCCACCGGCATGTCCGACCGAGATGTGTTCCCGGCGCCCAAGGACAAGAGTTTGGCCAGCTGGCTGCGGGAGGGTGACAATGACCTTCTGTTCGAGGAATACCGCGACTGGTTGACGCAGCAGGGCGGCACGTTCGCCGAGCAACTTGCCGTGCGCAATCTAGACAGATCGAATGTGCCGGGCCTCGACCCGAGCATTTGGGAGATCGGTGATGGATCCACTGACGTTCCGATACAGCCTGGTGTACGAACCGGGAGATCCGGAGGAGAACCCGATTCGTCCGGGGGAGTCACCGCTCAACCTGATAGCGCGAGCGATCTCACCGGGACCGTTGCTGGCAGTGGCGTGGGACCATCCGACGCAGCAGTGGACCTTCCAGCCACGCACCGCGTTGGCGATGCTTCATCTGCACGCGGATCGGCATCGGACAAGGCGAGTGGATCGTCCGACGGCCGAGCAGCAGGCAGCGGTTTTCGCGACGAAGGAGTTGCCGGGCGAGGCGGAGTTGACGGCGATCTGCGAGGCAGCGCTGGCCGCGGGCTGAATGATCCGGAGGTTCCGAGAGACAGTGGTGAGGTTCCGCTACGCACTGATCTACCGGCGGGGGGATCCGGAGAAGGAGCCGACCAGCGCGGCGGAGGCTCCGACGAATCTGCTGGCCATGACGTCGGACCGGGAGCCGACGCGGTCGGTGGTGTGGCACCACCGGTCTCGGACGTGGCGGCGGGACACGGCGGTGTACGAGGGGATGTGGACGCATCCCGAGCGGTATCGGGCGCGGACCGTGGATCGGGCGACGGCGGAGCGCGAGGTGCTTCGGTTCGCGACGACTCCGCTGCCGAGCGAGGCGGAGCTGATGGCGATCGTCCGGACGGGTCTGCCCGGCTGACCTCGGACGGTACGGAGGGAATTGCGCGTGCCACCGATGAAGTTCCTCTACTTCCTTCTGTACGAGCCGGGGAAGCCGATTTCGGCGACGGAGCCCCTGAACCTGATCGCGGAGGGGGTGTCGACGGGCCCGCTGCCGGCGGTGGCGTGGGATCACGACCTGGCGGAGTGGACGTTCCAGCCGGGCGCGGCGGTGGCGATTCTGCATTTGAACTCGGAGGATCACCGGACGCGGCCGGTGGATCGGGCGACGGCGGAGCGCGAGGTGCTTCGGTTCGCGACGAAGGAGTTGCCCAGCGAGGCGGAGTTGACGGCGATCTGTCAGAGGGCGCTGGGCGCGACGGGCTGAGGGGGGACGGGCCCGCGGGGCCTCCTGCGGAGAGTGGGGGGACGGGCGGCGACGGCGGGGCGGATTTGCGGCGGGCTGCTGCGGGGACGACCTTTGGCGGGGTTTCGCTGGCTGAGGATGTGGGGCGGACCGAACGGGCCGTTGATGCGGCGTTGAGTGGTGGGGTGCTGCCGGCTGGGGCCGTGGTGGATGAGCGCGGTCGCGGTGTGGAGTTGGGCGGGCATCGGGTTCGGTTCGAGTTTGTTTCGCCTGCGGGGCCGGTGGCGCCGGTGGCGACGACGCATGCGGGGGTTGAGGAGACCGTCGTACGGGTGTCGACGGCGGCCGAGCCGGACTTCGTGCGGCGGGCGGTGGCGGCGGCGCTGGCCGAGGCGCAGCAGGTGCAGGTGGAGCGGGCTGCCGGGGTCCGGGTGGATGCGACCCGGGTGCTGTCGGAGGGGTCTCGGGAGGACACGCTCAGCGCCCGGGATGCGGGGCGGGTGGCGGAGCTTGCCGTGCTGGCCTCCGATCTGGAGAGCGAGACCGATCCGGGGCGGCGGGCTCAGCTGGAGGCCGACGCGCACAGTTTGCTGATCACGTCCGGGCTGCTCGAGGGGCCGCGGGACGTGCACGGGCATGAGGGGAACGTTCCGGTCGTCGGGGCGGATGCGGTTGCCGCGCGGCTCGGGCTGGTGGGGCAGCATCCGGCCGTCGTGGGGTTGCTGGCCGGGGTCGGGGGCGCTGCGGCGCGGGAGACCGCCTTGCGAGCGGCGCAGGCGGAGGTACGCGCCACCGCCCGCGACCTGGCTCGGCAGGCCATCGCCGAGCGGGATCGGGCCGATGCGCGGCTGACGGCGTACGTGGACAGCAGTTTGGATGTTGATCCTCAGCACGTGTTCACGCGGCTGGTGATCGGGGGCGGGTGGGCAGCGACGGCCGACTTCGTGACGATGGGCGCGCCGGGGCATGTGGACAGCGGGATGCCGCCGGTGCTCGCGATCGCCGAGCAGACCGAGCCGTGGGCCGGGCGGGCGGATCTCGGGATGGGGCAGGTGCCCGCGGAGCTGGAGCTGCCGGGGCTGCCGTTCCAGCCGGCCGATTTCGCGGAGGACGGGACGGCCTTCACGCCGTCGAGCGTGTTCGCCACCACGATCGGGGCGGCGCGGGCGCTGTCCGGCATGCCGACCTATCACGGGCTCGCCACCTCGGTCGAGTCGCGGGCGAGGAGTGACGGCGCGGGCTGGCCGGAGGGCGCCGAGTACAAGGTGACCGTGGGGGAGCGGACCTTCTGGGCGTCGTCGGTGGACGTGGCCACCGGGCCGGGGCCCGCGCGGGTGCCGTCGCCCGCCACGTCACCCGACGGCCGGTACGCCGACCCCGCCACCGGATACAGCGTCGAGCACGCGGGCGGGGACGTGACGTTCCGTGACCCGGAGGGGACCGTGGTCGGCGAGGCGGAGCTCCCGGCTGCCGCGCGTACGGTGATCGGGGGTGAAAGGCCCTTGCTCGTCGACACCACGGGCACCGTCACCGACACCCGGATCGCGGACGTCGACGGCGACGGGCAGCCGACCGGCTGGACCGTGGACGCGGCGACCGGAGTGGTGTACGACGCCGATGGCCGGCCGAGCGACGCGGCGCCCGCCCCCGTGCGCGCCCGGCTCGGGATCGGCGCGGACGGGCGGTTCACGGATCCGCGTACGGCCCGGCCCTCGGTTGATTTCGGGGGCGCCAACCTCGCGGACGCGTACCGGGAGCATGATGCCGTGCTGGTCTTCGGCGCGGGCGCGTCGGCCGCGTGGGACGTCGAGCAGGCGGCCGCGGGCGGTGCCGGCCCGATCGAGTGGGCCGCGCGGGCGTCGATGACCGACGACATCCGGGCGATCAAGGACGACGCCGACCGGCAGCGGGCGCTGGTCGAGGAGAGCTTCAAGGGCGGCAAGAACAGGCGCAACACCCTGCCGGGCCAGGGAGCCTACGACATCATCGGGCCGCAGCACATCAAGCAGTCGCTGCGCGAACTCTCGTCGGTGCGGCACACCGTGGACGGACGCTTCCTGGTGACCTTCTCGGACGGTGCGCAGAGCTCGTTCGACCGGGTCGTGTTCTCCGTCGGGCTCGCCGGGGAGCTGCCCGGAGGTCCGGCGGCCCTGCTCGACGGCCTCCCGCTGCGCACGGTGGACGGGCCGCCGACCACCGGGCTCCGCGGGCAGCGGGACGTGCTCGGCCTCGGCGACGGGCGCGGGCTGCGGGTGCTGGGTGCGGCGGCTGTCGACCGTACGCTGCAGAGCCGGCTCGCCAACCCCCAGCGCGCCCGGCAGGTGATCGGCGCCCAGGCCAAGGCGCTGCCGGCCGACTCGAACAACATCGCGCCCAGCATCCGCTTCCACGCCCAGCGCATCGCCGAGGCGAACCGGCTCGCCGGGCCGCCGGCCGGCTCAGACGGTTCCCCACAGGGGCCCGCCGTGCCAGGCCCATCCGGCCCGCATCCACGGGAAGGGGCCGAACCGCTCGTTGAGGGCGGCACCGTGCCCGGAGTAGTCGACGTACTTGGGGCCGAGACCGCCGTCGAGGCCGAATCCGGAGCCCCACGGCTGGACGGAGACCCGGTTGCCGCCGAGGTCGAGCCACTGCAGGGCGGGCATCCGCTCCGGCAGGGCGGCGACGAAGGCATCGGCGTCGGTGATGCCGGTCTCGTAGAGGTCGAGATGCCGCAGCCGGCGGAACCGGTCGGAGGCGCCCAGCGCCCGCAGACCGTCGTCGCCGAGCGGGCAGAAGCGCAGGACCAGACTGCTGAGCCGGTCGACCAGCGGGCTGACGGCGAGCCGGCCGGCGAGGGCGGCATCGACGTCGCTCAGGCTGACGTGGCGGACGGGCAGCCGCTCGTACAGGGAAGCGCCGTGCTCGAGGAAGGCCGCGCCGCTCAGCATGACGGCCTCGGGGAAGCCACAGTACGTGGCGAAGCCGTCGAGCAGCTCGCCGTCGACCCCGAACTTCGCCAGCAGCCGCTCGTCGTCCCCGAGACCGGAGTCGCGGAAGTAGGCGAGACCCGGGGCGGGTCGCTCGGGCAGGGTCATCAGGCGGACGTGCTCACGCCGGCTCGCGTCGATCTGCTCCCGGATGAGCAGCGCGTGGCCGGGGTCGGAGCTCTCGACGGCGTCGGCGTAGGCCAGCCGGACGTCGAGGTCATCCGGGGCGGCCAGGACGGCGGCGTACAGCTCGGCGGCGGACAGGCTCATCCCGCGAGCCTAGACACCGCCGGGGTGCTGGCCGAGGCGCGCCGGGCACTGCCTTCCGTCGTACGCGCGGCCGAGGTCACCTCGATCGTCGAACTCAACCGCGACTACTACGAGGTGCACACGGGCGCCGCGACGGCGGTCCGCGTCCGGCTGCGCGTCGGGCCGCTGACCGGCACGGCGCAGACCACCCGGGACAACGACGGCAACTACACGCTCACGGTGTCCGACCGGGCGGACGGCCGGGCGATCCGGTCCGCCCTGGCCCGCGAGATCGCCGGACTCGCGGCGTTGCACAACACCCACGTGTCGGTGCCGGCGGGAGTGCTGTCCGGCGGCGCGGGCGGCCCGATCGACCCCGCGGGGCTGAGCGCGTACGACCGGGGGCGGCTGGCGGAGATCCGGGCGCTGGCCGAGCAGTACGCGGGGGCGGACCGGGACACTCGTACGGCGCTGCGGGCCACCGTGGACGCCCTTGCCGAGCAGCTGGGCCTGCGCGCGGGGGACAGCCCCGACACGCGGGCGCGCTGGAGCCTGGTCCCGCCGGACGTCACCGCGACGCTGAGCAGGCTGAGCACGCCCGCGATCAGCTCGGCGTACGCGCAGCACACCTTCAACTCGCGCTGGGACACCGACGCCGAGCACTACCGGCAGCGCGACTACCGGCTCAAGCTCTTCGACCAGCAGACGATGCAGCCGCTGTCCGACCCGGAGATCGCGGCCAAGCTGCGGGAGCTCGCCGTGGCGGCCGAGCACGACCGGTCCGGCGTGGCCCTCATGCCCGAGCACGCCGGTCAGATCATCAGCCTGCCGAACCACCTGCTCAACCGCATCCACCAGGCCGATCCGCAACTGGCCGCACGCGTGGCGGCCGAGGGCGTCTACGTCGACCTGTCCGGCCGTCCGGAACTCGGGCCGTACTCGGTGACGGGCCTGCCGATGCCCAACTACGCCGACGCGCAGGGCGTGATCGCGTACGACATGAGCACGCCCGAGGGCCGCTACTCCCTGCTGATGGAGGACCGCGCCCGCGTCGAGGCGGCGATCCGGCGCACGCCCGGCGCCCACGTGCCGCCGCACGTCCTGGCCACGCACAGCCTGCAGTACTTCCAGGCCGGCAAGACGATGTTCTACGTCCCGGACGCGCTGACGGCGGCGCTGGCGGAGATGGCGCCCGAACCGGTCCGCTACCAGGAGGGGACGGCGACCTCGGTCACGTCCACGGCGACGACGGCGCTGGCCCACGAGGTCACCATCGCCGCGGCGGACCGGGTCACGGTCGCCACGTCCGGGTACGGCCGGGTGATCGACCCGGCGACCGGGCAGCCCGTGCCGCTCTTCAACGGCCCGCCGACCCGCCACCAGGCGAGGCAGGGCGGGGTCGGCGACTGCGGCATGATCGCCACCATCGGCGCCGTCGCGGGCCACCGGCCGGACCTGCTGAGCCGGATGATCCAGCCCAACCCGGACGGCACCGTCGACGTCGTCTTCCACGAGACGAGCCTGCCGGGGGCGCTCGTGACCCCGACCGGCAGGGAGTTGCGGATCACCGTGACGCCGGATGTGCCGCTGTCGTCGTTCAACACCGCCGAGTCCGCGTACGCCCGGCAGGTCCAGGTCGGCGCGAGCTGGGCCGCCGTGGTCGAGAAGGCGGTCGCCGCCCTCGACCGCACCTGGACCGACGCCCGCCGCGACCAGTGGCAGGACATGTACAACCGGGTCACCAACACCACCGACGTCGCCGCCCCCTCCGGCTACGCCCGGCTGACCTTCGGCAGCTTGCCGTTGTTGCAGGCCGAGCTCCTGTCCCAGCTCACCGGCCTGCCGGCGCGAACTGCCCGGTTCAATCCGACGGCCGGCGTGGAGCCCGCCACCGAGGCCCGGCTCAGCAGCCTGCTCGCCGCCGGCAACCCGGTGATCGTCGGTTCGCGCGGTGCCTATCCCGGCGGGGATCCCTTCGGGCTGGTGCCGGGGCACGCCTATGAGCTGGCGGCCGTCTCCCAGGGCCAGGTGTGGCTGCGTGATCCCTACGATCATCGGCATCCGGATCCCATGACGATCCGGGAGTTCCTCGACAGCGTGAACCAGTCGTTCGCCTATCTGGACGCGCCGGCTCCTCAGCCGTCGCCGCCCGCACCGACTCCGGCCAGGTCTTCTTTTGAGGTGCCGCATACGGCCGGCCGGATCCACACCGACGACTATGTCGCGACCGTCACCTACTACGCCGTCATGTCGGCCGGTGCCGAGGCGGAGGGCCTGACTGTCGTGGCCTCGGACGAGCATGGACCGAAGGTGGGTCGCTGGACGGCTCGCCCGGAGGCGTCCGGAGCGGGTGGTGAACGGCCAGTGACCCGGGAGACGGCGGAACGCATCGCCGCGGAGGTGCTCGGCTTCGTCCTGCCGGACGAGCTGTCACTCCGTGACATGCTGGGCCGGTGACGGGAATGGAAGACGACGTGACGGACGCCCCGCAGCCGCTCGAGATCGGCATGCGGAACGCGGTCGCTGTGCTTCTGCCCAACGGGTGGCAGGTCATGGTCATCTGGTGGCGGGGTGGGCCGGAACCGGTCGCGAAGCTGTCCGCCTGGACGGGCGGCAGCGAGGCCAGGATCGATGCCGTGGTGCCGCTCGGCGGGACGTTCCAGATCGCGGACGAGACGTGGCGACTGGTCGAGATGCAGTCGTCCGACAACATCGATCTGATCGCCCGGATCCGCCGGGTCGAGGCCGGCGATGCCGGTGGCGAGCCCGTCAACAACATCGAGGCGGCGGCCGAGCTGCGGCCCTTCGGTGAGATCGGCTGGGAGCAGATCACGGCGCTCAACGAACAGCTGCCCGAGCCGCTGGTGCCGGATCTCTACCTGCGGTGGCTGCAGCGGAACAACGGCGCTCAGCCCGTCCGGCCGTGCCGGCTGCCCGGCAGGGATTTTCTGCTCACGCCGGAGCGGCCGCTGCTCGGGCTGCACCCGGACTATCCGCCCTTCGATTTTCTGACAGCGCAGCGGCAGTGGCGGGATCCCTATCTGCCGCCGGATCATTTCGTGATTGCGGTGCCGGGTGGTGCGGGCGGTCTGCTGGTGGTGCACTACCGGCTCGAGCTGGAGCTGATCGACTATCTGCCGCCGCAGGCGATGACGGGCCGGCTCGACCCGGAGGAGCGGCGGAAGCTGCTGGTCCCCGCCGCCCCGGGCATCGACCGGTTCCTCGGGTCGCTGCGGGATTACGAGCCGCCCGCGGGCCCTCCCGTCGAGGTGATCATGCCGGGCAGCCCTCGCTACTGGGATCCCGCGACCTTCTTCGACGACTGAGTCAGAGCTGCGCGACCAGCCCCGCGTACGCGTCGCGCACGGCCGTGAGCCGGGTGCGCCGGAAGCGGCCGGGGTCCGCCTGGCCGCCGGCATCCGGTACGGAGTCCGCGCCCTCCGGCACGAACTTGAGCACCTCGTCCATCGCGGCGGCCGCCCGGGTGAGCAGGGCCCGGGCGCGCTCGGTGGCCTCGGGGGAGAGGCCGGCCGGGTCGGCGGGGGCCTGGCTCGCGTACGCGTCGGCCACCGCCAGCCACTCGCCGGCGTCCAGTAGCTCGGACGGCTCCGGGCCGCCGTAGGTGAAACCCGGTCCCGGGGGCGTCGGGTCGGCGGGCAGCCGGAAGGTGACTTCGTGCTTCTTGCCGCACCGGGGGCACGCGTACGTGTAGCGGCTGCCCAGCTCGCCGTCCTCCAGCACCACGACGGCGGTCTCGGGGGCGAAGGCCCGCTCGCCGCAGTCGCAGCCGTGCAGCTCCAGGTAGAGGTGGGCTTCGGCGCTGGTGCGGGCGAGCGGGGTGGGCATGCCGACCACCGTACTAAGCCGGGCTCTCTTCGCGGAAGAAACTCAGCGACGTAGATCACACCCGGGTGCAGACAGTGGACACGTGGCGTGAGAGAGTCATGACCATGCCGCGTGCTCGCCGACTCGTCTCCACCGCCGTTGCCGCCGCTCTCGCCGCCGCCGGGCTGGCCGGGTGTCAGCAGTCGCCCGATGTGGCCGCCTATGTGGGCGGGGGGACCATCACGGAGGACCGGGTCGAGAAGATCTACGACCAGGTCCGGGACGAACTGACCACCGCGCAGGAGCAGGCCCGGGCGGCGGGCGAGGCCAACGGCGCCTCGGCCGAGCCGATCACGCCGGTGACCGTGCCGATCAAGCGGCAGGACGTGCTCAACACGCTGCTGAGCCTCGACGTGCTGCGCCGGGCCGCGCAGGCGCACGGGGTGCAGGCCGCCGCCGAGCCGACCGTCGACCAGGTGGCGCAGGCGCGCAGCTACTCGCCGCAGTGGGAGTACACGCAGCTGTACACCGAGACGTACCGTCTGCGGGCCGCCCTGCAGCCCGCCGTCAGCCCGGCGACGCTGAGCGACGACGATCTCCGCGACGTCTACCAGCGGCTGACCACGGGCGGCGCGGCCGACCCGGGCACCACGTTCGACCAGTTCAAGAGCACGCTCAGCGACGAGAACAAGAAGCTGCTCCAGACGTACGTGTCGCTGCGCAACGAGCTGCAGCAGATCGCCACCGACCAGAAGGTCAAGCTCAACCCGCGGTACGGCGACCAGCAGGTGACGCTGCTCTCCGCCTCCACGCAGAGCGGGGGCGAGGTGCCGCTGGTCGTGGCCACGTTCACCGGGGCGAGCGACGAGGACCCGTACGTCACGGATGTCTCCGCGGTGACTACTGTCGCCTGATGGATCCGTCCGCGCGCATCGTTCTGCTGGTCACCTCGCCGCGCGTGCCGGCCAGGCTGCTCACCGCCCAGGCGTGGGACCTGGTCCGGCAGTGGCCCGTGCTCGCCGCCGCGGAGAGCGACCAGACGGATGCGCTGCGCGCTGCGGGCGTACGCGTCGAAGTCGTCGATTTTGATCCTGAGCGGCTCGTGGCGCTGCTGGGCCAGCACGCCACCGTGGTCTGGCTCGCCGGTGCGTCCGGTGACGAGGACTTCGCCCGGCGGCTCGGGATGCGGCTGGCCCGGGAGCCCGGGCTGGCGGAGCTGGAGCTCTTCTACGGGTCGTGGGATCCGCCCGGCGCCCGGCTGCTCGACGCGGTCGCGGTGATCGACCGGCTCGTCTCGCCCGGCGGCGACCCGTGGAAGCGGCAGCAGACACACCAGACGCTCGCCAAGTACCTCATCGAGGAGAGCTACGAGGCGTACGACGCGATGGTCGACGGCGACCTCGATGCGCTGCGCGAGGAGCTGGGTGACGTGCTGCTGCAGGTCGTGCTGCACTCCCGGCTGGCCGAGGAGCTGCCGGAGGACCAGCGCTGGACCGTCGACGACGTCGCCGGCGGCATGGTCGAGAAGATGGTCCGGCGCAACCCGCACGTCTTCGCGGGCGAGGCGGTCGACGGCGTCGAGCAGATCATCGACAACTGGGAGCGGATCAAGCGCGAGGAGAAGGCGCGCACCTCGGTCCTGGAGGGCATCGCGCTCTCGCAGCCGGCCCTCGCCCTCGCGGCGAAGATCCTGCAGCGGGCGTCGCGCGCCGGTCTGACCGTACCGTTGCCGGCCGGCGACGGCCTCGGCGCCGAGCTGCTGCGGCTCGTCGCGCGGGCCGCCCCGGAGGACGCCGAGGCCGCGCTGCGGGCGGCCGCCCTGCAATACGCCGATGACGTGCGCGACGCGGAAAGTGTCGGACCCGGCGAGTAGATTTCGCTCCATGCCGGAGTTCGTGCCCCTCGCAGAGCGCATCGTCGACGCCATCCTGGAGAGTGATCCGGGTCGCGCGTCGGCAGCCGGCGACCACCGCCACGACGACCGGCTGCCCGACCTGTCCGCGGGCGCGGTCGCCGAGCGGGTGACCATGCTGCGCGACGCCGCCGACGCGCTCGCCGGCATCGACCCCGACGCGTTCGACCAGCAGGACCAGGTCGACCACGCGATCCTGTCGGCGCTGGTCGAGCGGGACATCTTCGAGCTGACCGACGTCCGCGAGCACGAGTGGAACCCGCTCGAGCACAATCCCGGGCCGCTGCTGCACACGCTGCTGTCCCGCCCGTTCGCGCCCGCCGAGGAGCGGCTGGCCAGTCTCGCCGGCCGGCTCGCCGCCATCCCCGACGCGCTGGCCACGGCCCGCGCGGTGCTGCGCGATGTGCCGCGCCTGCACGCCGAGGTGGCCCGCGACCAGTTCCGGGGCGCCGCCGCGCTGATCCGCGACCGGGTGCCCGCCCTCGCCGACGAGGCCGCCGCCCCCGCCCCCGACGTCAAGCCGGCGCTGGCCGCGCTGAGCGAGTTCGAGGGCTGGCTCACGGCCCGGCTGGAGAGCGGCGAGCCCGGCCGCGATCCCCGCCTGGGCCGGCGCCTGTGGGAGGCACGCCTCTGGCACACGCTCGACACCGAGCTGCCGGCCGCCGAGGTGCTCAGCCGCGCCCGGCGCAACATCGAGGAGGCCGGCGCCCAGCTCCGGGAGGCCGCCGCCGAGCTGACCGGCGGCCCGGCGACCGACGAGACGGTCCGCCGCGCCCTCGCCACCCTGGCCGCCGAGCACCCCGACGACGCCACGATCGTCGACCTGGCCCGGGTCACGATGGGCGAGGCGACCGGGTTCGTCCGCAAGCACGACCTGATGACGCTCGTCGACGACCCCTGCGTCATCGAGGAGATGCCGGAGTTCGCCCGCGGCGTCGCCGTCGCCTACTGCGATCCGCCCGGCCCGCTGGAGACGGCCGACCTGCCGACGTTCTACTGCATCGCGCCGCCCCCGGCGGACTGGCCCGCCACGCGCGTCGAGTCGTTCTACCGTGAATACAACGACCACATGATCCGCAACCTCACCGTCCACGAGGCGATGCCGGGTCACTTCCTGCAGCTCGCCCACGCGCGGCGCTTCCGGGCCGCCAGCCGGGTGCGCTCGCTGGGCTGGTCGGGCCCGTTCGTCGAGGGCTGGGCCGTCTATGCGGAGGAGCTGATGGCCGGGCTGGGCTTCGGCGGGCTGCCCGTGCGCCTCCAGCAGCTCAAGATGCAGCTGCGGATGAGCATCAACGCCGTCCTCGACCAGCTCGTCCACTGCGACGACCTGACCGAGGAGGAGGCCATGATGCTGATGACCGGCACCGGCTTCCAGGAGGAGGGCGAGGCCGCGGGCAAGTGGCGCCGCGCGCTGCTGACGTCGACGCAGCTCTCGACCTACTTCGTCGGCTACACCGAGATGGCGGCCATCGCGGCGGCCCGCCCGTTCGGCGCGACCCCGAAGGCCTGGCACGACGCGATGCTGGCGCACGGCTCGCCGCCGCCCCGCCACCTGAGCTTCCTGCTGGGCGTCTGAGTCCGTCATCGCCCCGGTTCCGCTGCGCGGGGGCCGGTTCATTTGCTGCGTGTCGCCCCGGCTGTTCGCTGCGTGTCCTCGCGGTTAGTTCGCTGCGCGGCGTCCGGGCCGGTTTGCTGCGCGGCGTCCGGTTTGCGGGGTGTCGCTCTCGGCGGGCCGCGTGTGCCGCTCGCGCGGGAAGGACGTCCGATGGCGGTCGTTGCATGTGCGCGCTGGGGTGGGGCGGCGCGCTCGGGTGGGCGGAGCTCGTGCGGGGGCGGCGTTCGGGTGGGGCGGCCCTCGTGCTCGGGTGAGGCTGGGTCAGGCGCCGGGGCGGTGGTCGGTGATGGTGGCGTTGGCGGGCAGGTCGAAGGCGCCGGCGGAGAGGTGTTCGGCGTAGTGGGTCATCGCGATCTCGATCTCGGTGCCGCCGACGACGCCGCGGAAGCTGCCGAGGACGCCTTCGTTGGTGACGCAGGCCTCGTATCCGTCGGTGGCGGTCGCGTTGCGCGGGGCGGCGCCGGTGGTGGCGGGCGGGACTGCTTCCTGGGCCACGCCGGCCGCGGTGAGCTCGAGGCCGGTCAGCTCGACACAGGTGGCGTGCCGGCCGGCGATCGTGGTGTCGTGCTGGGTGATCTGGACGTCCGACTCCAGGCCCGCCCGGGTCAGCAGCAGCTGCACCGTGCCCGTGGTGATCAGGCCCGCCGCCTCGGCCGCCGGCACCCGCTGCGCCTGCGCCGCCCGCTGAGCCGCCGCAGCCGAAGCCGCGGGAACCACGGAAGTCGCCGGAGCCCCGAGGGAAGCCGGGACGCCGGAAGCACCCGAAAAGCCGAGAGAAGACGGAACGCCGGAAGCACCCGAAACGCCGGGAGTCGCCGGAGCGCCGGAAGCGCCCGAAGCGGACAGGTCGGCGGCGGAAGGGGCCGGCGCGGACGGGGCAGGGCCGGAAGGGGGCGGCGTGGGGGAGGACGGCGGCGTCCCGGTCGAGGTCGTCGTGATCGAGCACGTCGTGGGGCGGGCGCGGGTGCGGCACTCGGTCACGGTGTCGGCGGTGACGAGGGCCTGCCCGGCCGGATAGACGTACATCGTGCGGGCCGGCTCCTGCGCCTGAGTCACGGTCGCCGTGCCGCCGCCGGCCAGCTGGTAGGTCGCCTCGTAGGTGCGGGCCGCCGAGCCCGCCAGCTGACCGGCGAGGTCGGTCATGAGGTCACTGCGCGTGAGGCCCGCGGCCGCCGGTTCGTCGAGCTCGGAGCAACCCGTCGTGACGACGAGGAGACCGACGGCTACGGCGATCAGGCGGAGGCTGGCGGAGGGCACGACCACACCTTGGCCCATGCCCGCAACCTCACGCAAACGAGATCCGCCGGCGCCGTCCGGACCGGCACCGCGCCTCGCCGGCCAAGCCGGGAAGCGCGGTCGGGGCCGTCCGGGCGGGCACCCCACTTCGCCGGCCAAGCCCGGAAGCGACGTCGACGCGGTCCGGGACACGGTCCCGACCGAGCGCCGGCCGGGATCGAGAGCTGGCCGGGATCGAGGGCCGGCCGGGATCGAGGGCCGGCCGGGATCGAGGGCCGGCCGGGATCGAGGGCGGCCGCGACCGAGGACCGGGCCGCCCGGGAGCGGCGCCGATGTCAAGCCCGCGTACGGCTGAGCAGCTGCAGCTTCATCACATAGCGCCGGATGATGCGGGCCTGGCTCTCGTCGGCCGCGAAGATGGCCACCATCTCCACGGAGAGCGGCCCCGGCGGCACCTGCTGCGGCATCGAGGCGACCCGCGACACCATGGCCGGCATTTCGACGGCCTCGTCGCCGAGCTGGATGCCGAGTTCGAGCTCCTCGCCCTCGGCGACGGCGATGCCCTCGAAGTGGGCGCGGGCGCTGTGCTCGCTGATGTCGCGGATCCAGCCGTACGCGTCGGCCTGCCCGGCCCGGCGCATGACGATCTGCTCGCCGCCGCCGCCGCGGACGAAGTGGCGCTGCTGCTCGATGAGGGCTTCGCCGTCCGTGCGCAGCTCGACGCGGTTCTCCTCCGTCTCGACGACGGCGCAGGGGAGGGCGTAGCGGCCGCGCGGGGCGGCGGACCAGCGCAGCGTGACGGACGAGCCCACCGGGGGCACGGCCGCCAGCGGCGCCGAGAGAGTCAGGCCCGCGCCTTCGGCGTGGACGATGCGGACACGGGCGGCCTGCTCGTCGGAGGCGGTCATCTCGACGTACGAGCCGGCATCGGGAAGGTGCGCGGTAGTGGTCATAGCAACCGGGCCATCGTCGTTGCACCTGGGTAGCTGAGCCCGATGAGCTTTTCTTGACCGAAGCGAAAGGCAACGCCGACGAAGCGAAAAGCAACGCCGGCGAAGCGGAAGGCAGCGCCGGCGACGACCATGCGCGGGCAGCGGGGGAGGGGAGAAAGACGGCGGGAACAACCGCACCGGAGCGTGAGTTCACCGGCCGCTGCCACGGCGTACATCGCAGGTGACTACGCTCAGGGGCGTCGTCGGCCGCAGGGTCGCGGTCCGGGGAATCATCGTCTCGAACACAAGGAGCGATACGACAGATGGCCACCATTGAAGCGATCGTCGCCCGGGAGATTCTCGACTCGCGGGGCAATCCGACCGTCGAGGTCGAGGTCGGCCTGGACGACGGCACCATCGGCCGCGCGGCCGTGCCGTCGGGCGCCTCCACCGGCGCGTTCGAGGCGATCGAGCTCCGGGACGGTGACAAGGGCCGCTACCTCGGCAAGGGCGTCGAGAAGGCGGTCAGCAACGTCGAGGACAAGATCGCCGACGAGCTGATCGGCTACGAGGCGAGTGAGCAGCGCCTGATCGACGAGAAGATGCTCGACCTGGACGGCACCTCCGACAAGTCGGAGCTGGGCGCCAACGCCATCCTCGGCGTGTCGCTGGCCGTGGCGAAGGCCGCCGCGCAGAGCGCCGAGCTGCCGCTCTTCCGCTACGTGGGCGGGCCCAACGCGCACGTGCTGCCGGTGCCGATGATGAACATCCTCAACGGTGGCGCGCACGCCGACTCGAACGTCGACGTGCAGGAGTTCATGATCGCCCCGATCGGCGCGCCGACCTTCCGGGAAGCGCTGCGCACGGGTGCCGAGGTCTACCACGCGCTCAAGAGCGTGCTGAAGAAGAAGGGCCTGTCGACCGGCCTGGGCGACGAGGGCGGCTTCGCGCCGAACCTGCCGACCAACGCCGCCGCGCTGGACCTGATCGCCGAGGCCGTGCAGGCCGCCGGCTTCACCCTGGGCACGGACATCGTGCTGGCCATGGACGTCGCGGCGACCGAGTTCTTCAAGGACGGCTCGTACGTCTTCGAGGGCGCGCCGAAGTCCACCGACGAGATGATCAACTACTACGCGAAGCTGGCCGAGACGTACCCGATCGTCTCGATCGAGGACCCGCTGGCCGAGGAGGACTGGGCCGGCTGGAGCGCGATGACCACGCAGCTCGGTGGCAAGCTCCAGATCGTGGGCGACGACCTCTTCGTGACGAACCCCACTCGCATCGGCCGGGGCATCGCCGAGGGCGCCGCCAACGCGGTGCTCGTCAAGGTCAACCAGATCGGCTCGCTCACCGAGACGCTGGACGCCGTGGACCTGGCGCACCGGGCCGGCTTCAAGACGATGATGAGCCACCGGTCCGGCGAGACCGAGGACGTCACCATCTCCGACCTGGCGGTTGCCGTGGGCAGCGGTCAGATCAAGACCGGCGCTCCGGCCCGCTCGGACCGCGTCGCGAAGTACAACCAGCTCCTGCGCATCGAGGAGGAGCTGGGCGAGGCCGCGCGCTACGCCGGGGCGGGGGCATTCCCCCGTTACCGCACCGCGTAACGCTCTGTCACGAGATCATGGAGTTGTGGCGCCGCGTTTCGGGGGCATAGTGTCCTCGGGGAGCAGGTGCCGCAGCTCCATGGTCGCGCGTGCCGGGGGGAGGGCAACCGATGACGCAGCGCCGCAGTCCGAGTGGGCAGGGGCCGACGCGCCGCCCCACGGGTTACGCGGGGCGACCGGGCGTGCGCTCCGCGCGCACGGGCCAGGGGCGCAGCCGCGACACGGCCGCGACCCGCATCGAGCCGCGCCGTAATCCGGCGACCCGCACCACCGGCAGCATCAGCAGGTCGGGCAGCCGTCCGGCGGCGGCGCGCCGGGCCGCGGCGGCCGGGGCGACCAAGCGCACGGTGGCCACCCGCCCCAAGACCTTCACCGGCCGGGCGGCGGTCCTCGTGGCCGTGCTGATCGCGCTCGCCCTGGCCTACACCTATCCGGTGCGCGTCTACCTCGCCCAGGAGTCCCAGATCGCCCAGATGCAGGCCGACCAGGCCGCGCAGCAGGCGACGATCCAGGGCCTGGAGGAGGAGGCGGAGAAGTGGAACGACCCGAAGTACATCGCGATCCAGGCGCGTGAGCGGCTGCAGTATGTGCGGCCCGGCGAGATCCCCCTGCTTGTCTATCGCAACGACGCCGAGGCCGCCCGCGACGCCGGCGGCACGACCGCGGCCGCCGATCCCGGCCGGTGGTACGACACACTGTGGGGCAGTGTGGCGGCAGCGAACGAGGAATGAGACTCCAGTTAACGAGATGACGACCCCGTCCGAGAAAGATCTCGACATCGTCGCCGAGCAGCTCGGCCGCCGTCCCCGCGGCACCCACGCCGTGGCGCACCGCTGTCCGTGCGGCAACCCGGACGTCGTCGAGACCGAGCCGCGGCTGGACGACGGCACGCCGTTCCCGACCACGTTCTATCTGACCTGCCCGCGGGCGACGGCCGCGTGCAGCCGGCTCGAGTCGGCGGGCGTCATGCGGGAGATGCAGGAGCGGCTGAGCACCGATCCCGAGCTGGCTCAGCGTTACCGCGCAGCGCACGAGGACTATCTGGCCCGCCGCGAGGCGCTCGGCCACGTCCCCGAGATCGCCAAGATCTCCGCCGGCGGCATGCCCGATCGGGTGAAGTGCCTGCACGTGCAGCTCGGCCACGCGCTCGCGGCCGGCCCCGGCGTCAACCCGTTCGGCGACGAGGTCCGCGCGGCGATCGAGCCGTGGTGGGAGGACGGCCCGTGCGTGTCGCTGCCGAGGGAAGCGTGACGACAGCGGACGGAACACCCGTGAGCCGGCCGGGGGAGGGCAAACCCGCGGTCACGATCCGGCGCGCCCGGACCTCGGACGTCCGCGGGATCCGCGCGCTCGTGGACACGTACACGGCGGATCGCAGGCTCTTGAGCAAGGCGACCGTGACGCTCTACGAGGCGGTGCAGGAGTTCTGGGTCGCGGTCGAGCCGGAGTCGCAGCGTGTCGTCGGGTGCGGGGCGCTGCACGTGATGTGGGAGGACCTGGCGGAGATCCGCACGGTCGCCGTCGACCCGTCCTGCCGTGGCCGGAAGATCGGCCACCAGATCGTGCAGGCGCTGCTCGACGTCGCCCGCGAGCTCGGCGTCGCCCGGGTCTTCTGCCTCACGTTCGAGACCAAGTTCTTCGGCTCGTTCGGGTTCGCCGAGATCGACGGCGCGCCGGTGCCGCACGCCGTCTACGAGCAGCTGCTCCGCTCGTACGACGAGGGTGTCGCCGAGTTCCTCGACCTCGAGCGCGTGAAGCCCAATACGCTCGGCAACACCAGGATGTTGCTGCATCTCTAAGGAGTGCCCTGTGCGCGTCGCGGCCATCGACTGCGGGACGAACTCGATCCGCCTGTTGATCAAGGACGGCGGGACGGACGTCAGTCGCCGGATGGAGGTCGTGCGCCTGGGCGAGGGCGTCGACCGGACGGGCATGCTCGCCCCCGCCGCGATCGAGCGCACCCGGCGAGCGCTGGAGGGCTACGCCGCGGAGATCCGTGACTCAGGCGCCGAGCGGGTCCGCATGTGCGCCACGAGTGCCTCGCGGGACGCCTCCAACGCCGCCGACTTCCGGGCGATGGTCCGCGAGGTGCTGGGCATCGATCCCGAGGTGATCAGCGGCGACGAGGAGGCCCGGCTGTCCTTCGCCGGCGCGGTGCGCGGCCTCGACGCCGAGCCGCCCTACCTGGTGGTGGACATCGGCGGCGGCTCGACCGAGTTCGTGGTCGGGTCCGGGGCGGTCGAGCACGCGATCTCGATGGACATCGGCTGCGTCCGGATGACCGAGCGGCACCTGCACTCCGACCCGCCCACCGCCGCCGAGATCGCCGCGGCGGAGCAGGACATCACCAAGGCCGTCGACACCGCGTTGCGCAAGGTCTCCGGTCACGGTACGGCCACCCTGGTCGGCCTGGCCGGCTCGGTCACCACGGTCACGGCGCTGGCCCTGCGCCTGCCCGAGTACGACTCCGCGCGCATCCACCACGCCCGCGTCTCCGCCGACGACGTGGCGAAGGTGACCTCGGATCTGCTCGGTGCGACGGTCGCCGACCGTCTCGAGCTGCCCGTGATGCACCCCGGACGCGCGGACGTCATCGGCGCCGGGGCGCTCATCCTGCGCGTCATCATGGAACGCGCGCGGAAGACGTCCGTGGTGGCGAGCGAGCACGACATCCTCGACGGCATCGCCTTCTCGCTGCAGTGAGCGCTGTCAGCCGTACGCCCGCCGAAGTCGCCACCCACGCGGCCGCGGCGCCCGATCTCGCCGTGCTCGACGCGGACATCGCGGAGTGTTTCGCCTGCCCGCGCCTCGTCGCGTGGCGTGAGGACGTGGCGGCCACGAAGCGTGCCTCCTTCCGCGACGAGACCTACTGGGGGCGGCCGATCGCGGGCTTCGGGCCGGCCGACTCGTCGATCGGCGTGCTCGGCCTCGCCCCGGCGGCGCACGGTGGCAACCGGACCGGCCGCATCTTCACCGGCGACCGCTCCGGCGACGTCCTGATCGCGGCGATGCACCGCGCCGGGCTGGCCAACCAGCCGACCAGCGTCCGCGCCGACGACGGCCTGGAGCTCTTCCACACGCGGATGTTCCCGGCCGTGCGCTGCGCCCCGCCGGACAACAAGCCGCTGCCTGAGGAGCGCGACACCTGCGCGCCCTGGCTGCACCGCGAGGTCACCCTGCTGCGGCCGACCCTCAGGGTGGTCGTCGCGCTGGGTGCCTTCGCCTGGGCCGCGTGGTGGCCCGTTCTCCAGCGGGTGTACGGCATCCGCCCGCCCGTCCCCCGCCCCCGCTTCGGCCACGGGGCGCAGGTCGCGCTGCCGGGCGCACCGGTGCTCCTGGGCAGCTACCACGTGTCGCAGCAGAACACGTTCACGGGCCGGTTGACGCCCACGATGCTCGACGACGTCTTCGGCAGTGCGAAGGGTGTCGCGGGCCTGGCATGATGCGGGGCACAAACCCGTAAGGACAAAAGTGGATCTCGCCGCACTGCGCCGCTGGTGGCCCCTGGCCGCCGTCGTCGCGCTGCTCACGCTCGCCGGGCTGGCCGCGACCCGGTCGGCGCCGCAGCTGGAGCGCTTCAACCCCGACGCGCCCCCCGCCGCCGAGGAGGTCGCCCCGCTGCTGCCACCCTCGCCCGAGCCGGTCGCCTCCTCGCCGTCCCCCCAGCCCGTCGAGGCCGCCCGGGGCCTGCCCGACTGGGCGGGGACGGCGGCGGTCTGGGCGCTCGGCGTCGTCGGGGCGGTGCTGCTGGTGCTGATCGTCTGGGCGGTGCTGCGGGACACGGCGCGCCGGCGGGTGCGACGCGGGGGCCGGCACGGGAAGAAGCGCTCGGACGCCCGTACGGCGGAGGATCTGGTTGCCGCAGTTGACGCCGGCCTGCAGGAGCTGTCCGATTCCGATCGGGACCCGCGCCGCGCCGTGATCGCGTGCTGGGTCCGTCTCGAGGACGCCGCCGCGGCCGCGGGCACGCCCCGCCATGCCGGGGACAGCCCCACCGACCTCGTCGCGCGGCTGCTGGCCGAGCAGCGCGTCGACGCGGCCGTGCTGCACCCGTTCGCGCACGTGTATCGGCAGGCTCGCTACGCGACCCACACGGTCGACGACCAGATGCGCAGCCAGGCCCGGCGGGCGCTGGAGCGGTTGCGCACCGATCTGGGGGCGGGGGTGGGCGCGTGAGCCTCGACGAGCTCTTCACCGAAGAGGGCGACGACAGGCCGGGTGGCGAGCACCCGGAGAAGCGGCATTCCCGGTTCGGGTGGCTCGTCCGGACGGTACTGCTCGTCGGCGGCGCCACCGCGATCACCATGGCCGTGCTGCACGCGCGCGGCATCAAGGTCTCGCTGCTGCTCGTGGCGACGGCGTTCCTGGCGCTGCGCCTGATGATGTGGGCGGTGTCCCAAGTGGCCCCGCCGCCGGCGCCGCGCCGGTCCACGCCCGCGGGCTCGCCGGACGGGCAGCGCGGCGACACCCTCCAGCAGGCGGTTCGTCGCTGGGAGCGGCAACTCGACTGGTCGAAGGACGACGGCGAGCGGTTCTCGCGTATCGTCCTGCCCGCACTCGCGGAGCTGACCGACGAGCGGTTGCGGTTGCGCCACGGCGTGACGCGGGCGTCGGATCCGCGGCGGGCGCGCGAGATCATGGGGGAGCCGCTGTGGCAGCTGCTGGCCGGTTCGGAGCGGCGCCTGCCGAAGCCGCGGGAGATGGCGTCGTACGTCGACGCGCTGGAGAGGATCTGAGAGGGATGGATCGGTGACGGACGCGAACGTGGAGGCGATGCCGCCCTACGAGGTGGGTCGCCTGGCCGGCGCGATCCTCGACTCGGTCGGCAGCGTGGTGGTCGGCAAGCGGGACGCCTTGGAGCTGGTGCTCGCGGGCATCCTCGCCGGCGGTCACGTGCTGCTCGAGGACCTGCCGGGGCTGGGCAAGACGCTGACCGCCCGGTCCTTCGCGCAGGCGCTCGGGCTGGACTTCCGGCGGCTGCAGTTCACCCCCGACCTGTTGCCGGCCGACGTGACCGGCTCCTTCCTCTACGACCAGCGCAAGGGCGACTTCGCCTTCCGGGCCGGCCCGGTCTTCACCAACATGCTGCTCGCCGACGAGATCAACCGCACGCCCCCGAAGACCCAGGCGGCGCTGCTCGAGGCGATGCAGGAGAAGCAGGTCTCGGTCGAGGGCGTGACCTACCGGCTCGACCCGCCGTTCCACGTGCTCGCCACCGCCAACCCGATCGAGTACGAGGGCACGTACCCCCTGCCGGAGGCGCAGCTGGACCGCTTCATGCTGCGCGTGTCGTTCGGCTACCCCACTCAGGACGAGGAGTGGGACGTCCTGCGCCGGCGCATGTTCCGCCGCCAGGAGGAGGCGCAGCTGTCGCCGGTCGTCGACGCGCGCACGCTGCAGGCGATGCAGACGGCGCTGGAGTCGGTGGCCGTCGAGGACTCGATCGGCCGCTACATCGTCGCGCTGGCCGCCGCCACCCGCGAGCACCCCTCCGCGCTGGTCGGCTCGTCGCCGCGCGGCTCGCTCGCCCTGCTGCTGCTCGCCCGCGCCCGGGCCGCCATGGCCGGCCGCGACTACGTGGTGCCCGAGGACGTGAAGGACGTCGCCCTCCCGGCGCTCGCCCACCGCATCACGCTGCGGCCGGAGATGTGGCTGCGCCGGGTCGACCCGACGTTCGTGGTCCAGGAGGTGCTGCAGAGCGTGCCGGCGCCGGCCAGCGGGGCGCTGCCGACCTACGCGGGCGGGTACGCCGAGCAGTGACCGTCACCGACTCCCCGACGCTGCGGGCCTCCGTGCCGCCCGCGGAGCCGGTCGCCGCCGAGGGCTGGTCCGCGCCGGCCTGGGTGCCGACCCGCGCGCTGGGGCGTACGGTCCTGCTCACCGGCCTGCTCCTGGTGCTCGGCGTGGCGCTCGGCCGGGTCGATCTCGTGCTGCTCGCGGCGCCCTTCGCGATCGGGGCGGCCGTGGGGCTGCGGCGGATGCCACGCTCGGCGCCCGAGCTGACCATCGAGGCCGGCGGCGACCACATCGTCGAGGGCGGCGAGGTGCAGGCGGCCGTCACTGTGGGCAACCCCGACGTCATCCCGTACGACCTCGTGGTCCTGCGCACGCGTACCTCCCCGTGGGTGCGGCTGGAGGATGCCGACCGGCCCTTCGCCGTACGCGTGGAGCCCGACGGCTGGACCGCTGTGGACCTGTCCGGGCGCGCGGTGCGGTGGGGCCGCCAGGACGTCGGACCGGCCGCCGCCCGGGTTGCCGCGTGCGGCGGGCTGCTGGCGTGCCGTCCGGTGGTCGTTCCGGCCCGGGGCGTACGCGTCTATCCGGAGACCGAGCCGTTCGCCGCGACCGAGGCGCTGCCCGCGGCCGCGGGACTGGTCGGCAACCATCGGTCGCGGCGGCCGGGGGAGGGCGGCGAGCTGGCGGGCGTACGCCCCTTCGCGCCCGGGGACCGGCTGCGGCGCATCGACTGGCGGGTTTCCCTGCGTACGCGGGATCTGCACGTCGCCGCCACCCTCTCCGACCGCGACGCCGAGGTGCTGCTGTTGCTCGACGTGCTCGGCGAGGCGGGGGTGTCCGGCGGGGTCGAGGGCAAGGCGTCGGTGCTCGACACGACGGTCCGCGCGGCTGCCGCGATCGCCGAGCACTATCTGCAACGCGGGGACAGGGTCTCCCTTGCCGAGTACGGCTCCTCGGCGCGCCGCCTCCGCCCGGCGACCGGCCGCCGTCAGTACCTCACCGTGCTGGAGTGGCTACTGGACGTTCGCGCCTCGTCGGAGTCCGCCTCGGAGGAGTACACCTTCGGCGCGCACAACGTCTCCTCGGACGCCCTGGTCGTGGTGCTGACCCCGCTCGTGGACCCGCGCGCCGCGGACATGCTGGCCGGGCTCGTGCAGTCGGGGCGCTACACCGTGGCGGTCGACACGTTGCCCGCCGGTGCGGCGGCGCCGGCCTCGGGGCCGTTCACCGAGCTGGCCACCCGGTTGTGGCGGATGGAACGGGAGAACGTGCTCGGACGGTTGCGGGAGCACGGCGTACCGGTGGTGGCGTGGGCCGGGGCGGGCAGCCTGGACCTGGTGCTGCGGGACGTGTCGCGGCTGGCCTCCGCGCCCCGGGGGCGCTGACGTGGCAGGACGGTTGTCGTCTCGTGCCGCGCGGGTGCGGCGTACCGTTTCCCGCGCGACGATCCTGCCGCTGCTCGTCAGGGCCGGTGTTGCCGTCGCCCTCTTCGGCGCGCTGACGGTCGCGTGGCCCGTCTCGATCGTGACCAGCCGCTATGCCGGCGCCTTCGTGCTCGCGGCGCTGTGGCCGGCCGTCGCCCCGCGCGGCCGCTCGGTCACGGTCGTCGCCGTCGCCGTGGTGGGCGGCTGGATCGCCGACACCACCTGGTACGACTCCCGCGTCGCCCTGTGGCGGGTGCTCGCCATCGCCACCCTGCTCTATCTCGGACACACGCTGGCGGCCCTGGCGGCCGTGCTGCCGGCCGACGCGATCGTGAACCCGGCGGTCCTGACCGGGTGGCTGACCCGGGCCGGGCTGGTCGTGCTGGGTTCCGCGGTCCTGACGGTCGTCGTGCTGAGCCTGACGGCCGGGCTGGCCGGGGGCGCGTTTCTCGTCGCGACCCTGGTCGGACTGGCTGCGGCGGTGGCCGCGACGGTGCTGATAGCCCGGTTGTTGCGCCGTCCGTGACCGGCCGTTCACCATTCGCCGTCGATCTTGACTGCGGCAAGTTGTTGTTGGTCACACAACGGGGCATCAGAACCGGCCGAGCGCGACAATGGCAGGCGTGAACCCGCAACGCATCGTGGTCGTCGGCGCAGGGCACGTCGGTCTCTACACGGCCCTCCGCCTGTCGAGGAAGCTCAACTCGCGCAAGGCTGAGGTCATCGTCATCGACCCGCAGCCGCACATGACCTACCAGCCGTTCCTCCCGGAGGCCGCGGCCGGCAACATCTCGCCGCGCCACTCGGTGGTGCCGCTGCGCCGCGAGCTGAAGCGCTGCACGATCGTCGCGGGTGAGGTCACCAAGGTCGAGCACGCCCGCAAGACGGTCACCGTGCAGCCGATCGACGGCCCGGTCAAGGAGATCGCCTACGACCACATCGTGGTCGCCCCGGGCTCGGTCTCCCGCACGTTGCCCATCCCGGGCCTGCGCGAGCGCGGCATCGGCCTCAAGACCATCGGTGAGGCCATCTACCTGCGCAACCACGTGCTCGACCGGCTCGACGTCGCGGCCGTGACGCCCGACCCCGAGGTGCGCAAGGCCTCCCTCACGTTCCTCTTCGTCGGCGGCGGCTTCGCCGGTGCCGAGGCGCTCGCGGAGATGGAGGACGTCGTCCGCGACGGCCTGAAGTACTACCCCGAGCTCAAGCAGGAGGAGGTCCGCTTCATCCTGGTCGAGGCGGCCAACCGGATCCTGCCCGAGGTCGGCCCGCAGATGGGTGCCTACGCGGCGCGTCAGCTGCGCAAGCGCGGCATCGACATCCGCCTCGAGACCATCATGAAGTCCTGCGTGGACGGCGAGGTGCACCTCTCCGACGGCGAGGTGTTCCGCTCCGAGACCATCGTGTGGACCGCCGGCGTCAAGCCGTCCCCGATGCTCGCGCAGACCGACCTGCCGCTCGGCCCGCGCGGCCACGTCAACTGCCTGACCACGCTGCAGGTCGCCGACGAGGACGGCAAGGTGCTCGACGGCGCCTGGTCGGCCGGCGACTGCGCCCAGGTGCCCGACCTGACCAACCCCGGCGGCTGGTGCTCCCCGAGCGCGCAGCACGCAGTGCGGCAGGCGGCGGTGCTCGCCGACAACATCAAGGCCGTGGTCATCGGCGCCCAGCCCAAGGACTACAAGCACAAGTATGCGGGCTCGGTCGCCAGCCTCGGCCTGCACAAGGGCGTCGCGAAGGTCTACGGCGTCAAGCTCAAGGGCTGGCCGGCGTGGATGATGCACCGCATCTACCACGTGAGCCGCATCCCGTCGTTCAACCGCAAGGTGCGCGTGCTGGCCGACTGGAGCCTCGCCTCGGTGCTCAAGCGCGAGGTCGTGTCGCTGGGTCAGCTGCACGAGCCGCGCGAGGAGTTCGAAGAGGTCACGCCCCACCTCGAGGCGCCCGCCGACAAGCCCGTCGCGGCCGCGGCCCGCTAGGCCCACCCGCTTTTCAAAGCGCCCACGGGGGTTCCCCGTGGGCGCTTGCTCGTTCCGTCCTCCCGGGGGCTGTCCGTCGTGGCCTGGCGGGGCGGCATTCGCTACGGTTATGGCGGCGACACCCGGCCCGGGTGGTGGAACGGCAGA
>NZ_JAUQWH010000200.1 GCF_030757795.1 Actinoplanes oryzae
AGTGGGAATGTTTTCCCGCCCTCCGGGGCACTCGCTCAAACTTACTCTTACGCTTTCCGGCCGTCAAATCCGGCCGAATCTCGCTTGAGCTCCCCAGCATTCATCGCCGGAACCGCGAGTCGCACGCGACTCTGCCCGGTGACTATTGCCAGGGGTTTGTCGGCAGGTCGTCCGCTGCGTTTCCGCCTCGTCCGCTTCCCTGCCGGCTCCCAAAACTTTACACACGCCCCAGCGCAGCTCCAAATCGACCCGGGGTGTCCCGGACCACGTCCCTCATAGTGGTGACGACATGACGGACAGCGAAGATATGAGCCGTCGTCGGATGTGCTCGATGAGCAGGAACATGTCCTCGCAGTAGACCGTCGGATGCCGGAAGCCCGAGCCCGGCCGGTACCGGTGCGCATAGTGCCCGGCCCCGCACACCGAGACCGCGGGACATGGAAGACACGAAGGAGCGAGCGCTGCGGCCCCGATCTGCCGGGCCGCCATTCCGGGGTGCAGCAGCACGTCGTCGAACGACGAGGTCAGCACCGAATGACCAGTGGCGGCCGCCCCGGCGTACGTACTCTTCAGCGCATCGACCTGCTCGATGGCGCCGTCGGTCTCGATCACGGCCACGGACACCGGCGACAGGCCCGCCTGCTCCGACTCTCCGGGGCCGCCGAGCAGCAACGACATCAGGTCCTCGAAGAGCCGTACGGATGTCTCGCGGCGCGGGGCGTCGTACCACCGGTCGAACACCGCTGCGAGCCACGCACCGTAACCAGGACCCGGAGGGGACGCCCAGGTGGCGTGTGGCAGGAGGAAGTCGACCGCCGGCGGGGACCATTCGAGCAGGGCCTCGTACGTGGCGATCGGGTCCGAGGTGGGGTCGATCACGCACAGGAGACCGGCGTACGCGGGGGACGTACGCAGAAGGGAGAGCGCGGCAGAGACGGCCTGGAAGCTGCCGGCTCCGGACGGGAGACGCCTGTGCCTGTCATGGTCGGCCGGCGCGCCGTCGAGCGAGACGGCGACCCGGATTCCGGCCTCGGCGAGGGCGGCCAGCCCGGAAGCGTCGAGCGTTGCACCATTGGTCTGAAGGCCCACCGTCAGCCGGCAGGGAACAGCCGCGCGTAGGGAGGCGGCGATCCGCACCAGGGTCGGGATGCCGGCGAGCAGGGGCTCCCCACCGTGCAGGGTCACGCGTACGTGCGGCAGCTCGTGACGGGTCGCGTGCTCGCCGATGCGCCGCGCCGCCGCCTGCCACAGCGCCGGGGTGATCACGCGGGGGCGGTCCCGCCAGCTCTGGTCGGCGAGCTCGTACACGTAGCAGTAGTCGCAGGCCAGGTTGCAGCGCTGGTGGACCTTCAGCACGAACTCACGCAACGGCGAAGGCCGCCACCCGGACTGCAGGAGGCGGCCGACGTCGAGCAGCCGGTGGGGCCAGTCGGGATGAGCGGTCAGCTCGTCTCCCCGGCCATCGAGAAGCTGCGCAGGCGGTTCACAGCGAACAGGGTGCCACCCACCGCGAAGATCGCCGCCATGACGATCGCCACAGGCAGGCCGACCTTCGGGTCGAGAATCCCGGTCGCCGGGGAGAGCCGGTCGGCGACAGTGATCACGTACTGCTCGATGGAGAGCACCCGCGTGCCGCTCACGAACCGGCCGAGGAGCCCCTCCCACACCAGGATGTAGACCAGCCCGAGGAGGACGGGCCGCCGGGTCAGCAGGCTGAGGAGCAGGAAGAGCGCCGAGTACGCCACGGCGCCGAGCGCCGCGGCGACGGCGAGCGCGACTCCGAAGCGTACGGAATCGGCGAGCAGGCCCGCGACGAACAGCGGGACCGCCGCGGTGACCGCACTTGCCACCACGGCCACGCCCAGCTTGGCGAGGATGATGTCGCGCCGGGGCAGCGGCTTGGTGAGGATGTGCACGATCGTGCCGTCGTCCACTTCGGAGCCGAGCACGCCGGTGCCCACGATCAGGGCGACGACGGGCAGCAGCACGGCCAGGCCGAGCCCCACGATGACCGGGGTGCCCCAGTCGCGGGCCTCGAGGCCGGCCGCGTCGCAGATCACAGCAAGCACGATCAGCAGGATCGGCAGCGGCAGGAGGAGCAGCACCCGGCGGCGGCCGAACAGGCCCCGGGCGGTGATCCAGGCGACGGTCGACATCAGGCCTCCAGCAGGTAGGAGAAGACGCTCTCCAGGGACTCGTCGGACGGGATCACCTTGCGCAGCCTGATCCCCTCGCCGAGGGCGATGCGCGGCAGCGCGCGGGTGAAGCTGCCGTAATCGCCGGCGCGCACGGTGAGGCCCTCCCCCGCGATCTCGACGCCGTTGACCGACTTCTCGGCGATGAGGGCGACGGCCAGCTTGCGGTCGTCGGACGACTTCACGGCGAAGACGTGCGGGCGGTTGGTCATCAGCCGGCGGATCCGCCGGTAGTCGCCGGACGCGGCGAGCCGGCCCGCGACCATGACCTGCACGGTGCCGGAGACCTGCTCGACCTCCTCCAGGATGTGCGAGCTGAACAGGATCGTGTGACCCCGGTCGCCGAGCTCGTGCAGCAGCGCCATCATGTGCATGCGCTGGCGCGGGTCCATGCCGTTGAACGGCTCGTCCAGGAGCAGGACCTGGGGATTGTGGACGAGCGCGGCGGCCACCCGGGTCCGCTGCCGCATGCCTTTCGAGTACGTCTCGATGCGCCTGTCCGCGGCGGCAGTCATCTCCACCATCTCCAGGGCCCACTCGGTGGCGGCCTTCGGATCGGGCAGCTTGTGCATCTTGGCGGACGCGTGGACGAACTCGCGCGCGGTCAGGAAGCCGTGCACCGCCTCCTTCTCGGCGACCAGTCCCAGCTGCTTGTAGATGGCGGGGTTGCGCCACGCCGGGGCGTCGTCGAGAGTCACCGAGCCACGCGACGGCGCGAGGAAACCGGCCATCATGTGCAGCACCGTGGTCTTGCCGGCGCCGTTCGGACCGAGGAGCCCGGTGACGCCGGGGCCGAGCGACATGGTGATGTCGTTCACGGCCACCACGTTGCCGTACCAGCGGGAGACGTTCTGCAGGTTCAGCGTGGTCACAGCGCGGCCACCCTCCGGTAGCGGGCGAGCAGGAGCAGCATGCACGCGGCGACCAGCGTGATCGCCTCGATCAGGTAGACGGCGCCGAAGCGCCCGATCTGCATGCCGGTGTTCGCGGTCGGGTAGATCCACTGCCCGACGCCACTCACCAGCGTCGACGGGCTCGCCAGCCCGGCCAGCTCCCGGGCGTCCTGCGACGGCATGATGCTCAGCACACCCACGGCCGGCGTGGTCATGAGGAAGACCGCGACGATTCCGCCGGCGGCGAAGGCACGCTTGCCCGTCAGCGACGCGACCAGTAGCCCGATGCCGGTGAAGACGAGGGCCCACAGCAGGCTGTAGGCCCACCCGGGCAGCAGGTCACCGAGCTCCTTCCACACGTCGGAGATGCCGTTCTTCGTGGTGAAGGCCGCACCCAAAAACATGATCAATTGGGGTACGGCCAGCAGCAGCCACACCGCGGTGACCATGGACGCCACCTTCGCCCCGATGTAGTCCGACGCGCGCAACGGCCGGCTGAAGTAGAGCGGCAGCACGCCCGCGCGCATGTCCCGCGAGACGAGCTCCGGGGCCACGATGGCGGCGAAGAAGATGATCAGCCAGCTCATCGAGTCGGCGTACGTGAAGTAGTTGAGCGCCTCGAGGCCCGTCTGCGCCTTCACTGCGGCGAGGATCACGCCGACCAGCAGGCAGATGCCGACGACGAGCCACGGGAAGATCTTCGACTTGGCCGAGCGGCCCAGGCCGTACGCGGCGCGCAGGCCGTGGACGTACATGGCGCCGAACACCGCCCGGCGGCCCAGCCGAGGGCCGTCGTAGCGCTGGTATCCGATGTCGTGGATGACGCTGGCTTCAGACATCTGCGGCCTCCCGAGGCGCGAAGAGCTCGGCCACCCGGTGCCGGCGCTGGTCGAGACGGTGCAGCGGCAGGTCGAGGTCGGCCACTGCGCGGAGGATCTTGTCGTACGTGTCGTCGTGATCGAGCGGCACGAGCAGCATCCGCCCGTCGGCGCGTACGGGCAAATCAAGCTCCGTCAATGCGTTTGCCAGCTCCTCGGTACCCTCGGACACCTCGACGGCGAGCACGTCGCTCGCCGCGGTCATCGCCGAGATCCGGTCCGCCCGCAGCAGCTTGCCGCCCTCGATCGCCACCAGCGAGTCGCAGATCTGCTCGACCTCGCCGAGCAGGTGTGAGCAGGTCACCACGGAGATCCCGAACTCGGTGCCGATCCGGTGCACCAGGGCCAGCATCGCGTCGCGGCCGGCCGGGTCGAGACCGTTGGTCGGCTCGTCGAGCAGCAGCAGGTCGGGGTCGTGCACCAGCGCCTGGGCGAGCTTGACGCGCTGCTTCATGCCCGTCGAGTAGCCGCCGATCTGCCGGTAGCGCTCCTCGTAGAGCCCGACGTGGCGCAGGGCCTCGGAGGCGCGCTCACGGGCGGCCGTCCGGGGCAGGCCGCTGATCTGGCCGAGGTGCGTCACGAACTCGGCCGCGGACACGTCCGGCGGCAGCGCGTCGTGCTCCGGCATGTAGCCGACCTTCGCCCGCACCTTGTCGGTGTCGACGGTCGGGTCCAGGCCGAACACCCGCACCGTCCCCGAGGTGGGCGCGATCAGCCCGAGCATGATTTTGATGAAGGTCGACTTGCCGGCGCCGTTGGCCCCGACCAGCCCGACGATGCCGGGCTCGACGGTGACCGTGAGGTCGTGCAGGGCGGTGACCCGCCCGCCGTACGACTTGGTCAACCCTTGGGTCTCGATGAGGCTCACAGCTAGAGCCTAGGAACCCGTGTCACCCGTGCGGATCAGGTGAAGTCCCCCAGTCACCCCTGAGAGCGCGTCGATGTTAAGTCCTCTTGACGTCAAGAAGTCTTGACGTCATCATGGACGCATGACTTTCCTCGATCGGGTGGTGCACTGGAACCTCGATCTCGACGGCGATCTCTACGGCGACGAGCGCGAGCGCCTCCGGTGGTACGAGGGCATGACCACGAGCGCCTCCCTGCAGAGCTTCCTGTTGCCCTGGGCCGCCGCGGTGATGGTGTGGCCGCTGGGCAAGCCGTCCGTGCTGCCGCTCGCGGTGATGCTGGCGGTCTCCTGGGCCCCGCAGCTGCTGGCGACGTTCTACGTGCGACACCGCCGGGTCGACCCCACCCCGCGGAGCTGGAGCGCCAAGCGCATCTCGCTGATGGTGATCACCGTCCTGCCGCTGGTCGTCTTCGTCTCCGGCGCCAATTACGTCCACGAGCCCCACGACACGGCCTGGCTCGGCGCGATCGTCGGCGGCGTCGTCGGCGCCCTGCTGGGAGTCGTCGTGCTGGTGGCCAAGGGCCGGCAGCGCGACCGCCAGGAGGCGGCGGCGGGAGATGACGACCGATGACACCCCCCTCCGGCCCTGTCCGCGCCCCGGAGGCGGACGGCGCCGCCGGCACCCGCATCCGCGCCGCCCGCAAGGAGGCCGGCCTGACCCAGCAGGGCCTCGCCGGCGCCGTCCAGGTCAGCCGCCAGACCGTCATCGCCATGGAGACCGGCGACTATGCGCCCTCGGTCTATCTGGCCATCAAGATCGCGAAGGCCCTGCAGACCTCCGTCGAAGCCCTCTGGGACCCCGAGCCATGACCATCCCCATCGCAGCGCCGGCACTCGGCCGAGCCAGACCAGCGGAGGGTTGTTCCTCGCGAGGTGAGGCTTTGCGGTCAGGAGCCGCCCGACCCGACGGCCTCTTCGTAGCGGCGCAGGGTGTCGACGAGAATCCGCTGTTCCGCCGCGGTGAGCGGGGCGAGGGCGTGGCGCCAGGCTGTCGCACCGGGCGAGAGCCACTCGGAGATGGCCGGGCGACTGCCGGCACCGATGTCGATGATCCGGCGGCGGCGGTCGGTGTCGTCCTCACTGCGCACCAGGACACCCTTGCGGCTCAGCTCACTCACGATCAGGCTCACCGTGGTCGGGGCGACGCCCAGCGCGGCGGCCAGCTCGTTCACGGTCTGCGGGCCGTCGAGCAGGAGCAGCGAGAGCAGCGACAGGTGCCGGGGCGAGAGGTCCAGCGAGCGCAGCTGCTCGGGCACAGGGATCCGCTTGGCCCGGCCCACCAGGCGTGGCATCAGCAGCAACAGCTCCCGGACGGTCGCATCGGTTGACATGATTTAGCTTTGACTGCAAAGGTAATTTGGCATCAAAGACATCGTAGAGGAGCGGACATGCCCCACCTGACCGTGCACGCCCTCGAGACCGACCTCACCGGCCGCGAGCCCGAGCTGATCGCCGCCCTGACCGACGCCGCCGTCGACGTCTACGGCGAGTGGGCGCGCGAGCTGGTCGTCGTTCATCTGATCGGCCTCCCGCCGCAGCGCTGGGGCATCGGCGGCAAGCCGGCGGAGGCGCCCGCCCCGACCGTCACCTTCGGCATCCGCGCCGCCGTCTTCGACCGCGCCGACGCCCGGCAGCTGACCGAACGCCTGATCGCCGGCGTCACCGATGCGATCGTCACCGTCCTCGGCGAACGGGTGCGCGCCGGCCTGACCGTGGAGCTGGTGGCCACCCCGGCCGACCGCACCGGCGTCGGCGGCGTGGTCGCAGCCTGACGCCGGGTCTCCCTCACGGTGCGGGTGGGACCGCACCCCGGCAGCACGAATGTCTTTTGCAGGGTTCGGCTCCGGCTGGATCTCGATGCGGGACTGGCGGAGATCGTTCCCGAGTCAGGGCCCGACGACGACGCCGACTTCAACGACTGCTCCGATCCGGCGGGCGCGGGCGCGGGGGCGGGGGCGGCGGGAGCGGGCGCGGGGGCGGCGGGCGCGGGCGCGGGCACGGGCACGGGCACGGGCACGGCTGCAGCGGCGAGGAAGCTGCCCCTGCGCAGTGACGTCGAGTCGGTGCTCGCCGCGCTCGACGACGCCTTGCAGGCACTAGCCCACCGATACTCCGCGCAGCGCTTGAGCGACGCTCGGGTACACCGCGCAGCGCTTGAGCGACGCTTGGGTACACCGGGCAGCGCTTGAGCGACGCTTGGATACACCGGGCAGCGCTTGAGCGACGCTCAGGCTCAGTAGTGGAGCGACTGCTGCACATCCATGGCAAGGACGCCCGCTGCGCACTGGTGATCTGCGAGAGGGATTGGTGAGCCGGAGCATCTTTGTGGCAGTGGCCCTCACGCTCATCACCCGAGCGCGGAGGGAGATGCTTGGAGTGCAGATGCAAGGTCAAGGGCTGAGGGAGCACATCTTTCCCTGGTCCAGAACGTGGCCGCCTTACTCCGAGAGGTGCGAGCGGGACTTACTCGCCTTTTCGATCATTCCGACCCGGCGTGGAAGCGGCGGGCCAGCTCCGGTGCCCGCGGAGACCTCCTCTTAGGAGGCCACGCCGAGGGCGCCGCCCCCCGAGGCCGTGGCTTGCGCGGAATCTGGCAGTTCAGCGGCAACTCCTTAGGCGGGTTCCGCGCAGTACAGCAGGCAGGACAGAGCACAGGGCAGCAGGCAGGACAGGAGCGAGACGAGGACTAGCAAGACGGACGTACGGTTTGCTAGAAAGGGTTGATGAGACTGCATCACGTACAGCTGGCCATTCCGCCCGGTGGGGAGGATGTGGCGCGCGCCTTCTACGGCGGCGTGCTCGGCATGACCGAGCTCGACAAGCCTGCCGCCCTGCAGAAGCGGGGCGGCTGCTGGTTCCGCAGGGACGACTGGGAGCTGCACCTCGGCGTCGAGCGGGATTTTGTGCCGGCCCGGAAGGCGCATCCCGGCGTGCTGGTGGAGGACCTCGACGCGCTCGCCCGCGCGCTGGAAGCCGCGCGACGGCCGGTGGCCTGGGATTCTGAGTTTCCCGGCCACCGGCGGTTCTACAGCGCGGACGATCACGGCAATCGGCTGGAGTTCCTGCAACCGGTCGCGGACCAGCCGGTCAGGGATTGAAGTACGGGTCCTCGGTCAGCGACGAGAAGGCCCGGAAGGCGGGCCGGTCGCCGGCCAGCTGGAACTGCTGCTTCGGGCCGTTGCCCTCGGGGTTGGACTCGAAGTAGACGACGGCCTTGATCTGCGGGTTCGCCTTGAAGGTGCGCTGGGCGTCGCGCAGCCATGCCGCGCGGCCGGCCGAGCCCCAGGCCTTCGCGACGCCGAACTCGCCGATCACGATGGGCTTGGGGCGTTGCGCCGCCCAGCGCAGGAAGTCGCCCATGAGGTGGCCGATGGGTTGGAACTGGTTGCCGGCGTAGACGTCCACGCAGGTCCAGTCCACGACGTCGTCGCCCGGGTAGAAGGCGGGCGCCTCGCCGCGGGCGAACCCCTCGGCGGTCGGGCAGAAGACCCAGGAGACGTTCTTGACGCGCTCCTCGCGGAAGATCTCCCAGACATGCCGGTACGCGGCGACGTAGTCCTCGGCAGACCACATCGTCGCGCGCAGGTTGGGCCGGTCCATCTCCCACCGGACGCGCAGCAGCAACGGCTTGCGCACCGCCCGGATCTTCCTGGCCTGCTTCCGGATCAGCTTGTCGTGCTCCCCGGCGAGGATCGAGCGGTTGTCGCCGGTGGCCCAGCTGACCATCAGCGTCGCACCGTCGTCCAGCAGCTCGTGGTCCGACGCCGTGCCGACCATCTGGTCGAAGCGCCGGTACGTGTTGACGATGTCGAGCGGCCGGCCCAGGCTCTCCTCGAGCCCGTCGACCGCCTCGACCCGGCCGGCGTGGGTCAGGAACTCCGGCTTGATCCACGCCCCGAGATAGGCGCCCGTGGACGGGGGCCGCACCGGGCCGGCCGTGAACGGGCCCGGATTGACCGCGACGGCCGCCGGCGGGCTGGTGAGGTCGGGCGACGGTGCCGGCTCGGGCTCGGCCCGCCGGTGCGAGGTGCAGCCGGCGAGACCGAGGACGAGCAGCACGAGCAGAGCGGTGAAAGCGCGGGGCACTGCTACTTCTTCCGCCGGGCCGTGTAGAGGACGTTCACGGCGAGGCCGTCGGTGCCGGGCAGCGCCCGTGCCGCCGCGTCGGCCACCCGGGCCAGCGGGTTGCGGCTCAGCGACTCGGTGATCATGGAGAAGCCGTGGCGCTCCACGATCTCGAAGCCGTGCCGGTCCAGCAGGCCGGCAACGGAGGCGTGCGACAGCTCGGCGAACCACCGCGAGTCCGCGTGCCGGCGGGCCCGCAGGTGGCGCAGCGAGCCGGCGTTGCCGTGGTTCTCGACCACGAGCAGGCCCGCGTCCGGGGTCGGGAGGGCCTTGGCCGCGAACGCGATCGCCCGGTCCCGGACCTCGTCGGACACGTTGAGCAGCAGGCGGAACATCGTGACGATGGCCGGGTGCCCGGCGGGGACCGGGTTGGGGACGGGACCGTCGGCGGCGATCTGGTGCCACTGCGCCTTCGATCCGACCTCTTCGGCCTTCGCCATCATCTCGGCCGAGGTGTCGTACCCGTGGGCCTCCCGGACCAGGCCGTGCAGGGTGCGGATCGCGCGCCCGGTGCCGCAGGCGAAGTCGTGCTGCACGGGCAGGTTGCGGCCGAACTCCCGCTGCACGAGCTCCCGCAGGTACGCCTGCTGCCGCTCGTTGATCTGCGACGCGTAGCTGTCCGGCGCGTACGTGACGTGCTCGTACTTGGCGACGGCGTCCGCGTCCTGGAACACCTTGGTGTAGTCAGTGCTCAACCTGTCCTCCTTGGACGAAAGGCTGCGAGGGCAAGAGGGCCCCGCAGGAGAAATGCGCCGACGGCATAGAGAACGAGAGCCAGGGCCGTGACCCAGAGCGAAGACCCGGCAACCCTGGGGAGTACGCCGAAGCACCCGACGGCCAGCGCACCGGCGGCCAGCGTCCCGGCGCCGAAGGGGTGCAGACCGGCGGAGCTGCGAACCTGGATCAGGGGCAGCAGGTTGTTGACGACCATCGCGCACGCCAGCCCGATCGCCGCGCCCAGGGCCCCGTACCGGGGAATCAGAACGACGTCGAGGGCGACCGTGACGGCCAGCGCGACCAGGACGTTGACCAGGTTCCACGAGGTGCGGCCGGCCATGGCGAGCACCATGTCGACCATGCCGCAGCCGGTGGCCACGAGCATCGCGCAGGCGAGCACCATCACGACCGGCGCCCCGGACTCGTAGTGGTCGCCGAAGAGGCGCAGGTAGATGGGGGCGTACAGGATCACCAGCAGGCAGATCGGCCAGGTGGCGAGGACGAGCCAGCCGGTCGCGGTGCGGTAGAGCTGGTTGGCGGTGTCGCGGTCACCGGTCGCCAGCGCCGATGCCAGCCGCGGCTGCACCGACTGGGAGACGCCCTGGTTGGCGAACTGGATCAACACCACAAATCGCCCGGCGACCGCGTAGACGGCGGCCGGGACCAGCCCGCCCAGGGCCGCGACGAGCAGCACGTCGATGCGCTGCAGGGCCAGCTGGGCCACGCTGGCGACAGCGCGCGGGCCGGTGAAACGCCAGAAGTCGCGGCGCAGGTCCCGCTGCTCGCTGCGCCGGCTGCGGAAGCTCTCCGGCTTGCCGGCCAGATAGATGCGGCGCAGGGAGAGGGCGGCGAGCACGGTCACCGGCAGGTAGGGCAGGGCCCAGGCGACGGCGAAGGCGGGCAGGGACGCCATGGCGGCCACCGCGGCCGTGCCCACGCACACCAGCTGGAGCACGCTGCGCAGGATCCGGTCGAGCGTGACCGTCGGACGCATCGCCTGGTAGCCCCGCGTCGCCGTGAGCAGCGCGTCCGTCAGCGCCTGCAACGGCAGGAAGACGGCCAGTACGCGCAGCCCGGCGACATGTTCCGGAACGAGCGGGGAGGCGGTGAGGCCGGCGATCGCGGGCGCCTGCCACCACAGGACGGCACCGAGGACGAGCGCCAGCACGAGCACCGGCACCAGACCCGTCCGCAGGCACGCGCCGAGCAGATGGTCACGGCCGGTGGCCCGCAGCCGGGCCGGCCAGTAGACCAGACCGGTCTGCGTGCCGAGCTTCGCCAGCCCGCCGGCCAGCACGAACGCCGCCGTCGCCGCGAAGAAGGCGCCCGCCTGCTCGGCCCCGAGGGTGCGCGCCACCAGCCAGGTGACGGCCACGCCGGTGCCGCCCGCCAGCGCCGACCCGGCCATGTTGGCCAGGCCGCCGCGAGCCGTGCGGCGCAGCGAAGCCGTGGTCACGATTGTCGCCAGATCGGCACGCGCCCCAGCCACGTGATCAGCGCCTCGTCGTGGGAGGCGTAGTAGCTCGACAGCTCGCGCCGGAGGCCGGGGTCCATGTCGGACTTGCGGGGCCGGGCGTTGTGCCGCTCGAACTCCGGGTGCCCGAGCCCGGCGGGCAGGCCGAGGAACGCGCAGACCTCGTCGTACACCTGCTCGGGCTCGCTGAAGAACCGCTCGCTCTCGACCACGTGGATGCGCTCGCGCCCGACGTGCTGCGCCATGACGCTCAGATAGCGGGCGTACTCGCCGCGCGCCCGGTAGGCGTGGTGCTGGTGGGCGAACGAGTAGTACGCCGGGTCGGCCGCGAGCCGCTCCTCCACCCGGTGCAGCCGGGCCGCCTCGAGGGCGAGGGCGTTGCCGAAGTCCCGCTCGTTCTCGAAGCCGCGCGCGACCTCGTGGTGGTGCTGCGAGTAGGCGCGCTCGACCGGGTCGCGCACCAGCACGAGCAGCTTGGCCCCGGGCAGGTCCGCGGCGATCCGGGCGGCCGCCTGCGGGTGGTACATGTAGTACGGGCTCGACTCGAACGTCTGCGCCGGCACCCCGTGCCGCTGCTTGATCTTCTCGGCGTGCCGCTGCCGCGGGAAGTGCCCCTTGTACCAGGACATGCCGCGGCGGTAAGAGACGTCGAAGTAGTGGACGCCCTTGTGCAGCACCGCCTTCATGACCACGGGGTGCTGCGCCATGGCCCGGTAGAGCGACGTGGTGCCGCAGCGCTGGCCGCCGCAGATGAGGAACGAGGGCGTCATGCGGGCCGGCGCGGTGAGCCGTCCGTACGATCGCGATCCGAGATGGACCACCCGCTTGATGGGCGTGGGCACCTTCGACGGCTTGATCACAGCTCTTCGACCCTTCTGATGAGGACGGGCAGCAGCCACGTCCCGAGCACGCCGAGGCGAGCCCCGGCCTCGGCCTGCCGATCGGTGAGGTAACGGGCGGCGAGGTCCACCAGGTAGAGCAGCGCCGTCAGCTCGCGCGCCTCCGGGGCGACCCCGAACGGCGTCAGCAGCTCCGCGGCGCGACGGACGGTGGCCTCCACCGCTCCGGCGGCGTCCCCGCTCGACTGGATGCGGCGCTGCAGGTCGTAGTGCACGGCGTCGAAACCGGCCGGCACCCCGGTCGCGAACCGCTCCCAGTCCCAGACCAGCAAGTCGTCCGCGAGGGCCGCCATGTTCCAGGGCGCCCAGTCGCCGTGCCAGGACCCGAAGCGCAGCGGCAGCCCGCCGGACCGGGTCACGAGCAGCTCGGCGGCGGCCGCGAGGGCCACCCCCTCGGGCCGGTCGCCGACCCCGGCGAGCCGCTCGCGCAGCCCCGACCAGTACGGGCTCCCGGCCAGCGCCCCGCTCGTCCAGCCGTGACACCCGGCGACGTCGACCATGGCCGCGGCCAGCCGGTGCGGCGACAGGGGCGCCCGCGGCAGCCACACCGGCAGCGCCGACTGCACGAGCACTTCCAGGTCGCGCCACTGGCCGGCGTGCAGGACGGACGGGACGGACAGCTTCGTCAGCTTCGCCCGGCCCAGGGCGGTGAGCGCCGCGGTCTCCTCCCGGACGAGCCGGCGGGTGAGCGGCCCGGTGCCCAGCTTGCCGAACCCGAAGGTCTCCCCCTCGGGGCTGATCAGCTGCAGCACCGGCTTGCGGTTCGCCCGCGCGGGTCCGATGTGGATGCTGACCGCCAGGTCCCGGCCGAGCGCCTCGCGCAGATGCCCGTCGATGCTCGCCGACGCGGGGCCCGTCACCCGTACGCGATCGCGGAGCAGCACGCCCGCCGCACCGGTCCGCAGGGCGGCGACCACCGCGTCGCGCTTGAGCCGGGCGGACCGGGACTGCGGCTCGGCATAGCGGCGGACGGCTGCCGCGGCCACCCGGCGCGAGGCCGCCGGCACGAGCAGCCGGGGCCGCCGGGCGTCGGGCACCACGAGGTACTCGGTGATGAGCGGACCGGAGGAGTCGTCCGTCGCGCAGGGTGCGGGGTAGAGCAGGTCCAGCACCTCGGTCAGGTACTGCGTCCGCAGCGCCGAGTCACCGGCGGTGAGCTCCGCCGGCGCGGTCCTAACGGGCATGGGTGTCCCCCTTCTCGTTGCGCCACAGCAGCGCGTAGGCCAGGAACATGAACGCCAGCGGGGTGGGGATCGCGTTGTACCAGAGCATCGCCGAGAAGGAACTGACGATCGCCGCGCTCGCCGCGATGCCGATCGGCGACCTGTCCCGGCGGAAGCGCCACAGGCCGTAGCCGAAGAAGCCGAGGTACGCGATCGTGCCCGCCGCCCCGTGCGCGTACAGCAGCTGCCAGAACTGCCCGTTGCCGCCCACCGTGAAGTTGCCGCAGCGCTCGCACTCGGAGCTCTCGCCGACGGTGATGGAGTTGCGGCCGCCGATGGTGTTACGGGTGGAGCCGTACCCGATGATCGGGCTCTCCACGAAGCCGTCCACGGCACGCTGCATCAGGAACGAGCGCACGCCGTTGGACTTGCCGTTGTCGAGCCGGGCGCTGACCGTGTCCCCGAGCGGCGTCGCGATCAGCGCCACGACCAGGGCCAGGGCGGCCGCGAGGACGGCGCCGATGATCCACAGCCGGCCCATGAGGACGTAGCGGGCGGCGACGTACAGCACGATGACGCCGATGCCGATCCACAGGCCACGGTTGAGCGACACCACCGCGGGCACGACGGCCACGGCCAGGCACAGCAGCGCGAGCGGGCGGGCCCCGGCGCGGCGGCTCGTCCACGCCCACACCACCAGCCAGCCCATGAGCAGGCAGAAGTTGTTGCCCCAGGTGTTCGTGTAGCCCCAGGGCGCGGCCGGGCGGGGCTTCTCGCCGCCGACCAGGTCCATGATCTGGGCCGCGTACGGGTGGACCAGCGACTGCACGAAGCCCTTGCCGCGCACCGAGCCGGGCAGCAGGTACTCGACCGGGGACGTGAACTCGAACGTGCCGGCCACGATGCCGAGCACGCCGCCGGCCACCGTGACCGCGAAGAGCCACGCGAGCAGGCGGACGAGACGGCGGCGCGAGAGCTCGGCCTCGGTCAGGTTGCCGGCGTAGATCAGCAGGACGGTCATGGACGCGTACATGAGAAAGCGGTAGGCGACCGCGATCAGGCGGCCGCTCGCGTGCTCGGCCACCGTCCCGGCGGGGTCGGCGCCGAGCGCGGCGACGCTGATCACCAGCGCCGCGAGGAAGAGCGCCCACCAGCCGAAACCGGGCGGCAGCAGCAGCGGGCGGCCCGCCTGGCGGCGCCGGATCAGCAGCACCGTCATCGGCACGGCCATGATCGGGAAGATCAGCACGCCGAGGCCGAGCGCCCACCACAGGGGGTAGCAGGCCAGGGCGGCCGCGACCGGCCAGGCCGGCAAGGCCGTCGGCCGGGCCGGAGCCGAGCTGTGCGCTGCCGCGCGCAGCAGTGTCACTTGGTGTCGTCCGGGCGGGCGGGCTTCGGGCTGGGCGAGGGCTTGGAGGTGACCGGGGTGAGGTCGATCACCGCGGTGACCTCCTCGGTGCCGTCGCCCTGGCGCTGCGGGCGGACGGGGGCCGTCAGCTGCTGGGTCTTGTCGTCGAAGCCGAGGCTCGGCACGGGCAGGGCGACCGGCACGGGAACGTCGTCCCCGGCGGGCTCGCGGACGACCCCGGACAGCTGCGGCAGCACCACGGCACCGAGCAGCGGCGTGCCGACCCGGCTCAGCTGCTCGACCGCGTCCAGCAGGGCCGGGCGCTTCGCGCGCCGCAGCTCCACCGCCAGGATGGCCGCGTCGGCGAGGCTC
>NZ_JAUQWH010000201.1 GCF_030757795.1 Actinoplanes oryzae
GCGGGTCGCGCCCAACCTGGGCTGGCAGGACGTCACGGTCGGCGACTTGCTGCCGGGGCTGCCGCTGACGGTGGACAACGAGGCCAACCTGGCGGCGCTCGGGGAGCTGGCCGCCGGCGACCCGCCGGCCAGCTTTGTGTATGTCTCCGGGGAGATCGGCATCGGCGCGGGGATCGTGCTGGACGGGGAGCTCTACCGGGGCGTCCGCGGGTGGAGCGGCGAGATCGGCCACATTCCCATCGACCCGGGCGGGCCACCGTGCCGGTGCGGAGCGCGCGGCTGCCTGGAGCAATATGCCGGGCAGGAAGCGATCGCCCGGGCCGAGGGCGATCTCACCGTCGCCGGGACGGCCCTCGGCACGGCCCTGGCGACCGTCGTCAACCTGCTGGACATCGACACGGTGGTGCTGGGCGGCATCTACGCGCCCCTGGTGCCGCAGCTGCACGACGCGATCCAGGCGGAGATCGGCCGCCGGGTGCTGACGGCCGACTGGTCACCCGTACGGCTGCGGGCGGCGACCCTCGGCGCGGACGCCGCCGTGCGCGGGGCGGCCGGCGCGGTGCTGCGCGGTGTCCTCGACGATCCGGCCGCGTGGCTGAGCCGTGATCAGGCTGTTTGAGCCCCGCTGTCCGGGGCATCCCGGGCGGCGGCCTCACTGAACTCGGTCAGTCCCCGCAGCAGGGCAACGCGGCCCGCCGGGGTCATCCGATCGAGCACCTCGGCCAGGATCTGGCGGCGGGTGGTGCGCAGATTGTCGAGCAGGGCACGCGACGACGGCGTCAGGAACAGGGCGATCTCGCGGCGGTCGGCCCGCCCCGGCACCCGCTCGACGAGGCCCGCCGCGACGAGCCGGTCGCAGAGCCGGCTCGCGGAGGAGAGGATCATGTCGAGCTGACCCGCCAGGCGGCGCAGATTGATGCCCTCCTCGCGCTCGACCACGAGGAGCGCGTTGAACTGCGGCCACGACACGTGCGGGGTGACCCGCTCCCGCGCAGTGTCCCAGGCAGCGAGCAACGCGGGCGCGACATCGTCGATCGCCGCGGCGTGTGGTGGCCCGTCCGGCCCATGGTGTACGGCCATGGTGCAGCAGAGACTACCCTTCGAGACCGAGGGGAGCGAAGGAGTGGAACCCGTGGCCGACCGGCTGACCGAGGTGCGGCGCACGCTGGCCGAGGCGCCCGCCGATCAGGTGACGGAGGCGCTCGCCGACGTGCTCGCCAAGGAGTACGCCGTCACCGGGGTGGAGCTCTACCAGGTGGACTACCGGCTCAGCGCCCTGCTGCCCCTGCACGGCGGCGCGACCGTCACCCGGCCCGGCGATCCCGCGTGGCGCGCCTTCGACCACCAGGTCGAGGTGCTCGCCGGGCACGCCGTCTTCCTGCCGGTGACCGTCCGGGGCGAGCGCATCGGCGTCCTCCGCTGCTCCCCCGCGCCCGACGACGCCGGCCTGCGCACCGAGCTGGCCCTGGTCGCCGAGTTCCTCGCGCACGAGCTGCAGACGGCCCGGGCGGGCACCGACCGCTACACCGTCGCGGCCCGCACGAGGCGCCTCACGCTCGCCGCCGAGATGCAGTGGGAGCTGCTGCCCGGGCGCAGCCGGACCGGTCCGGCCTTCTCGCTGGCCGGGCAGCTCGAGCCGGCGTACGCGGTCCGCGGCGACAGCTTCGACTGGGCCGAGCAGGACGGCTGCCTCTTCATGACCGTCCTCAACGGCATGGGCGACGGCACCCACGCGGCGCTGCTCACGACGCTCGCCACCCAGGCCCTGCGCAACGCCCGCCGGGCCGGCCTGGAGCTGGCCGACCAGGCCGGGCTCGCCGACCAGGCCATCTTCTCGCAGCACCGCGGCAACGCCTACGTGACTGCCCTGATGCTCGAGCTCGACCTCGGCACCGGCGTGGTGCGCGCCGTGGACGCCGGGTCGCCGCGCGTCTTCGTGCTGCGCGACGGCCAGGTTCTGGAGCAGCCGCTCGACGAGGGGCTGCCGCTCGGCATGTTCGAGTCCTCGGACTACGACACCGAGACCTTCCGGCTCGCGCCCGGCGACCGGCTCTTCGTGGTGAGCGACGGGATCATGGAGGCCGCCGGGGAGGCCGGGGCCTACGGGGAGCTGGCGCTGACGCGTTTCATGCGGCGGACCGGGTCGCTGGCGCCGCTGCAGGCCGTGCGGTCGCTGCTCGGGGATCTTCGCGCCTTCGTCAGCGGAGATCTCGAGGACGACGCCGTGGTGGTCTGCGTCGACTGGACTCCGCCCGCGGCTTGATCCCCTCCTTGGCGACATTCCGGCCTTCGCGGCGCTCCTTGTCCCGCTTTGCCCGGCGGCTCGTCCCGCTTCACCCCGCAGCTCGTCCCGCTTCACCCGCCAGCTTGTCCCGCTTTGCCCGGCGGCTTGTCCCGCTTTACCCGGCGGCTTGTCCCGCTTTATCCGGCGGCGCCGGATCGGGAGGCGATGGCCTGGACGAAGATGTCGGAGATCTTGGCCGGGTCGGGGGCGATGAAGACGCCGCCCGCGCTGGTCGCGCCGGTGATGTCCTGCAGCTCCTTGGCGTCGACCTCGTTGCCGATGCCGATGATGACCAGGCGCACCGGCCGCCGCGGGTCCTGGATCTTCTTCAGCTGGGCGACCAGGGTCTCCCGGGAGATGCCGCCCTCCGGCGCGGAGTCCTGGCCGTCGGTGAAGAGGATGACCGAGTTGACCCGGCTCGGCTGCCAGGTGTCCTGCACCTTCTTGTACGCGGCCAGGGCCGTGTTGTAGAGGCCGGTCCCGCCGCCCTCCTTCGGCCGGATCTGGTCGATGGAGGCCCGCAGCTCCGACTCCGCCGACGAGAGCGGGCTGATGTCGACGATCTGCTTGTAGGGCAGCTTGCCGTTCATCTCGGTGGAGAAGACCCACACGCCGACGGCCCACTTGGTGTCGAAGAGCGACAGACCCTGCCCGGCCGCGGCCCGGGTCACCGCCGCCCGGCTCAGGTTGTTGGCGGTGGGCACCTTGTCGGCCATCGAGCCCGACACGTCGAACACCGCGAGCACGCGGCCCGGCTCGGTGATCGCCGCCCAGCTGCCCAGCGCCTTGTTGATCGCGCTGGCGTCGAGGCCCGCGGCGGCCGTGCCCCCGTTGGCGCCGGTGGCGGCGGCCGACTTGAGCGTCTCCGGACCGCCGACCGGGGTCTCGAAGCCCGCCCCGGTCGTCCCGTCCGAGCCGCGCAGACCCTCCTTGGCCAGCTCGTTCTTGAACGCAGGCTGCTCCAGCGCCTGGCGCAGCCGGGTCGCGGCGGCGGCCTTGGTGAGATCCACCTCGGGCATCACCGCGTACGGATAGTCGAGCGCCGGCGGCTGCGGGTCCAGGTAGAGCGCGGAGAGCGGGACGACCGGCTTCTGGGCGTCGTACGCGATGACGTCCGCCTCGGACAGCGGCGCCGCGCTGACGCCGCTCGCCAGGTCGGCCGCGTTCGTGGACGTGGGGAACTTCGCCACCAGGTCGTCACGCAGCGACGAGCTGCCCGCGGCGAGCGCGCGCAGGGCACCGACGGTCTGCTCCTGCCCCTGCGGCGAGGCGCCCGCGGCACTGCCGAGCGCAAGCAGGCCGGCCAGGCCGGTGGCGTCGCGGGCGGGGTCGGCGATGCCGGTGTTGAGCGTGCCCGCGGTGGTCATCTTGGCGAGCAGGTCCTTCCAGCCCAGCTTCTTGTCCGGCCAGCCGAGGCTCTCGGCGATCGGCTCCGGCACGGCCACCACGACCGGGCTCTTGGCCATGGACTTGCCGTCGGTCGGCACGAAGCCGGGCGCCTCCGACTTGAGCCGCATGAGCCACGTGGTCGAGTCGGGGATCCAGATGTCGGGGAGCGTGCCGGACTTGTTCGCCGCGCCGAGCCCGGACAGCGTCACATTGTGCTTGAGCGCAATGGTGGACGCCATGTTGCCGGAGTTGACCCCGGTGACATTGACGGCGACGCACGTGCCGTTGACCTCGGCGCCGGCGTCGACCCACCGTTTCGCCGCCGCCTGCACGGCGGGCGCGATTTCCTGCGCGGTGGCGACGCTGAGGTCGAGGCGGCCGGAGCAGCCCTGATCGGAGAGTTGCTGGTAACCGAGCCAGCCGCCGGCGACCACGACCACGACGGCAAGCGCAGATGCGACTACACCGGCGCCCCTGAGACTGAAATTCCTGCGATGGCGGCCAGACACGCGCTCCATACTGCGCATTCCGAGACGCGAATGCCATGTACGTTCGGCCGAAAATTACTCGTATCCGCAATTCGGCATACTCATTTTACTCAGCGTAGTTACGCGATTTCGTCGCGTACGCGTGCCCGCAGGATGCAGGTCGGACTGCTCACCGCCGCCGATTCCCCGGGGGCCACCGGAATGCCCGAATCGGGGTCGACTCGGAAGATCGTGACGGAGTGCGACCTTTCATTGGCCACATAGAGGTGATCCGACAGGAGGGCGAGATGCCGGGGCCATTCGCCGCCCGTCGCCACTTCGGCGACCGGCACCGCGTCATTACCGTCCCAAGCGAAGACCGAGACGGTGTCCGGGCCACGGTTGCCCACATAGACGAACCGGCCGTCGCGCCCGGTCAGCACCTCGGACGGCTGATTGGGCTTCCCCGAGCTCGAAGCGACCCGGCCCTCGCGGACGAGCCCGCCGTCCGCCCCGCGCCGGAACCAGCTGAGTTCCCCGGCCAGCTCGCCGACCAGCACGAGGGCGCCGTCGGCCGTGCGGAGCAGGTGGCGGGGGCCCGTACCCGGCTCGGCGGCCACCGCGGCCCCCACCAGGGTGAGCCGCCCGGACACCGGGTCCAGCCGGGTGTGCCAGACGCGGTCCGAGCCGAGGTCACAGACCAGCACGTCGGGGCCGTGGGGGTCGGGCGCGACCATGTGCGCGTGCGGGCCCTCCTGCCGGTCGGCCACCGGGCCCGACCCGGTCAGCGTCAGCAGGTCCGACCGCTCGCCCGGCACCCCGTCCACGTCCAGGGGGAACACCGCCACGCTGCCGCTCGAGTAGTTGGCGACGAGCAGGTGGGTGCCGCCGGTGGCGACGGCCAGGTGGCAGGGCTCGGCTCCGCCGGTCGCGCGGACGGCCAGCGGGGTCAGGGTCGCCTCGGCGTCCATGGCGAAGGCGCTCACGGTGCCGGCCCGCAGCTCGTTGACCGCGTAGAGCACCGGCAGGGCCGGATGCTGGATCACGAACGACGGCGACGGGGTGCGGGCGGCGACCCCGAGGCGGGACAGCGCGCCGGTCGCCGGGTCGCGGCGGGCGAGGACGATGCCGTCGCCCTTGCCGCCGGTCTCGCCCGTGTAGCACCCGAAGAAGACAAACTCGTCATTCGCGCCCATGCCACGATCCCATCACACATTCCGCCCGTACGCGCGGACGCGGTCGCGTGCCATCCCCGCCGCCGCCTCCCCCCGCCGCCTCCCCGCCCCAGCCGGCCGCCGAACAGGCGGCGCACCGGTGCAGCGAGCGGCACGCCGGACCAGCGGCGGCCGGGCCAGCAGCGGGCCGGGTCAGCAACGGGCCGGCCCGGGCCGACAGGACGGCGTGGCGGGCCGGGCGGCGCGGCGGGTCGGGCAGGCCGGGCGGGCCGGGCGCTTCGGGCGGCGTTGCGGGCCGGGCGGCGTGACGGGCCGGGCGGCGTGACGGATGCGGCCGGGCCGCGGGACGCCCGGTGGCCGGGCTCAGCGGCGGCCGGCGGCGGCCAGCTGACGGCGGGCGACGTACTCCACGAGCTCGATCAGCACGTCGCGGGCCGCCGCCGGGTTGCGGGCGTCGAACTCGACCACGGGGACGTCGGGGTCCAGGTCGAGGGCCCGGCCGATGGCCTCCCCGCCGAAGCGCCGCTCGTCGAAGCAGTTGACGGCGACCACGAAGGGCGTGCCGCGCTGCTCGAAATAGTCGATGCTCGGGAAGCAGTCGGCCAGCCGGCGGGTGTCCGCGAGCACGACCGCGCCCAGGGCGCCCTGCGACAGCTCGTCCCAGAGAAACCAGAAGCGGTCCTGGCCGGGCGTGCCGAAGAGGTAGAGCTGCAGGTCGTCGGTGATGGTGATGCGACCGAAGTCCATCGTCACCGTCGTCGTGCTCTTGCCCTCGACGCCGGAGACGTCGTCGGCGCCGTCCGCGCCGGTGAGGATCTCCTCGGTCTGCAGCGGCTTGATCTCGCTGACGGAGCCGACCATGGTGGTCTTGCCCGCACCGAAGCCGCCGGCGATGAGGATCTTGAGCGCGACCGGGATCCGCGAGCGCGCGCCGTCGCGGTCAGAGCGCACGGAGGCCATTGACAACCGCCTTGAGTACGTCGACGTCATGCGGCTGGGAGGCCGCGGGGGGCTCGTAGAGCGAGATGAGGCCCGCAGAGCGTAGATCACCGAGCAGGACTCGCACGACCCCGATCGACAAGTCCAGTTTGGAGGCTAGTTCCACAACGGACGTCGGCTCCCACGCCGCGCCGACGAGCGCGTGATGTTCCGGCTGCAGGGCCGGGGGCAGCGGACCGTCGGGGATGGTGGCCACCACGAACGCCAGCAGGTCGAAGTCGCTGCCGGCGGGCGCCACCCGGCCCTGGGTCATCGCGTACGGCCGGACCACCGGACCCGCGTCGTGATCCAGCCAGTCGTGCGGCGCGCGCCTCGGGTCAGTGGGCATCGGAGGCGGACAGCCGGTCGGGAGCGTCCATCGTCTGGCCCACCCGGGTGACGAGCATGGCCATCTCGTACGCCACCAGGCCGAGATCCGCGTCGCTGTCCGCCAGCACCGCGAGGCAGGCACCCAGTCCCGCCGCGGTGACCAGCAGGAACGCCTCTTCCATCTCGACCACGGTCTGGCGCACCGGGCCGGCCTGGAAGTGGCGGCTGGCGCCCTTCGCGAGGCTCTGGAACCCGGCGGCCATGGCGGACAGATGCTCGGCGTCCTCGCGGCTCATGGCGGCCGAGGCGCCCATGAGCAGCCCGTCGGCGGAGAGCACCACCGCCTGCTGCGCCTCCGGCACCCGCTCGACGAGGTCGTCGAGGAGCCAGGTCAGGTTGGCGCTCTGGTTCGTCGTCTGTGCCACTTATGCGTCCTTCTCCGGCCGTTGGTCCTGGTGCTGCTCGTCGGGCGTGCCGCCGGTCCCTGCCGCGTCCACGGCCGGGAAGGTGACGGTAGCTGCCTCCGACCACGACGGCTGCCCTGTCGTCTGTTCTTTGTCAGTTCCGCCGGGCCGATCGTCCCCCGCCCCGGTGGAATCCTCACTACCCGCATTGACGCGCTTACTATCCGCCGCGTCGACCTTCCCCGATCCGGGCTCCCCGGCTGCCCGGCCACGCTTCCGCGACGCGCCGCCCGGACCACCGAGCCCCGCGGCCTCCCGCCGGCCCCGGTTGGTGCCCTGCTGCAGGGCGCTCATCAGGCTGCGGACCTGCTCCGGCGAGCGGGTCACCGGCTCCTCGGACCGCTCGACGAACGGGGCGCGCAGCTGCGGCGCCAGACTCGCCTGACGCACCCTACGCGGCAGGAGCCGCTCGTCCGCCGTCGGCTCCCCGCCGTCGGCAGGTCCACTCACGACCTTGCCGGGCTCGGCCGGAGCCGGGGCCGTGACATCGACGCCCTGCGCTGCCTCGGCGGGCTCGCCGGCCGGGGAGCCGGCATCCTCCGCCCGCGTCGCCGGGATGATCTCCGTGGGCGCCGCGTCCACCGGGCCGGCGAAGGGTGCCGCCGGCGAGATCGGCGTCGGGCCACGCTGGGCCGGGATGCGCGGCACGGCGGCCCCACCGGCCGCCGGAGCCGCCCCGGACGGCCAGTCGACATCCAGACCGTCGCCGAGCGGAACGGGTGGAGCCTCCGGCGTGGACAGCGCCTCCGCGGCGGGCGGGACGTCCGGGCCCGACGGGGTGGCGAGGCCGCTGGGCGACGTGAGGTTGGGCGGGAGCTGCGCCGGGGGCTCGGCCGGGCGGTCCGGGCGGCGGCGCGGCGCGGTGCGGCGACGCTGCACCAGTCCGTCCTCGCTCAGGCCGTCGAGGACCCGGCTCGGGGTGGGGCCCGTGATGCCCCGGTCCTCGGGAGCCTCGCCGGGCCGGGCGAGGGCCGCGCCATTGAGGCGGGCGCTGTCCTGCACGGATCCGTTGACCGGCGCGCCGTTGACCCGGGCCGGGGCATCGTCGGCGGCGGCGGATCCACCGGACGCCGGGCCGAGCCGGTCGGCGGCCGGCCACGGGGTGCCGGAAGACGGTCCACCGCCGGGCGGCTGCGGGCCGGACGGCGCGGAGGGCAGGCCGGGCAGGGTCCGCCCGCCGGGGCCGGGCGGCGCCTCGGTCACCAGCTCGGTCGGGATGAGCAGGGTCGCGGTGATGCCGCCGTAGGAGCTGGGGCGCAGCGACACCCGCAGGCCGTGGCGCGCGGCAAGCTGGGCGACGACGAAGAGGCCGAGGCGCGCGCTGTCGGCCGGGTCGAAGTCCGGCGGCTCCAGCAGCTTGCGGTTGGCCTCGTCGATGGCGTCGGCCGACATCCCGAGGCCACGGTCCTCGATCTCGACCGCGTAGCCCTGCGCCGCCACCTGACCCGCCACCTGGACCCGGGTGGTGGGCGGCGAGAAGGAGGCGGCGTTCTCCAGCAGCTCCGCGATCAGGTGGATGACGTCGCCGACGGCCCGGCCGAGCACGGCCACCGGCTGAATCGTGGCGATGTCGATCCGCTTGTAGTCCTCGACCTCGCTGATCGCGCCGCGGACGACGTCGATCATCGGCACCGGGTTGCGCCAGCCCCGGCCGGGGGCCGCCCCGGCGAGGATGACCAGGTCCTCGGCGTGCCGCCGCATGCGGGTGGCGAGGTGGTCGACGCGATAGAGATCCTCGAGCTCGTCGGGGCCGGTCTCGCGGCGCTCCATCTTGTCGAGCAGCGAGAGCTGGCGGTGCAGCAGCGTCTGGCTGCGCCGGGCGATGTTGAGGAACACGTCGTTGATGCCGCGGCGGACGTCGGCCTCCTCGACGGCGGACCGGACCGCCGTACGCTGCACCTCGTTGAAGGCGTGACCGAGCTGGCCGATCTCGTCGCGCCCGTACTCCAGCGGCGGGGTCTCGGCGTCGACGTCCACGGACTCGCCGCGCTGCAGCCGGCGCACCACCGCGGGCAGGCGGTCGCCGGCCATCGCCAGGGCCTCGCCGCGGAGCGCCACCAGCCGGCCGACGATGGACCGGCCGATCCGGACCGACACGAGCACCGAGATCACGACGGCCAGCAGCCCCAGCAGGCCGGCCGCGGCCAGGCGCAGCAGCACGTCGACGGCGTAGGGCCGGGCCGAGGCGGCGAGCGAGTCGATGGCGTTGATCTCGAAGGTGCGCTGCTGCTGGACCGTGGCGTCGTAGGCCTGCTGCCAGGCGGTCTCGGGCACCGGCACCGCGGCTCCGGCGCGGGCGGTGCGGACCAGCTCGTCCTGCAGCTCGCGCAGCCGGGTCGCGGCCGCACTGCTGGTGAGCTGCTGATAGGCCGCCCGGTCCGACGCGGGCAGCTCGGTGACACCCTCGGTGACCAGGAAGCGGGACGTGGCGATGCTCGCGAAGATGTCACCGCGGATCTCGGCGTTGATCCGGCCCGCCTGGTAGCCCGCGGCCAGCAGGGAGTCGACGCGGCTCAGGTGCTCCCGGCTCTGGCCGACCGCCGACAGGCCACGGATCTGCCGGTCGACCTCCTCCGCCCCGAAGCCGGCCGTGGCCGAGAACGTGCGGAAGCAGCTGTCCACGATGCCGTTGAAGTAGTTCTGCGCGCCGACCAGGTCGAGGTCGCGCCGGTCGATGTGCTGCCGGGCCGTCGCGAGGCTCTCGAGGTCGGTGCGGACCTGGGCGAGCTGCCGCTTGCCGGCGTCACCGACCGCGCGGGTGACGTCGGAACCGGTGGCCGTGCTGAGGAATCCGGCGACCGCCCGGTCGGTCGTGGCGCGTTGCGTGGCGAGCGCGGCGGCGGCGGTGCCGGCGGCGGCAGCCGTGCGTGGCGTGGCCAGCAGCACGACCGAGAGGCGCCGCTCGCGCTGCAGCTCGGCGACCATCACCTCGCCGGGGTCGCCGACCTTGTCGACGAGCCGCTGGGCGGACAGCAGGCTCAGGGCCGGCCCGGCGGTCAGCACGGTGGCGAAGGCCCACAGTGCCAGCAGCGCCGTGAGCGGCACCGCGGACAGCGCGATGATCTTCGCGCGGATCGACCTACTGCGGCTTGGCATGAGACTCCGCCCGGAGGGATGCAGGACAAACGCGCACACGGCCGCCGAGTGATCCGGTCACCATCGTCGATGAGCTGCGCACGCCTCCGCGAGGATACGTAATGCCGGCGACACCGACCAGGCTCTCCCCACAACCAATTCTGTCGTTTGTCGCCAATGTCCGTACCGTCACCAGTCGGTCACGCGACACTGCGCACTTGCGCCCCCGCAGCTGCCCTGGCAGGACCCCCGCCGGAGGCTTTTCGACCGGGACGCCGGAACCGGATTGACGGGGCCCGGTGGGTGGGAATACGGCAGGGGGAAGAAGGAGGAGACCGATGTCCCCCACAGCCGTGATCATTCTTGTCCTCGTCGTCCTCATCGTGGCCGGCGTGATCGCCTACAGCGTCCGGGCCGGCCGGCGCAAGCGCCTCCAGAAGACCTTCGGCCCCGAGTACGACCGGGTGGTCGGCGACGCCGGCAGCCGCTCGGCCGGCGAGCAGGAGCTGCTGGACCGCGAGAAGCGGCACGCCGAGCTGGAGCTCAAGCCGCTGTCCGCCGAGTCCAAGGCCCGCTACTCGGTCGCCTGGGAAGAGGTGCAGATCCAGTTCGTGGACGCGCCCGAGCAGGCCGTGTCCACCGCCGACGAACTCGTCACGCGGCTGATCGCCGAGCGCGGCTACCCGACCGGCGACTACGACGACCAGCTCGCCACGCTCTCCGTGCGGCACGCGAAGACCCTCGAGCACTACCGCGACGCCCACGCGATCAGCGAGCGCAGCAAGGCCGGCGACGCCGACACCGAGGACCTGCGTCAGGCGCTCGTCCACTACCGCGCGCTCTTCGCCGACCTGCTCGGCGAGAATCCCGTACGTTCCGAGGGCGCCGTCGCGCCGGACAGCGAGCCGAAGGTTCCTTCGCAGACAATCAACAATCATGACAACGACGTCGCGGACCCCCGTCCCGACGCCGCGAGCCGCTGAGGAGTCCGACGATGCGCTTCTTCTCCAACGACGCCCGCGAGTCCACCGACGACCGGGAGCCGGACGGCGACCCCCGGGACACCGCCGACGACCGCACCGAGCGGATCCAGTCCGAGCCGGTGGCCGTGCCCGGGCAGCGCCCGCCGTCGCCCTGGGCCACCCCGGCCGACGACCGCCGCGACAGCGTCCCGGCCGAGCCCGCGCAGGGCTACGACGACGACCCCGACCGTACGCAGTACCAGCCGACCGGCTACGGCGCGGTCCCCGTCGCCGCCGCCGTGTCCGCCCGTGACCAGGAGACCGTACCCGCCACCGGCACCCGGCCGGAGGACGCGCCCGTCGTCACCCCCGTGGGCACGGTCGAGTCCCCCACCGCGGACAACACCACGACCTACCCGGCCGCGTCCACCGACCAGGACGCGCACCGCGACGAGGTCGTGGACGTGCCACTGGACGACCAGGGCACCTTCGACGACCCGAAGGTCGCGGACGAGACCCAGCGGATCGACACCGCCGCGACGCCCGGCGACGACACCCCCGGCGACGGGACCGGCCAGGCGGCGCTGAAGGACGAGGGCGGCTTCGACGACCCGAAGGCGGTCGACCCGGCCACCGACGAGCCGCTGCGCGACACCGAGGCCCGCAACACCGAGACCCGCGACTCCGAGACCCGCGACTCCGGCGGCACCGAGCACCCGGACAGCGGCGCGCGGGACGTCGACGCCAGCGAGACCGACGGTCGCGACGAGGCGGCCGGCGACACCGGACGCCACGACCTCGAGGCCCTCGACGCCCAGCCCGGCGCAGCCGAGACCGCCCAGCCCGGCGCAGCCGAGACCGCCCAGCCCGGCGCAGCCGAGACCGCCCAGCCCGGCGCAGCCGAGACCGCCCAGTCCGGCGCAGCGGAGACCGCCGACTCGGACGACACTCCGGCCGACGCCCCGGAGACGCCGGTCGTCGCGGCTGTTCCCGTCGCCGCAGCCCCGGCCGCCGGACCCGCGGCGGACAAGGCGTTCTTCGCCGAGGGTGACGTGCAGGGCTTCCAGGAGCGGTGGCGCGAGGTGCAGCTGCGCTTCGTCGACAGCCCGAAGGAGGCCGCCGAGGAGGCCGCCAAGCTGGTCGACGAGGCGGTCGACAAGCTCACCGCGAGCCTGCGCGCGCACAAGGACGAGCTGGCCGGCGAGCACGACGACACCGAGGCGCTGCGCGTGCAGCTGCGCGGTTACCGCGACGTCCTCAACCGGATCCTCGGCCTCTGAGACAAACGGCCCTCAGCAGCGAAGCGCGGTGAGACCTCGACGGACTCCCCGCGCTTTCGCGTTCTACAGCTCGGAGCCCGCGATGACGGCCGGGTCGGTCACCGTCGGATCGCTCGGGCCGGGCTCCACGGACGGGCTGTCGTCCGTCGGGTCCGGAGCCGGCTCGGTGGTCGACTCGGTCGGCGGGAAGCTCGGCTCCTCCGTCTCCTCCGGCGCCGGCGAGCTGCTCGGCGAGGTCGGCGCCGCCGTCGTCTCCGATGTGGACGGCCCGGGCGCCGGCGAGGTCGCGGCGGGACGCGAGCGCTCCGGACGGGCACGCTGCGGCACCGGGTCCGGGGCGGTCGTGGTGCCGAGCACCGGGAGCGGGTCGGCGGGCACGTCGTCGCCCGCGCCGGTGCCGCCCTGCGGGGACAGCACCTCGTTCTGCTTCACCGTGACGGCGGGCGGCCGCTCGGGCGTGACCGTCGACTCGCCGAACTGTGCGCCGAGCCACATCGCCGGGCCGAGACCGACCGCGACGAGTGCGCCGAAGAGCGCCAGGGGTCCTCGTTCCATCAGCGCCCCCTCCCCCCGGTCCTGACCCGATGATTCCCTGCTCACCTGGGTCTGCTCTACCCATTTACGCGAACGGCAATCGGATCCCGCATGCAGTCGGTGTGACGTCGCGCGCGGCGCCGGCCACACACCCGGTCGGGCATGCGACCCCGCTGCCGGGGAACACGGACCGGACGGCCGCCCGGTTCAGCTCGCGCCGTGCCATTCCGTGGCTGATCGGCCACGACAGCACGCGGCGCGGGGACGAAGGTGTCCTTTGGGGACGGACCGGCGGTCAGCGGGTGCTGGCGAGGAAGGCCACCGCGTTGTCGAGGGCCGCCCAGCCGCCGGGGAGCTCGTCGCTGTCGAGCGCCGCGCGGACGGTGAGCGTGGTGCCGCCGCGCAGGTCGAGCGACCAGCTGCGGCGGCGGAGCTGGGTGGCGTTGACCACGTCGGCGTACGCCACGAAGCGCGTCTCGGTCTCGCGGTGCGCCGGATCCGCCGCGGCGACCCGGGCCAGCCGCCGCTTGGCGGAGCCGTTCTGCGAGCGGGGCAGCCCGGGCACCAGCACCAGCCCGGTGTCGACGATGAGCACGTCGGTGCGGGCTCCGTCGACGACCAGGTTGACCACGCCGCCGACGACCTCGGGGCGGGCGGCCGGGGTGTCGGCGCCCGGCTTGGCGGCGAGGTCGATGCCCCGCTCGGCGAGGTGGGCCCGCGCCTCGGCGGCGGTCGCCGGCGTCACGGCCGCCGCGGCGAGGCCGGCCAGGTCGAGGTGCGAGCCGTCGGCGGCGACCAGCTCGGCCGTGCCCGTCCAGCTGTGCCGCCAGCGGGCCGCGCCGCTGTGCAGGGCGGCGAGGGCGAGCAGCAGGGTGACCAGCTCGGTGATGCGCCGGCCGGTCTCCTCCTCGGTCTGGCCCGGGAAGACGGTCTCGGTGACGGAGCCGAGCTTGTCGTCCTCGGCCAGTTTCAGCACGTCGGCGGCGGTGGCGAGGGGGCTGCCGGCGGCGCGGGACAGGGCGGCGAGGGCGGCGTCGGCCTCGCGCTGCATCTCCGCGGTGCGGGCGGCGCCGAAGAACTCGTCCCAGCCGACCCGGGTGCGGCCCTGCGCGGGATAGGCCACCTGCTGCAGCGCGCGGCCGAGCCCCGGCAGATCGGGGATGAGCGCCGGCTCGCTCTCCGGAGCCGCCTGCGGCGCGTCGTCCTCCGGCGCCGGCGGCGGCTCCGAGCCGGCCGAGGAGGAATCGTCGGAGGAGGAGGCGGCGGTGGAAGCGGTGGAAGAGGACGAGGCGGGGGAAGAGGACGAGGCGAGGGAAGAGGACGAGGCGAGGGAAGAGGACGAGGCGAGGGAAGAGGACGAGGCGAGGGAAGAGGACGAGGCGAGGGAAGAGTCGGAAGGAGCGCCCGGGGAGGGGGCAGCGGCCGAGACCGACGCCGTCGCGGGGACGGGCGCGGGCGCCAGGGCGGCCAGGGCGGTCAGTCGCTCCCGGCGCGGCGGGTGCGTGTCCCACGCGGCCGGCTCGGCCGGCTCCCGCGAGCGGACCAGCGCGATCTCGTCGGCCCGCGCCGCCAGCACGCGGAGGAAGCCGCCGAAGACGTCGTCCGGGACGTGGCCCGCCTGCCAGCCCGGCCCGAGGTATTCGGCGTGGAAGACGCGGTGCACGGCGTCGAGCGCGGGAAGGTCGCGCAGCACGGCGGCGGCGGCCTCGGGGCCGGCGAACTCCGCGGCGATGCGGTCGGCCTGCAGCTCCTGGGCCCGGCTGAACGGGGCGTCGACGCGGCGGTAGAACCTCGCATAAGCCCGCAGCCACGGCCCCGCCGGGTTGCGCCGGGAGATGCGCGGGACCACGCGGCCGACGGCGGTGCGCCCGCGCCAGGCCAACGGGGCGAGGCGGCCCAGCCGCGGGGAGAAGTGGCCCAGCTCGTGGGCGGCGACCGCGCGCAGGTGCGCGGCGTCCCAGGCCTGCAGCAGGGGCAGGCCGAGATAGAAGTCGCGGCGGCCGCCG
>NZ_JAUQWH010000202.1 GCF_030757795.1 Actinoplanes oryzae
CGAACCGGGCGAACGACACGCCCTCCTTGAAGTCGAGCAGGTAGAACGCCAGCTCGGCGGGGGAGTAGCGGGCGGCCAGCGCGCCCATCCAGGCGTAGATGAGGTTGGTCTTGCCGGTGCCCGACGGCCCGGCGATCAGCGCGTGCGGCGGATAGTCGGCCAGCGTGACCTCGACCGGCGCCCCCTGCGGGCTGTCGCCGAGCGGGGCGGTCAGCGCGCGCGCCGAGGTCTCCTGCCACTCCTCGGCGGGCAGCAGGCTGTCCAGCGCGACCGGGGCGGGCCCGGCGGCGACCTCGTCCGCGATCCGCCGGCACGTCTGCGTCACCAGGACCGGCGGCGGCCCGGCGTCGAAGACCACCGGCAGGTCGCCGCACCCGCTGATCCGGCCCTCGGTCGCCGGCCCGGCGGTGACGATCTCGGCGGTGCCGTCCTCGGCGGGCATGTTGCGCAGGATCAGGTGGACACCGCACGCGGCGCCCGTCCGCAGCAACCGCGAGAGCTGGCTGCGTTCGTGGCGGGACAGCTCGTCGGGGCGCCCGGAGCCGAGCAGCACGGCGACGCGCCAGGGCTCGGGGCGGCGCCCGGTCGCGGCGCTCAGCTCGCGCAGCGACGAGTACTCGCCGGCCAGCACCGTCTCGTTGATCCGCCGCACGTGGTCGACCAGCTCGTCGAGGAGCGCCCCGAGGCCGCCCGGCCCGACGAAGCGCAGCACCCCGGCGGGCGCCAGCGGGGCGAAGCCGGCCAGGCCGCCGCCGAGCTGCTCGGGGTCGTACCCGGTGAGGACGATGCGGCCCGGCTCGGCGCTGCCCAGGGCGCGCAGCAGCAGGCCGGCCACCACGTCGTCGCCGACGGCCCGGTCGCCGCGGACCACGACGTGCCCGCGGTCGAGGAGCGGGACGAGGGCGGGGACCTCCCCGGCGTACGGGAGCCTCAGCAGCCCGGCCCGCAGCTCGGGCGCGGGGGTGCCGGTGTCCCCGGGCGTCGCCTCCCAGGCGTTCCAGGGGGCGCCGGCCGCACCCGGGGCCGCGAGCAGCGCGGTCTCGGCGGCGGCGCCGGCCAGCTCGGCGAGGGCCCGGTCGCGCTCCTCGTCGATCTGCCGCAGGCGCTTGTCGCGCTGCTCCTTGATCCGGCCACGCCGTTCCTTGGCGGCCGCCACGACCTTGCCGCGGCGGGCCCGGGCGGCGTCGAGCTCGTCCAGCGCGGCGTCCCGGGCCTCCACGGCGATGCCGAGTGCGTGCGAGAGCGCGGCCCGGACCTCGACGACCTGCTGGGTGAGGGACTCAGGCATCGACGTTCGGGCTCCGTACGGGCTCGGGGGCGGCGGGGTCCAGGGTGGCCGGGTCGCGGCCGAGCCGGGCGAGCAGCACGCCGGTCAGCACGCTGGCGGTGACGGCCGAGTCGGCGGGGTGGGCGGGCTGCTCGTTCTTCGCGGGCGCGCGGCAGATCCGGGCGAGCAGCGTGTCCAGCACCTCGGGCGGGGTGCCGGGCAGCAGCGACTTCACCCGCCCGCTGGCGGCGCTCTGCAGCCGCTTGAGGTCCTCGGGCCGCGGCTCGTGGCCCAGCAAGTCGCCGGCCAGCCGGTGCAGCACGGGTGAGCTGGCGGCTGAGAGCCCCAGCCCGGTGGCGGCGTTCACCTGGTGCAGGTCGCGGCCGACCCGGGCCCGGTCGCCGGAGCGCACCCCGGCGGCGACGCGGCGCAGCAGGTCGGCGGTGTTTCCGGCGCCGTTGCCGGCCTCCTGCTGCTCGGCCGGGGGCGCCTCGCCGGTCAGCTCGGCGACCCGGCGCTGCCACCACGGGCCCAGCTCCTCGGGCGCGGGCTGCGTCTCGGTGGCGACCGCCTCGGCCTCCTGCGGCCGCAGCCCGGCCTTGTAGTCGGCCTCGGGCGGCGCGGCCCCCTCGCCCGCGGCCAGGCCCAGCGCGGCCAGGTACTGCGCGATCGCGTCCTGGGCGAGGCGCAGGGCCGCCGCGGCGCGCTCGGCCGCCTCGACGGCATTGCCCAGCTGCGGTACGCCCAGCGGGTCGACGGACGTCTGGCGCACCCAGTTGAGCAGCTCGGTGGCGCTGGTCAGCTTCTCCCGCGCGACCGTGACAGGGCCGGTGGGCAGCTCCTCCGAGGTGGCGCGGAGCTGGGCGCCGAGTTCCTGCAGCAGGGACATCGGCTCAGAGGGTCGCCGTGTAGGTCTGCGCCTGCTCGACCGCCTGCAGGGTCGCGCCCATGCACTCCTCCAGCTGCTGGTCCGCCTGGGACAGCGAGGCGTGCGCGGCGCCGACGGCGTCGTTGGCGGAGCCGTCCAGGGCCGCGGCGAGGCTCTGCTGGGCCTCCCCGATCTTCTCCCGGGCCGCCTGGATCGCCTGCTGACCCTCGGTGACCTGCTGGAGCGCGGCGTCCACGGCCGCTTTGACCTCGGCGACGCTGGCCAACGTGCAGCCTCCCGGTGTTCGACAGCACCTCTATACGTCAGAGCTTAGTCGTCCACGATGGTCGGCGAGCGACTGCGTGTCCGATTCACGCATGACTCACTCTCTTCTGCGGGGGACGCTGCCCGGGCCCCGCACTTCCGCCCCGAGCGCGGTCACCCGCTCGCGCAGCCCGCGGTCGGCCGTGACGACCACCACCCGCCGGTCCGCCGCCCCGGCCACGACCTCGACGATCCGGTCGTCGCCCGAGCCCGGCGCGGCGACGACGCGGACGCCCTCGATCCCGGGGACGTCCCGCGCCCTGCCCTCGACCACGAGCACGACCTCGATCGGCGCCGGAAGATCAGGAAGCCCCGTGGCGTTGAGATCGGACAGCGCGTCGCGCAGCCGGGCGGTCGCCCCCGCCCGGTCGCGCCACCACCCGTCGGGCCTGGAGCCCACGACGTTGGCGGCGTCGACGACGAGCAGCGCAGTCATGAGACCAGCGTCTCACAGCGGAATTGAACGATCGTTAAGGCGGTTGGAGAGGGCGACACCGGGTAGGCGCGAGGTGCGTACGCCCGACGAAGGAGAGAACCAGCATGAGCATCGGACCCGGCGACTGGGACGACATCTTCGCGCGCTTCTTCGGGGCGCCGGAGCCACGCCGGTCCGCCCAGCGGATCGACATCACCAGGTACATGAGCCAGGACGCGCGCCGCGCGCTGTCCGACGCCGCCCGCCGCGCCGCCGAGGTGGCGCCGGCCGGGTCGGACATCGCCGACCTGGACACCGACCACCTGCTCTGGGGCGTCCTGCAGCAGGAGCCGCAGCGGGCCCTGGTGCGCCGCGCCGGCGCCGACCCCGACTCGATCCTGCGGGAGCTCGGCGGCGCGGGTCAGCCCGGCGCCGCGCAGGCCGAACGGCTCGCGCTCACCCCGGCGGCCAAGCGGGCGCTGCTCGACAGCCTGCAGATCTCGCGCGCCGTCGGCGCGTCCTACGTGGGTCCCGAGCACGTCCTCATGGCGCTGGGCCTCAACCCCGACACCGCGGCCGGGCGGCTGCTCGCCTCCCGGATCGACCCGCGGACCCTGCAGCAGGCCGACCAGCCCACCCCCGGCGGTGGCGGCGGCGGAAACGCCCCAGGAGGTGGCACCACGAACACCCCGACCCTCGAGCAGTACGGCGTGGACCTCACCGAGATGGCCCGGCGCGGCGAGATCGACCCGGTCGTCGGCCGGGCCACCGAGATCGAGCAGGCCGTCGAGGTGCTGTCCCGGCGCACCAAGAACAACCCGGTGCTGATCGGCGAGGCTGGCGTCGGCAAGACCGCGATCGTGGAGGGCCTGGCCCAGCGCATCGTGGACGGCGACGTCCCGCAGACCCTCGCCGGCAAGCGCGTCATCCAGCTCGACCTGGCCGGCCTGGTGGCGGGCACCCGCTACCGCGGCGACTTCGAGGAGCGCCTGCAGAAGGTCATCACCGAGATCCAGGAGAGCGGCGACGGCCTCATCGTCTTCCTCGACGAGATCCACACCCTGGTCGGGGCCGGCGGCGGCGGGGGCGACGGCGGCGGCATGGACGCCTCCAACATGCTCAAGCCCGCGCTCGCCCGCGGCCAGCTGCGCGTGGTCGGCGCGACCACCCTCGACGAGTACAGGCGCTACATCGAGAAGGACGCGGCCCTGGCCCGGCGCTTCCAGCCGGTGCTGGTCGGCGAGCCGAGCGTCGAGGACACCGTGGCGATCCTGCGCGGCCTGCGCGACAACTACGAGGCGCACCACCAGGTCCGGATCACCGACGAGGCCCTGCAGGCCGCGGCGGAGCTGTCCGACCGCTACATCACCGACCGGTTCCTGCCCGACAAGGCGATCGACCTGATCGACCAGGCCGGCGCGCGGGTGCGGCTGCGGGTGAAGACCCCCGCCGCGGACGTACGCGAGCAGGAGCGCCGCCTCGAGCAGCTGTCCCGCGACCGTGACCAGGCCGTGGCGGCGGAGCACTACGAGCGGGCGTCGGAGCTGCGCGACGAGATCAACGCCGTCAAGGAGCAGATCCGGCAGGCCGAGGGCGGCGAGGGCGCCGTGCCGCAGGTGACCCCGGAGGACATCGCCGAGGTCGTCTCGCGGGCCACCGGCATCCCGGTCGCCCAGCTCACCGAGGAGGAGCGCGAGCGCCTGCTGCGCCTGGAGAGCCACCTGCACGACCGGGTGGTGGGCCAGGAGGACGCCGTCGCCGCGGTCGCCGAGGCCGTGCGCCGCTCGCGTGCCGGGCTCGGGGACCCCGACCGGCCCGTCGGCAGCTTCCTCTTCCTGGGCCCGACCGGCGTCGGCAAGACCGAGCTGGCGCGCTCGCTGGCGGAGGCGCTCTTCGGCGAGTCCGAGCGGATGATCCGCCTCGACATGAGCGAGTTCCAGGAGCGGCACACCGTGTCCCGGCTCGTCGGTGCCCCTCCCGGCTACGTCGGCTACGACGAGGCGGGGCAGCTGACCGAGGCCGTGCGGCGCCGGCCGTACAGTGTGGTGCTGCTGGACGAGATCGAGAAGGCCCACCCGGACGTCTTCAACATCCTGCTCCAGGTGCTCGACGACGGCCGGCTGACCGACAGCCAGGGCCGCACGGTGAGCTTCAAGAACACGGTGCTGATCATGACCAGCAACATCGGCTCGGAGATCATCAGCGGCACCAAGCGCACCCTCGGCTTCGGCGCGTCCGACGCCGGCGCGTCGGAGGACCGCGACCTGCGCGAGCGGCTCGACCGGCGGCTGCGCGAGCAGTTCCGGCCCGAGTTCCTCAACCGGATCGACGAGGTCATCGTCTTCCGGCAGCTCGAGACGCAGCAGCTGCGCCAGATCACCGAGCTGCTGCTCGACGAGACCCGCCGGCGGCTGCGGGCGCAGGACATCCGGCTGGAGATCGCCACGGAGGCGGTCGACTGGCTGGCGGAGAAGGGCTTCCAGCCGGAGTACGGGGCCCGCCCGCTGCGCCGCACGATCCAGCGCGAGCTGGACAACCGGTTGTCGCGGATGCTGCTGGCGGCGGACCTCGCCCCCGGCCAGACGGTCACCGTCGGCGTCGCGGACGGGGAGCTGACCTTCTCGGTCGCCTCGCCCGCCCCGGCGACCGCCTGACCCGACCCGCTCGGAACGCAGCCCCCGGCCCTGAGGCCGGGGGCTTCACCCGAACACCGACCAGCAGATGTCGTTGCGCAGCCGCTGATCGTCGAGCACCAGCTCCCGGATCTCCGCGGGCAACCGCTCCCGCTGCCACTGGCACTCGTCCCGCCCGGCCTCGTCACCCTGGTCGGCGCGCACGGCCTTGATCGCGTACGCGGCGGCGCCCAGCTCGTGCGCGGCGACATGTGCGACGACGGCGGCCTGCCCGGCGGCGTACGCGGCGAACCGGGGCGCACCCCGCAGGTCCCGCGCGGCCCCCATCGCGTGCCCGCCCACCGCCCGGGCGTCCATCATCCTCAGCTCGCCGCGCGTCCACGCCCGCGCCGCCTCGATCGCCTCCCGCGGCCGTGTGTCCTCCGGCCGGGCCGCTTCGAACAGCCCGAGCACATGCTCCGCACACCCGGCCGCCCACAGCGCCAGCAGCCGGTGGTCGTCGTCGGTGAGCGTCCCGCCCCGGCGGATCGTGATGAACCGCGGGTCGCGCACCTTCGGCAGGATCACGCCCGCACCCCTCGCAGGACGACGTGGCGCGCCACCACGCGCCGCTCGTCCGTCGACAGCTCGAAGTCGCCGGACACAGCGGGCTCGGGCGGCGTCATGGTGTCGCATCGTAATGCGGCAGCCACGATTCCGGGCGCCGGGCAAACATGACGCCGGTGTGAACCGGGGGAGCGGGCGGATCAGACGGCGGCGAGTTGTTCGACGCCGAGATCGGGATAGCTTTCGCGCCATTTCAGATAGAGCGGATTCCGGGCCGAGGCGTCGAGATAGGCCTCCCCGGCCATCTCCAGCAGGCGGGGGGCCACCTGGGCCGCCGGGCTGTCCGGGTGCCAGCCCAGGAGCTGGCGCCAGCGCAGGGGCGCGCCGCGCAGGGGGCGGGTGACCAGGCCGCTCGGCGGGCGGAAGGCGTGCTGGCAGAGGGCCAGGGCGACGCCCGACTCGGCCATGTCGACGCAGCCGCGGATGTCGGTCTCGAAGATGCGGAGGGGGGTGAACCCGGCCCGGGCACAGGCCGCGGCGAAGCAGTCGGCGAAGCAGCCCTCGCCCGGCCCGGCGACCCACTTCTCCTCGGCGAGGTCGGCCAGGTCGACGTCGAGCTCCTGCGCCCGGGGATGGTCCTCGGGCATGAGGATGCAGATGCCGTCGACGGCGATGCTCTGCCACGTCAGGCCGTACTCGGGCGTGGGGTTCATGTTGTGCCCGCACGCGCCGATCTGGATGAAGTCCAGCTTGCCGGCCTGGGTGAGCGAGGCGAGCTCGTCCTGCGAGTACGACGCGAACGTGCTGATCTGCGCGTCCGGCTGGGCCTCCGAGAGGCGCTGCACCATGCCGCCGACGACCGGGCCGCCGATCGAGCCGATGCGGTAGCGGCCCATCGTGGTGTCCGAGCCGGACCCGGCCAGCCGGGCGGCCTCGTCCTGCAGGCCCTTCATCGCCGGCAGGAGCACCCGGGCCCGGGAGAGCACCAGCTCACCCAGGGCCGTGGGGCGTGCGCCGCGCCGGTCCCTCTCGAACAGCGGTCCGCCGAGCGTGCGCTCGATGCGTTGCAGCTGGGCGGTGAGGGCCGGCTGGGCCAGTCCGAGCAGCGACGCAGCCTTCGTCACGCTGCCCGTCTCCGCGATGGCAACAACCACCTTGAGATGCCGCAGCTCCAGGTTCATAGCGTGACGGTAGGACGTTTGCAGGATAAGGGCTAGACCTTCGGCCGACCAAAGATCCCCCAGATATGACAAACGGGTAACTCAAAAGGACAGAAGTTACCAATCAGTACGAGCATCGATCACCGTCATATGACCTTGGTCCTCTGCCATTGACGGAAGTCTTGTTGTGTGCCTGGTCAGAGATCCTTCGGGTACGTCGTCCGCCGCCCCACGACGTCGCGAACCTTGTCCACGAGGGCCACGGCCGGGTCCACCACCTTGTTCCACGGCGGCGTCACCGGGGTGCCCGGGTGCGGGCGGGTCGGCGCCGCCTCCAGGGCCGTCTCGAAACGGTTGCCCAGCCGGATCAGGTCCTCGACCCCGGCGAGCTGTTCGAGCAGGGGGATCAGCTCCGCGGATGCGGCCCCGGCGTGCCTCCGCAGCCGGGCGGCCAGCCCCGAGGAGTCGCCGGAGCCCTCGAACAGGCGCAGCTCCTCCAGCAGCGCGCGGTCCTCGGCCAGCTCCCGGGTCACCAGCTCCGGGCCGTCCGGGACGACCGAGCGTACGGCGGGATAGAGGTACTGCTCCTCGGCGGAGAGGTGCCGGGCCACCGACGCGACGAGCACCTGGGCGATCGTCGCCCGGCGCGCGGCGTCCGTACCGTCGGCTGTCAGCTCCTCGGCGAGGGCGAGCAACTCGCGGTGCTCGCGGGCGACCACGTCGGTGATCGCGATGCCGGTGGTCTCGCCGCCGACCGGCGGCAGCGGGGGAAGGGTTGCGGACACGGGCGGGAGGTACCCGCCGGGTGAAGCCCGCCAAACGCGCCCGGCGCCCGCAGCTGGTAGGAATAGCGGATGGAACCGATCACCGCCGCCGACGAGGTCATCGGCATCTGCCGCGACCTGCTCCGGATCGACACCAGCAACACCGGTGACCCGCGGACCACCGCCGGGGAGCGCGTCGCTGCCGAGTACGTCGCCGCGCAGCTCGCCGAGGTCGGCATCGAGTCCGTGCTGCACGAGTCCGCGCCGAAACGGGCCAACCTCGTGGCGCGCATCCCGGGCAGCGACCCGTCCCGGGGGGCCCTGCTCGTGCACGGCCACCTCGACGTGGTGCCCGCCGACGCGAGCGAGTGGTCGGTGCACCCCTTCTCCGGCGAGGAGAAGGACGGCTACCTGTGGGGCCGCGGCGCGATCGACATGAAGGACTTCGACGCGATGATGATCGCGACGGTCCGCGAGTGGCAGCGCACCGGCGTCGTCCCGCCGCGCGACATCGTGCTCGCCTTCACCGCGGACGAGGAGGCCGGCATGGAGTACGGCTCCCAGTTCCTCGTCCACGAGCACGCCGGCCTGTTCGAGGGCGTCACCGAGGCGATCGGCGAGGTGGGCGGGTTCTCGTACACGGTCAGCAAGGACCTGCGGCTCTACCTGGTCGAGACCGCGGAGAAGGGCATCGACTGGCTGCGCCTGCACGCCAAGGGCCGGCCCGGCCACGGCTCGTTCGTCCACGACGACAACGCGGTCACCGCGCTGGCCGAGGCGGTCGCCGCGGTCGGCCGGCACAAGTTCCCGATGGTGCTCACCCCGACCGTCCGGGCCTTCCTGGAGCAGGTCTCCGACGCGCTGGGCATCGAGCTCGACCCCGACGAGCCGGAGCTGGCCATCGCCAAGCTCGGCCCGATCGCCAACATCATCGGCGCGACCGTGCGCAACACGGCCAACCCGACGCGGCTCGAGGCCGGCTACAAGGACAACGTCATCCCGGGTACGGCGTCCGCGACGATCGACTGCCGCACGCTGCCCGGCCAGGCGGAGGCGTTCCTCGAGCAGTTCCGGGAGCTCATCGGCCCCGACATCGAGATCGAGCACGTGTCGCAGCAGGGCGCCGTCGAGACCAGCTTCGACGGGGCGCTCGTCGACGCGATGGGCGCCGCCCTGCGCGCCGAGGACCCGGGCGCCCGCGCCGTGCCGTACATGCTGTCGGGCGGCACCGACGCCAAGGCCTTCAGCACCCTGGGCATCCGCTGCTTCGGCTTCGCGCCCCTGAAACTCCCCGCCGACCTGCCGTTCTCCTCGTTGTTCCACGGCATCGACGAGCGCGTCCCGGTCGAGGGACTACAGTTCGGCGTGCGTGTGCTCGACCGCCTGCTGCGGTCGAGCTGATCTCGCTTCTTACGCTCGACGCCGAGAGGACCACTGTCACCATGACCGACGACCAGCACGCGGAGCTCGATGCCGCCCTCGACCGGGTCGTGGAGGCCGCCAAGCAGCACCTGGCGGCGGTCAAGGCCGCCCAGGGCCGGGTGGACGACGACGACGTCTGGAAGGCGTACGTCACCCTGAACAACGCCTCGTTCGCCTACGACGAGCGGCTGCTCGACGCCTTCGGCGAGGTCACGCCGTGGGACGTCGAGTCCATCGACCCCGACGAGGCGGACGCCCGCTTCGCCGCCACGGCCGGCGCCCTCGACGGCTCCGGCGACCCCTACGATCAGGTGATCTCGGTCCGCCAGCGGCGCGACTACCGGGTCCCCAGCGTCGCGGCCCTGCTCCGCGTCGCCGACGAGGCCCGCAAGAACCTGGTGCCCGCCGACGAGGAGGCCGAGCCGGTCGAGTCCGTCGGCGAGGCCGTGCTCGAGCTGCTCCAGGCCGGCGACGGCTCGCTGGGCGCGCTCGACGTGCCCGAGCTCGAGCCGCTCGACGGGCTGCTCACGGTCTCCGAGATCAAGGAGCCGCTCGACCTGGAGGCCTTCCCGGACGAGGACGGGGCCGGCCCGTTCGCCCCGGCGCCCGACGACCTGCTCGTGGGCCGGCTGGACGAGCACCCCTTCCTCCCCGACGAGGACGACGAGGAAGACCACTCCGGGCACAACCATTAAATGGCCTTCGCTTCGCTCCGGCGGGCGCTGCGCCCGTCGATGACTTGGGCACCAAAAATCAGCGAAGAAACCCCGCTTCGCTGATTTTGGGCACCCAAGTCATCGACGGGCGCAGCGCAGGGGCTGGAGTGGCTCCGCTGCACCGGGAGTCGTGAGTTGTGAGTTGTGAAGCGCGGCGCGTCCCTCCCGGGGCGCGCCGCGTTTGTCATATCGAAAGACCCGGCTGGGGGGTGTCCCGCACCTTGCGGCGGAGCATCACCTTCCGGGAGCCGTCCCGGTAGAGCTGCACCCGGGCGAGCTCCCAGCCGGAGAACTCCGCCTGGATGGCCAGCTGCGCCGCAGCGGTCAGGCGATCGACGTTCGATGGCAACCGCATGGGCGCGTACTCGTAGTCCATGGCGTCTAATATGCGCCGCGGCCGGGCGAGTGACCAGTGTTCATGCTCCCGGGCCGGTGAGTCCCTCCCGCTCGGGGTAGCCGACGGTGAGCGCGGACACGTCGTCGAGGGCCATCGCGATCTCCGCGGGCAGCGTGAGGTCCTCGCTCTGCAGGGCGCCCTGCAGCTGGCCGGCCGTGCGGGCGCCGAGGATGGGCGCCGTGACGCCGGGGCGGTCGCGGATCCAGGCGAGGGCGACCTCGAGGGGTTCGACGCCCAGGCCCGTGGCCGCCGTGACCACCGCCTCGACGATGCTGGAACTGCGCGGCTCCAGGTAGGTCTGGACGAACGGCGCCAGGTGGTCGGTGGCGGCGCGGGAGTCGAGCGGGCGGCCGTTGCGGTACTTGCCGGTCAGCACCCCGCGGCCCAGGGGCGACCAGGGCAGCACCCCGATGCCCAGGGCCGCCGCGGCGGGCAGGACCTCGCGCTCGATGCCCCGCTCGAGCAGGCTGTACTCCACCTGGGTGGCGACGATCGGCGCCCGGCCCGGGTAGGCGCGCTGCCAGGTGGCGAACTGCGCGGTCTGCCACCCGGCGAAGTTGGACACGCCGACGTAGCGGACGCGTCCGCTGCTCACCGCGTGGTCCAGGGCGCCGAGCGTCTCCTCCATCGGGGTGTGCGCGTCGTAGCCGTGCAGCTGCCACAGGTCCACATAGTCGGTGCCGAGGCGGCGCAGGGACGCGTCGAGGGTGCGCAGCAGGTGACCGCGCGAGCCGTCCCGGCGGCGCCAGCCCCCGAGCCCCGCCTTGGTGGCGATGACCAGCTCCTCGCGGGCGACGAGGTGGCCGAGCAGCGAGCCGATCACCGCCTCGGCGTCGCCGTCCGCGTACACGTCGGCGGTGTCCACGAGGGTGCCCCCGGCGTCGAGGAACGCCTTCAGCTGGGCGGCGGCGTCGTCGGGGTCGGTGTCGCGGCCCCAGGTCATGGTGCCGAGCCCGAGCCGGGTGACCGCCAGCCCGCTTCGGCCGAGCGGTCTCTGCTGCATTCCTGAACCTTATTCAGCGAAGACCACCCGCGGAACGCACATAAGACCGTGATCACCTGTGCGTTCGGTCGGGAAGGCGACGCAACTGCCGGGAGATCACTCTCGGTGGTGAAGTAGGTTCGTACTCGCGGAGCATCGGTGCACCGCGGAACGGGAGGACCCGTGCGGCTCGGATTCAGCCTCGGCTACCAGACCTCGTGGACCACGCCGGCCGACCACCTCGCCATGGCACAGGAGGCCGACCGGCTCGGCTACTCGGTGGTGTGGGCGGCGGAGGCGTACGGCTCGGACTCGCCCACCATGCTCGCGTGGATCGCCGGGCAGACCGAGCGGATCGACATCGGCGCCGCCGTCATGCAGATCCCGGCGCGCAGCCCCGCGATGACGGCCATGACCGCGGCGACCCTGGACACGCTGTCGGGCGGCCGCTTCCGGCTCGGCCTCGGGGTGTCCGGCCCGCAGGTCTCCGAGGGGTGGCACGGGGTCCGCTTCGCCAAGCCGCTGGGCCGCACCCGGGAGTACGTCGACATCGTCAAGCTGGCGATCGCGCGCAAGCCCGTGGCCTATGACGGTCAGCACTACCAGCTGCCGCTGCCGGACGGGGCGGGCAAGGCGCTGCGGCTGGGGTTCCATCCGCCCCGGGAGGCCGTACCCATCTATCTCGCGGCCGTGGGCCCGAAGAACCTGGAGCTGGCCGGGGAGATCGCCGACGGCTGGCTGGCCATCTTCTTCGCCGCGGACGCGGCGGGGGAGTACCTGCAGCACATCGAGCGCGGGCGGGCCAAGGCCGGCGCCGGGCTGACCGGCTTCGACGTGTGCCCGACCGTGCCGGTGGCGATCGGCGACGACGTGGCCGCGTGCGCCGACCTGATCCGGCCCTACGCCGCGCTCTACGTCGGCGGGATGGGCAGCCGCGAGCAGAATTTCTACAACCAGCTGGCGGTCCGCATGGGCTACGGCGCGGAGGCCAAGCAGGTCCAGGACCTCTATCTGGACCGCAAGATCCGGGACGCGGCCGCGGCCGTGCCGCAGGAGTTCATCGACCGCACCTCGCTGATCGGGCCCAAGAGCAAGATCGTCGAGCGCTTGCGCGAGTACGCTGCCGCGGGCGTCGGCACCCTGTCGGTGGCCCTGTACGTGGGCGACCGGGAGAGTGGCATCGCGACGTTGCGCACCGTGGCCGAGGCCTACGAGGCGTCCGGGGTGGCGGAGTAGTCATGGCCACTCTGCTGCTCCTCCGCCACGGGCGGACCACCGCGAACGCCACGGGCGTGCTGGCCGGCCGGCAGCCCGTCGAGCTGGACGAGACCGGGCGCGCGCAGGCCCGGCGTACCGGGGAGAGGCTGCGGGATCTCCCCGTCGCCACCGTCGTGACCAGCCCGCTGATCCGCTGCCGGCAGACCGTCGAGCTGGCGCTGCCCGACGCCGTGCCCGCGCTCGACGAGGGCCTGATCGAGTGCGGTTACGGCGACTGGGAGGGCAAGCCGCTCAAGGACCTCGCCAAGGAGCCGCTCTGGCAGGTGGTCCAGCAGCATCCGAGCGCGGCCGTCTTCCCGAACGGCGAGGCGATGGCGGCGATGTCCGCGCGGGCTGTCGCCACCGTGCGCACCTGGGACGCCAAGGTGACCGCCGAGCACGGCCCGGACGCGCTGTGGGTGGCGTGCAGCCACGGCGATGTGATCAAGGCCATCGTGGCGGACGCCCTCGGGCTGCACCTCGACCAGTTCCAGCGGATCGTGGCCGACCCGGCCTCGGTGGCCGTGATCAGGTACACGCCGACGCGGCCGTTCGTCGTCAAGGTCAACGACTCGACCGATCTGTCCGGGCTGATCCCGCCGAAACAGGCCGCGGAGTCGGGCGACGCCGCGGTGGGCGGCGGCGCCGGAGGGGGCGTCTGACAACGGTTGGTGACCATCGTGTTACCGCTGGGTGCGTGCGCATTGCGCCCTCGGCGAACCGGCCCGGTGCGCTGCGCGCTCGCGTGCGCGGGCGGATAGGGTCGACCCTATGACCCACCAGGTGCATGCCTTCGAGCCGCCGGAGCGGTTCGTCGCCGGGACGGTGGGCGAGCCGGGCGACCGCACGTTCTTCCTCCAGGCGCGAGGGGGCGGGCGGGTCGTCAGCGTGGCGCTGGAGAAGGTCCAGGTGTCGTTGCTCGCCGAGAAGCTCGAGGAGCTGCTCACCGAGGCGAGCCGCCGCTTCGGCGTGAAGCTGCCGGAGCCGTCCCCGCTGGCCGTCAACGACAACGAGCCGCTCGAGACCCCCGTCGACGAGGAGTTCCGCGTCGGCACGCTGGGGCTGGCGTTCGACGTCGACACCGCCACGGTCGTCATCGAGGCGATCGAGGTCGGCGAGGGCGACGCCGAGCCCGAACTCGTCGAGGACGACGACGAGGACGAGGACGACGACACCCCGCTCGGCGACGACGAGGACGACGAGCCCGACGACGACCTCGACCGGCTCCGCGTCCGGCTCACCCCGGAGGCGACCCGGGCGTTCATCGACCGGGCCCGCCGCGTGGTCGCCGCCGGCCGCCCGCCGTGCCCGCTCTGCGGCCAGCCGCTCGACCCGGCCGGCCACCTCTGTCCCCGGCAGAACGGCTACCACCGGTGACAGCCGAGCCGGCCGCCGTGCTCGCCGAGGAGCAGGCCCTCGAGCTGCTCTCCCGCGGCTCGCTGGAGCTGGAGGGCCGGCTCGTCGACGCGTCCAACACCACGCTGCGCGCGGAGATCACCCTCGACGGGCTGACCCGCCGCTGCGTCTACAAGCCGGTGCAGGGCGAGCGCCCGCTCTGGGACTTCCCGGACGGCACGCTGGCCGGCCGCGAGATCTCGGCGTTCCTGGTCTCGCAGGCGACCGGCTGGGGGCTCGTGCCGCCGACGGTCCTGCGCGACGGGCCCCTGGGCCTCGGCATGTGCCAGCTGTGGATCGACGAGCCCGGCTCGGCCGAGTCGCTGATCGGGTTCGTGCCCGCCTACGACGTTCCCCAGGGCTGGATCGCGGTGGCCAACGCGCGGGACGAGGACGGGGACGCGTACGCGCTGGCGCACGCCGACGACCCGCGCCTGGCCCGCCTCGCCGTGCTCGACGCGGTGATCAACAACGCGGACCGCAAGGGCGGCCACGTGCTCTACGCGCCGGACGGGCGGATCCACGGGGTCGACCACGGCGTGTCGTTCCACGTGGAGAACAAGCTGCGCACGGTGCTGTGGGGCTGGACCGGCAAGCCCCTGCCTGCCGAGGCGGCGGAGATGTTGTCGCGGCTCGTCGCCGAGCTCGACGGCGGCCTGGGGGAGAAGCTCGAGGAGCACCTGACGCTCACCGAGGTGCAGACGACCCGGACCCGGGCGCGGCGGCTGCTGCGGCGGGGGAAGTTCCCGCAGCCGCCGGTCGACTGGCCGCCCCCCTCGTACGC
>NZ_JAUQWH010000203.1 GCF_030757795.1 Actinoplanes oryzae
CCCCATCAGTCCTGCGCCCATCAGCCCTGCGCCAGAGGAAGCCCCTTCCGAGGCACCCGGTGACGAGCCGGCGAAGGAGGAGCCGGGCGAGGACGAGCCGGCCGAGAGCGAGCCCACCGAGGAGGAGCCCGCCGAAAGCGAGCCCGCCGAAGACGAGCCGGCCGAGGAAAGCCAGGCCGGATCCGACGCGGACGAGCGGGGAGCGGACGGGGCCGGGTCGGGGGCTGGTGGCGTACCTGGGAAGGAAGGCCGGCCCGCGCCTCAGCCGGTGGATCATGGTGAGTGGCGCGGGATCGTGCTGGTGAGCGGGACCGACGGCGGCGTCGGCAAGACGGCGGTGGCTTCGGCGATCGCGGCGGCCGCGCAGGGGGCCGGGTTGCGGGTGGCGGTGATCAAGGCCGGCCAGACGGGTACGGCCACCGGCGCCCCCACCGACGCCGACCGCATCACCCGTCTCGCCGCGCCGCGCACCTGCCGGACGCTGGCTTCCTACCCGGAGCAGCTCGCGCCGCTGCCGGCCGCGCGGTTCGCCGGTCTGGCGCCGCTGGAGCTGTACGAGGTGGTGGACGCGCTGCGAGCCGAGTCGGCGCGGCATGATCTCGTGCTGGTCGAGGGCGTCGGCGGGCTGCTGACGCCGATGGGGGTACGGCCGTCGGGCGAGGCGTGGACGATGGCCGACCTGGCGACCACGCTCGGGGTGCCGACGCTGGTCGTGGCGCGGGCCGGGCTCGGCACGCTCAACCACACCGCCCTCACGCTCGAGGCGCTCGAGCGACGCGGCGCCTCGGCCAAGGTGGTGCTGGGCGCCTGGCCCGCGGAACCGGAGCTGGTGCACTGGGCGAACCTCACCGAGCTGATCCCGCACCTGCTCGGCGCGCTGCCCGAGGGCGCCGACCGGATGGATCCGGGCGTGTTCCAGCGCTCGGCGCCGGGCTGGCTCACCCCCGAGCTCTACGGCGTCCTCGACGACTGGCGGGTCTGGGCCGAGGAAAGCGGCTGAGCCGAGCGGCCCGCGGAAGCCGCCGAGCCGAGCGGCCCGCGAAAGCCGCCGAGCCGAGCGGCCCCCGAAAGCGGCTGAGGCCAAGCGGCTGAAATGACCGCCGGTGACCAGGTAAGAACAAGGGCGTGCGCCTCGCGAAGACCCTGAGCCGACTGATGCGACGCGTGGAGGCCACCCCGGAGCAGATCCGCGCGATGGTCGCCGCCCGCCGCGACTTCTCCGCCGAGCAGCGCACGATCATCTCCGGGGCGTTCGAGATCGCCGAGCGCAGCCTGCGCGAGATCCTGGTGCCCCGCCGCGACGTGCTGACGCTGGCGACGGGCACCCCCGCCCGTACGGCGCTCGACGCCCTCATCGACGCCGGCCATTCCCGGGCGCCGGTCGTGGGCCCGGCCGGGCTGGACGACGTGGCGGGCATCGTGCACCTGCGCGACCTCGCCGGCGACGACAAGGCGGACGAGCCGGTCGACGCCCTGGTGCATCCGGTGCTGTTCCTGCTCGGGATGGCCAAGGTGTCCGACGCGCTGCGCCAGCTGCGGCTGGAGCGGCAGCAGTTCGCGCTGGTCGTGGACGAGGGCGGCGCCGTCGAGGGCATCGTGACCATGGAGGATCTGGTCGAGGAGATCGTCGGGGAGATCTACGACGAGACCGACCGGGACGCCCAGCCCGTCGTCGAGGAGCCGGACGGCGCGCTGCTGCTGCCCGGCTCCTACCCGATCCACGAGCTGCCCGGGATCGGGTTCAGCGGCGCGGACGGCGACTACACCACGATCGCCGGCCTGCTGCTCGCCGAGCTCGGCCACATTCCGACCGGGCCGGGCGAGGTGGTCAGGCGGCACGGGTTCACGGCGGAGGTCGAGGAGGTGACGGGCCGCGCGATCACGAGGGTGAGGTTGCGCGCGACGGCGGGCGCGGTGTGAAGGGCGCCTCGCGCACCGGCTCGGACGGCAGCGGCAACGTCACCGGGTCGCCCTCGGCCACGGTCACCGGCGTGTCGTGGTGGGTGAAGGACAGCTCGCCGCCGCTGACTTCGTACGTGGCCTTGCCGGGGGTGATGGTCACCACCAGGCGGCTGTCCCGCCAGCGCAACCGGAAGCGCAGCCGGGGCAGGTGTCGCGGCAGTCGCGGGGCGAAGGACAGCCGCCCGTCGTGGTCGCGCAGGCCGCCGAAGCCCATGACCAGCGCCGTCCACGCCCCGGCGCAGGCGGCGATGTGCAGACCGTCCCCGCTGGACTCGCCGCCGCCGCGCAGGTCGAGCAGCGCCGCCTCGGCGAGATAGTCGTGGGCGAGGTCGAGGTGACCGGTCTCCGCCGCGAGGACGGCCTGCGCGGGTGCCGACAGCGAGGAGTCCCGGACCGTACGCGCCTCGTAGTACACGAAGTTCCGCAACTTCTCCTCGGCGGTGAACGCGTCGCCGCGCAGCATCATCGCCAGCACGAGGTCCGCCTGCTTGACAACCTGACGGCGATACAGATCCAGGTACGGGTAGTGCATGAACAGCGGATAGCCGTCGGCGCTGAAGTCCCACTCCTCGAAGCGGGTGAAGCCGCTGTGCTGCTCGTGCACGTTCCGGGTGGCGGAGTAGGGCAGGAAGAGCGCCTCGGCCAGTTCCTTCCAGCGGGCGATCTCGTCGTCGGCGACGCCCGGCATGCGCGACCCGTAGGAGGCGGCGCCGAGCAGGTTGTGCTGCGCCATCAGGTTGGTGAACATGTTGTCGTCGACCAGCGCGGTGTACTCGTCCGGGCCGGTCACGCCGTCGATGTGCGCCACCCCGTGGTCGTCGACGTGGATCAGCCGGGCCCAGAGCCGGGCGGTCTCGGCGAGGATCTCCAGCCCCGCCTCCTCGAGGAAGTCCTCGTCGCCGGTGGCCGCGACGTAGCGCAGCACCGCCGCGGCGATGTCCGCGTTGACGTGCAGGGCGGCCGTCCCGGCCGGCCAGTAGCCCGAGCATTCCGGCCCGGAGATCGTCCGCCATGGATAGGTGGCGCCGGCCAGCCGCAGCTCCTCGGCCCGGTCGCGGGCCGCGCCGAGGGTGCGGTGGCGCCAGCGCAGGGCCGACCCCACGCAGGCCGGATGCGTGTACGTCAGGAGCGGCAGCACGAACGTCTCGGTGTCCCAGAGCGTGTGCCCGTCGTAGCCGTTGCCGGTCAGCCCCTTCGCCGCGATGGGGTGCGGCCCGGCCTGCGCGCCCGCCTGCAGCACGTGGAAGAGCCCGAAGCGGACGCCCTGTTGCACCTCCGGGTCGCCTTCGAGCTCGACATCGGCACCCGCCCAGAAGTCGTCGAGATAGGCGCGTTGTTCGTCACACAAGGTGTCGAAGCCCACGCGGACGGCCTCGTCGCGGTCGGCGCGCGCCTTGGGGAGGGGATCCGGCTCGCTCCACGCGTACGCGATGATCTTGTCGAGGCGCAGCGAGCCGCCGGCCGGGAGCTCGGCGGTGACCACCGTGCGGATGCGGTCCGGCTCGGACCGGACCTCGGTGCGCCCGGTGCTGACCTCGTGCGCGACGGCCGAGGCAACCTCGATCTTGCTGCGCTTGGTGCGGTGGAGCAGCACGTCGTCCGCGTGCGACAGCGCCTCGAACGGCGACTCGACCACGGCCGACGCGCGGGGGTCGTCCCGCTGCTCCGGTTGCGGCTGGTTCGCCGCGAGATCCGATTCCACGCGTACGGTCACCGCGCCCTCCCCCGCCGTGACCTCCCACCGGATCGCGGCGACAGCGGGGTGCGTGAACGACACCACGCGCGTGCTGCTGAGCCGGATCCGGGCGCCGGACGGGCTCGTCCAGTCGACGTCCCGGCGCAGTGTGCCGGCGCGCAGGTCGAGCACGCGCTCGTGCCGGTGCACCGTGCCGGTCCGGACGTCGAAGGGGTCGCCGTCCACAGTGAGCCTGATCACCTTGCCGTCAGGGGCGTCGACCACCGTCTGGGTGCGCTGCGGGAAGCCGTACCCGGCCTCGGGGTACGTCAGGTCCCGCTCCTCGAACAGCGAGTTGAGATAGGTGCCCGGCATGCCCACCGGGTCGCCCTCGTCCAGGTTGCCGCGCAGTCCGATGTGCCCGTTGGCCAGCGCGAACAGCGACTCGGCCTGGCGCAGGTCGCCCTCGGACAGGGCCGTCTCCCGCACCGCCCACGGCTCGGCGGGCCCGATCTCACCCACGAGCGATCGCTCCCGCCCGCTGCTCGATCTCGGCGACGGTCAGGGCGGGACGGCCGCCCGGGTGCCCGACGGTCGCGCCGGACGCCGCGACTGCCCACCGGGCCGCGAAGGCGTAATCCTCGCCACGCAACAGGGCTGCCGTGAGCGCAGCCGTGAAGGCGTCACCGCCCCCGGTGGTGTCCACCACATCCTCGCTCGTGAGCGGCAGGCGTACGTGCCCGTCCTCCCACACGAACAGGTTGCCCTCCGCCACGCCGAGCGCCAGCAGCTTCGGACCCTTCCCGAGCAGCTCACGCGCCCGTTCCACGGTGGCCTCGCCGCCGCACAGCAGCTCGGCCTCCTGCTCGTCCGCGCGCAACACGCCGGCGTACGCGAGCAGTTCGTCGCGCGTGCCCTCGTCCGGCACCCCGTCGAGCACCACCAGCCGGCCCGCGTCGTGGCCGATCCGGGCGGCGGCCAGCACGGCAGCGGGCGGTTGCTGCAGTTGCACGAGTACGGCGTCCGAGCCCGCGATCACGTCGTGCGCCCGCAGCACGTCCTCCTCGGTCAGCAGCACCGGCTCGGGAAGATGCTGGACGTACCGCCACTTGCCGTCCCCGTCGAGCACCTCCACGATGAGCCCGGTCAGCGCCCCGGCGCGCCGGACCACCGCCCCGACGCCGATGCCGTCGCGCCGGGCCTGGTCGAGCAGCACGTCCCCGATCGTGTCGTCGCCGGCCACGGCTATCAGCTGCGGGCGTACGCCCAGTTGGGCCAGACCCACCGCCTGGTTGGCGCCCTTCCCGCCGAGTTGCTCGCGCCGCGCGGACGCGTCGGCGGCCTCCCCGGCGCCGGGGGCGGCGCCGACGGACAGGACGAGATCACGGGCGAGTTGGCCGGCCACGGCGGCAGTGGGAGCGTGCACGTCCCTCTGATACCCGACAGTTTGTGCGACATTCCCGCCCAAGGGCCGCCTCACCTCGGATTTCCCGTGCCCGCACCATTGCGCAGGGCCCCTGAGCGCTCACTACGCTCGTTCCTGAGACTTTCCTGACTTCTTCTCTCTCTGGAGGCTTGGTGACCAGCAGCAGTCCGGTGTCCGGGGGCGCCTACGAATACCTGGACAACGTCGGCCCGGAGGAGCGCCGCCGGCTCGAGGCGGTGCGCCGCTACCGGCTCGTGGACCAGCCGGTCGAGGACGCGTACGACCGGATCGCCTTCGTGGCGGGCGCCATCTTCGAAACCCCGATCGCCACGGTGTCCCTGGTCGAGCAGGACCGGGTGTGGCTCGCGGCGTGCCAGGGCCTCACCGGCGTCCGCGAGCTGGGCCGCGAGCCGGGGCTGTGCGCGTCCGTCATCGCGCAGGACGACGTCTACGTGATCAACAACGCGGCCGTCGACCCCCGCACCCTCGAACACCCCCTAGTCCGTGGCGAGCTCGGCCTGCGCTTCTACGCCGCGGCCCCCATCCGTACGCACGACGGCTACCGCCTCGGCACGGTCAACGTGATCGACAGCCGCCCGCGCGAGACGACACCCCGGCAGCTCAAGGCGCTGGAGCACCTCGCCGCGATGGTCGCCGACGAGCTGGAGCTGCGGCTGATGGTGGTCCGCAGCGCCGCCGCCGAGGAACGTATGCGTCAGACGGTGCACTGAGCGTTCGGTCTTCGGTCTTCGGTCTTCGGCTTCGGTCCCCGGCTTTCGGTCTTCGCTTCGGTCTTCCGGGCTCGGGCTTCGGTCTTTGCTTCGGTCTTCCGGGCTCGGGCTTCGGCCTTCGCGTCGGTCTTCCGGGCTGGGGCTTCAAATTCGGGACGTTCGGGTATCGGCGTCGGTATGCGGACTCCCCGGAAAGTCGCCGTCATCGCGCACCAGCGCAAGACCCTCGGCGGCGGGCTCGACGAGCTGCGCCGCCGGATCACCGACGAGGGCGTCGAGGACCTCCTCTGGTACGAGGTCCCGAAGAGCAAGAAGGCGCCCAAGCAGCTGCGCCGGGCCGTCGAGAAGAAGCCCGACCTGGTGGTGGTCTGGGGCGGCGACGGCATGGTGCAGCGCAGCCTCGACACGCTCGCCGGGCTGAAGGCGAAGATCCCGATCGCGATCATCCCCGCCGGCACCGCGAACCTGCTCGCCACGAACCTGGGCATCCCCGCGGACCTGGCCGGCGCCGTCGACATCGCGTTCCGGGGCGCTCCTCGCAAGCTCGACCTCGGCGTGTTCAACGGCGAGCACTTCGCGGTCATGGCCGGCATCGGCTTCGACGGGGCGATGATCCACGACGCGGACGGCAAGCTGAAGGATCGGATGGGCAAGCTGTCGTACGTCTGGACCGGCCTGCGCCACCTGGAGGATCCCGCCCCGAAGGCGAAGATCAAGGTGGACGGTACGAGCTGGTTCGCCGACACCGCGAGCTGCGTCCTCGTCGGGAACGTCAGCATGATCACCGGCGGCATCACGGCCTTCGACGACGCCAAGCCGGACGACGGCTGGCTCGACGTAGGCGTGGCCACCGCCCGGGGCGCCGCCGAGTGGGCGCGCACGATGGGCCGGATGGCGGTCGGCCGTTCGGACAAATCGCCCTTCGTGCACATGACCCGCGCCCGGCGCATCGACGTGACCCTCAAGCAGCCGTTGACGTACGAGCTCGACGGCGGCGCCCGCGACGCGGTCAAGAAGATCCGCGTCGAGGTGGCTCCCGCCGCTGTCAAGGTCCTGGTGCCCCGGCAACGATCGGAAAGCTGACACCCCGACAAATCACCATCGTCCCGGCATCAGCCGTTCATGCCCGCAAATCCCCTGGATGCGCGCGTTCCGGGCCCCCACACTGGGGTTCGTCCGGCACCACTACGCAGCACTCCAGGGGGTTTCGCATGTCGTCCCACCAGAGTTCCGCAGTGAGCGTCGCAGTGCTGATCACCGCGGTCGGCGTGATCATGATCGGCTACCGCGTGGGCCGCGCCCACGCCGGCCTCCGGGATCTCCGCTCCGCCAAGCGCGACGTCCCGGCCAAGCGCAAAATCTTCTGGAACAACGCCCGCCCCCTCATCGTGGGCACCGCCGTCCTCATGCTGACCCTCTTCGCCGCCGCCTACGCCGCCGGCACCTGACCCGGCACCCAGGAAACGGTTGCCGCGTCGCCCCCGAGCATCGGGAAACGGTTGTCACGTCGCGCCCGGGCACCCCGGAAGCGGTTCCCGCGTCGCCCCGGACACCCGGAAGCGGTTCCCGCATCGCCCCCGGGCCCCGGGAAACGATTGCCGCATCGCCCCCGGGCACCCGGAAGCGTTGCCGCCTCGCCGACCGCCGTTGCTGCCGGCCGGCGAGGCTGTCGCCGTCAGAGCTGCTGCCACCAGCCGTCCACGGCGGGCGGGTTGTCCACATCGACCCGCTCGCCCGGGCGCGGGATCGCGAGCGTCACGTCGCGCGCCTTGGCCTCGCGCCAGGTGCGGTCGGCCGGCTCGGACCAGTCGTGCAACGCCAGGTTGAACGTCGCCCAGTGGACCGGGATCATCACCTTGCCGCGGACGTCGACGTGGGTCGCCACGCCGTCCTCCGGGAACATGTGGATGTCCGGCCACGCATCGCCGTAGGCACCGACCTGCACCAGCGTCACGTCGAACGGGCCGTGCTGCTCGCCCACCCGCGCGAAGCCGGGGTGGTAACCCGTGTCGCCGGAGTAGAACGCCTTGCGCGTCGGGCCGTTGATCACCCAGGAGGCCCACAGGGTCTCGTCGCGCGAGAAGCCGCGGCCCGAGAAGTGGCGCGCCTCCGTGGCGATGAACTCGATGCCAGCAACCGTGGCCTTCTCGTCCCAGTCGAGCTCGATGATGCGGGTGGCCGGCACGCCCCACCGCTCCAGGTGCGCCCCGATACCCAGCGGCACCAGGAACGGCGCCGCCTGCAGGTCCACCAGGTTGCGGATCGTCTCCATGTCCAGGTGGTCGTAGTGGTCGTGGGAGATCAGCACCGCGTCGAGCGGCGGGAGGTCCCGCAGCGCGACCGGGGGCTCGTGCAGCCGCTTCGGGCCCTGCAGCCGCGACGGGGAGCAGCGCTCGCTCCACACCGGGTCCAGCAGGACGCGGCGGCCCTCGATCTCGACCAGGGCGGACGAGTGCCCGTACCAGGTCACATACAGCCCGTCGCCGCCGGTCTCCGGGGTGACGAGCGGCACCGGCGAGCCGGGTCGCCGGCGGTCGCGGTCGCGCAGGGTGGCGGCCAGCATGCCCGGCATCGAGCCGGGCGCGATCTCGGTGCCCGGGAGGGTGTTGCGGAACTTGCCGTCCGAGAACTGGGCCGACCGGCGGTAACGCTCGGCCCGCTCGCCGGTCGCGCGCTTGCCGATCTGCCGCGAACCCATCTGCAGCGGGATGTCCTTCGCGGCCCACACCGCCGCGGCGCCCACCGCGAGGGCGATCCAGGCCCCGGTCCGCCTCTTCTTCGCCATGCGCGCTTCCTCCATCAGGATTGATGTTCCGGTACTCAAGTGTGGCTGTGGAGGGCCAGGGGTCGCCACCATGGACCTGAGGACGTCCTCAGCTTCGGATGTATGTCACACTGCCGCCCGTGACCGCCGACACGCTTCAGCAGCAGCACCAGTTCATCGTCCGTCAGCGCATCCGCCTGATGGTCAACCAGTACGAGGTCCACGCCGCCGCCCCGGACGGATCCGAGGCCGGCCTGCTCGCCTTCGCCCAGCAGAAGCGGATGGCCTTCAAGGAGCAGGTGACGCTCTACACCGACGACTCCAAGTCCACTCCCGTGCTCGGCTTCAAGGCTCGCCAGGTCATGGACCTCGGCGCCACGTACGACGTCACGGACGCGGCCGGCACTCCTATCGGCTCTTTCCGCAAGAACTTCAGGGCTTCGCTGCTGCGCTCGACGTGGCACCTGGACCAGCCCGGCTACGGCGAGCTGACCGGCCAGGAGACCAACCAGTGGGTCGCCATCCTGCGGCGCTTCGTCGAGTCGCTGTCGTGGCTGCCCTACCACTTCGACTTCGTGCTGAACGGCCGGCCGGGCTTCACCGTGGTCAAGAAGTGGGGCCTGCGCGACAAGTACGTCGTCACCGTGCACGACCCGTCGCTGGACCGCCGCCTCGTGCTCGCAATGGCCGTCGCCCTCGACGCCCTGCAGGCCCGCTGACCTCCTCGTCGCCGTCGTCCCCCGTCGCCGGGCCGCGACACCGGCCCGGCGACTCGCACGCCCACTGACCCTCTCGCCGCCCTCGCGTCGCGGCAACGGCCGGCGCCCCGCACGCCCACTGGCCCTCCCGCCCCGCGCAGGGACAGCAAGAGGCACCCCGGGCGGCCGGTCACCCTCCCATCGCTGCCGCGCCGTGGCAGCGGACGGCGACTCGCATGCGCGCTGACCTGGCTGCGGCCGCCTCGGGCTGCGGAACCGCTCCGGCGCTGATGTATTAGCGTCGGGCGCATGGAAGATCCACGCGCCCGGCGCCGCTTCGGTGACGGCCTCGTCGCCCCCGGCGATCTCGCCGCCAGCCCGTTCCGCGTCGACCGCGACCGGATCGTCAGCTCGCCCTTCTTCGCCCGCCTCGGCGGCGTCACCCAGGTCATCAGCCCCGGCGGCGCCGGGCTGCTGGTGCACAACCGCCTGACCCACAGCCTCAAGGTCGCCTCGGTGGCGCGCGCGATCGCGGAGCGGCTGCTCTCCCGCTACCCCGACCAGCTCGCCAAGCTCGGCGGCTGCGACCCCGACGTGGTGGAGGCGGCGGCGCTCGCACACGACCTCGGCCACCCGCCCTTCGGCCACCTGGGCGAGCGCGTCCTCGACAACCTCGCGCGCCAGCACCTCCGCCTGCGCGACGGCTTCGAGGGCAACGCCCAGTCCTACCGCATCGTCACCAGCACCGAGATCCGCGGCGAGGCCACCATCGGCCTCAACCTCACCGCCGCCACCCGCGCCGCCATCCTCAAGTACCCGTGGACCCGCCGCAGCCACCCGGACCCGCACCCGCGCTTCATGGACCCGGCTCCCCGCGGCGCCGCGGCACCTCCGGACGACCCCGACGGCGGCTCCCTGAAGTTCGGCGCCTACTCCACCGAGCGCGACGACATGATCGAGGCACGCGCCCCCTTCACCGGCCTGGTCGCCGACTGGCAGCAGACCCCCGAGGCCTCGGTCATGGACACGGCCGACGACATCGCCTACGCCATCCACGACCTCGAGGACGTTCACCGCGTCGGCGTCCTCCAGCAGGGCGCGGTCGCGGGCGAGCTGATGGCCTGGCAGCGCACCTCCTACTCCGGCACCGCCGACGAGGAGCTCGTCCAGCGCCGCCCCGGCAACGCCATCGAGGCCCTCCGCCGGCAGTTGCATCGCAAGGACGGCTGGGTCACCGACGACGAAGCTTTCGCCGCCGCGGTCGAGCAGGTCCGCGCCGAGCTCGTCGACGGCCTGCTCAGCGTCCCCTTCGACGGCTCCCTGGAGGCGGAGTCGCAGGTGGCGGCCTTTTCCGCCATGTGGACCAAGCGTCTGGTCGACGCCATCGCCGTCACGGACTCCCCCGCGGTGCGCTCCGGCCACGTCCAGCTCGCCCCGGCCCAGTGGCACGAGGTCCAGATCCTCAAGTTCGTCCAGAACCGCTTCGTCCTCGCCCGGCCCGATCTGGCCCTGCATCAGCGGGGCCAGGCGCGCCTGCTGGAGTCGCTGGTCGAGGCCCTGCTGGCCTGGCTGGCCGACCCCGCCGAGGCGGAACGCCTCCCCAGCCGGATCCGGGACCTCGTCGAACTCGCCGAGGCCGAGCTGCCCGAGGGCACCCCCGACCGCGTGGCCCGGGCCCGGGGTCGTGCGGTGATCGACTATGTGGCGGCGCTGACGGACAGCCAGGCGGTGGCTCTGATGGATGCCCTCTCCGGCCGCAGCCGCCAGCTCTGGACGGACTCCTTCGTTCTCTGATCCACCCCTCGCCTCCCGGCACCCCCGCCGCTTCCGCTCTGAGCGGAAGCGGCCTTCCTGGCGCAACGCACGCAACGGTGTAAGCATGTAATCAACGAAGCACCAGGGGAGGCCGTCATGCGCTACCGTCCACCGTCCGGCACCCGAACCGAGCCCCCGCCCGCCGATGACGCCGCCGCCTGGATCACCGGCGCCGTCCCCGACACGTGGTTCACCGAGCCTCCGGAGGTCGTCGCCGACCGCGACGAAATCTTGATCTGGGGCCGTGTTCCCGCCCCCGACCTGGGCGCCGACGCCGCCGAGGCGGACCGCGCGGCCGCACACGCCGGACGCATCCACCAGTTCCGCGAGGACACGCGCGACGACCGGATCCGCATCGCCCGCCAGGTCGAGCACCGCTACCAGCGCAAGGTCAGCTGGGGCATCCGGTGCGGCGACACCAACGAGCTCTTCACCCACCTCTCGGCGCCGGTCATGACCCGCCTGCGTCAGCCCGAGCGCCAGGTCCTCGACACCCTCGTCGACGCCGGCGTCGCCCGCAGCCGCTCCGAGGCCCTGGCCTGGTGCGTCCGCCTGGTCGGCGAGCACAGCGACGACTGGCTGTCCGAGCTCCGTCAGGCCCTCACCCAGGTGGAGACCCTCCGCCGCCGCGGCCCCGCCTCGCCTGCCGCCGACTGACCGGTCGCGGTGTCCACGACGCCGCCAGAACCGCCCGAGTCGTAGAAGCCGACCGAGCCCTCGAAGCCGCCCGAGCCGCCCGTCCCTGCCCGCGCGCCGGGACGGCCCGGCTAGGGTGGTCGCGTGCTGCCCGAGGTAACCGCCGTCCGCTACGTCACGCCCCTGCGGGAGGGCGGCTCCCTGCCCGGCATCGTGGAGGCCGACAACCTCGGCACCTATGTCGTCAAGTTCCGCGGCGCGGGTCAGGGCCCCAAGGCGTTGGTCGCCGAGGTGATCTCCGGCGAGCTGGCCCGCCGCCTCGGGCTCCCGGTGCCGGAGCTCGTCATCACGCACCTGGACCCGGTCGTGGCCCGCGCCGAGCCCGACGAGGAGGTGCAGGAGCTGATCAAGGCCAGCGCCGGCACCAACCTGGGCATGGACTACCTGCCCGGCGCGCTCGGCTACGACCCGGTCGCCTATCCGGTGGAGGCGGACCTCGCCTCGCAGATCCTCGTCTTCGACGCCTTCGTCGAGAACGTCGACCGCAGCTGGCGCAACCCCAACTTGCTGATCTGGCACGGCGAGCTCTGGCTCATCGACCACGGCGCCACCCTCTACTTCCATCACAACTGGCCTCGCGCCGCAGCCGTCGTCCACCGCCCCTACAAGGCCGACGACCACGTGCTCAAGCCCTATGCCACCGCCGTCCCGGCCGCGGCCGGCCTGATCGTGCCCCGGCTCACCGCCGAGCTCTTGGACGACGTGCTCGCGCTGGTGCCCGACGAGTGGCTGGCAGCCTTCGACTTCGACACCGCCGAGGCAGCGCGCGCCGCCTACCGCGACCATCTGCTCGCCCGTGCCGCCGACCCCACCGCGTGGATGCCGGCATGACCGACAACCTCACCGTCGTCGGCGCGGCTGCCGCTCCGGCGCTCCGGCCTGCCCGGGTGCCCTACGAATACGCGATCATCCGCGCCGTCCCCCGAGTCGAACGCGGCGAGCAGATCAATGTCGGCGTCGTGCTCTACTCCCAGCGCCGCGACTTCCTGGCGGCTCGCACGCATCTGCACGAGGCTCGCCTGCTCGCCCTCGACCCTCACGCCGACCTGGACTCGATCCGCGCCGCTCTGAAGGCCTGGGAGATCACCTGCGCCGGCGGCTCCGACGGGGGCGCCGCCCGCACCATGAAGCAGGGCGAGCGCTTCCGCTGGATGGTCGCCCCGCGCAGCACGATCCTGCAGGCCGGCCCGGTCCACATGGGCCTCGCCGAGGATCCCGGCGCCGAGCTGGACCGCCTCGTCGAGCTCCTCGTCCACTGACCACATAGCTCCTCGGCTCTCCCCCGCCCGGGGCATCGGTCGATTGTCCCGGGCGGCAGCCCCGACCGCCGAAGCCTCCGCCGGCTCTCCCGTGCCGCCGCAACGTCGCCCGCCCACGCCGCTCCCGAACCGGGCTTCACCGTTTCGAGGCCGCAGAGACGACCTCCATACCGAGGAGAAAAGAAGACCGGGGCCCGACGCAACGACGCAGTGTGCGGCCATGCCGCCACGCCGGAACTCCCGCGCACGCCGTCCGAAGCGCAGACACATGACTGCACCCCACGGGGAGGAGCGGCGCGCATCGTCATGAGACGCCACAGCGCTGTTCATCCGGCAGATCAATTTCTGGTCGGTGGTGATCATCAAAGCTCCCGCACCGCGACAGGCAAGGAATTCCGCGTCAGGTCAACCTCGAGAACGACGCCTCGGGGCGACCGTGACGTGACCATGCGTCCAGGGTGGAGTCGCGCATCCGCGGCATACCGTGCCGCCAATGCACGCTCCGCCGCATCGTCTCCCTCGTCAGCGGCGATCACCAGCGCCGCCACCTCGTCGATGAGGGCCAGCTCCTCGCTCTTCCCCAGCGTCGAAGCCATCGCGCCGAACAGGGTCGCGTAGAGCTGCTCGTGAGCCGGCTCCCGGCGGATGGCGACATTGCGATCGGGCTCGACGGCACCGGTGAACGGCACACAGACCTCGATGGGCGCGACCGTCTCGGGGGTCACGAAGCCGTGGTAGACCACCCAGTGCTCGGCGGTCGTGGCAGCGGCGGCGGACTCCAGCACCTGGCGCACGTCCCACCTCGCGCGCTGGATGGTGTCGAGCAGACTTTGCTGGTCGGCCTCGCAGTGCACGGAGGCGACCTTCACGCCGGGGACGTGACGGCGATGCACCTCATAGGCCGGCTCGGCCGCGCCGTCGGCGAGCAGCTGGGTCCGCAGCCAGCTCACACTGTTGCGACGGGTCTGGATGGCCTGCTCCTGCCCTGCCCACCAGTGGTCGAGGAGCGTCGCGCCCTCGCCCCCATCGTCGAGGACCTCGGCCACCACGGCGAGCGGCATGTCGAGCCGGCGGAGGAGGCTGATGCGCCGAGCGCGCTCCAGCTGGCTCAGCGCATATCGCCGGTAGCCCGTCGCGGCGTCCACCTCGGCCGGCGGCAACAGCCCGGACATCTCGTAAAGACGCAGGGCCTTGACCGTGAGACCGGCCCTCCGGCCGAACTCACCGATCGTCAACCCCCGCAGGTCGATGCTTCTCATGCCGGGGAGTTTGCACCCTGCCCCAGGGGACGAGTCCAGTTCGCCAAAGCGACTAATCACCGCACTTCACCCAAGGGCGAGCGTCGTCACACGAGCACGACGACGACTAGGTAGTGGTGCTACCTTCTTCGCGTGGATCGGCGGCAACAGTGGCTCCGCGGGGTGCTTGACCTCTGCGTCCTCGGCGCCCTGGCGCGCGGCGAGTCCTACGGCTACGAGATCGGCCGGCAGCTGGAATCGGCCGGCCTGGGTGCTATCGCGGGCGGCACGCTCTATCCCGTCCTCTTGCGACTCGAGCGCCTGGGTCTGGTC
>NZ_JAUQWH010000204.1 GCF_030757795.1 Actinoplanes oryzae
CTCCGCCGTCAAGTAGCGGTGCGGCCAGTCGACCACGACCTCGTCCGCCCCGGGGAAGCGCGACTCCGTGGCGAACACCGGCCGCGCGTCGCACACGGTCACGTGGTAGCCGAGGAAGGATCCGATCCGGGCCACGGCGGCGGCGTGGTCGGTCGCGCCGAAGACGAGCATCCGCGCGGCCGGGGCGAACGAGGTCACCAGCACCGAGAGACCGCTTCCGCGCCGCTGGCCGTCCGGGCCGTAGCGCAGGATCCCCGTACGTCCGGCGGCGAGCAGCCCCCGCCCGTCGTCCGCCGCGGCGTCGTCGGCCCGGTCGTGCCCGAGCGTGCCGAAGCGCGCGTCCGGCGTGACGACGAGGTGCCGGCCGATCCGGTCCGGCGGCCCTTCGATGCAGGTCAGGAGCGCGACCGGGGTGCCGGCGTCGACGAGCCCGGCGAGCGTGCCGAGCTCGGGGAAGCCGGCCGGCTCCACGAAGACGTCCAGCGTGCCGCCGCACGGCAGCCCCACCTCGAACGCGTCGTCGTCGGACACCCCGAAGCTGGCCGTCCGCGGCTCCCCCGAGGCGGCGGTTTCCCGGCACAGCTCGTAGACCGCGCCCTCCACGCAGCCGCCCGAGACGCTGCCCGTGGCGGCGCCGTCGGCGCGCACGAGCATGGCGGCGCCCGGCCGGCGGGGCGCGCTCGACCACGTGGCCGTCACGGTGGCCAGGCCCGCCGCTTCACCCTGCCGCCACGCCGCGACCAGCTCCGGAAGCACCTCACGCATCCCTGGATCCTATGGCCGTACGCGGGAATGCGCCTGCCCCGGAATTTTGTCCTGAACAAACCTTATTAATCCGATCGCCGCGCCCGCTCGTGTTGTTGATCCAGTGCGGGTTGTCCGGCAGGGCGACCCCGGTGCTCAGCGGCTGGCATCCCGCTTGCCGCCCGACGCAGGGAGACGTACGTGGCACAGCGATCACGCAGGACCCGGATCATCGCCGTGGCAGCCGTGGCGGCCGCCGCCGTCGCCGCGACCGTGACGACCCAGCTCGCCTCGGCGGCCGAGAACGAGACCAAGGCCGACACGGTCGTCACCGAGACCATCCAGGTCGACGGGGTGTTCGACGGCGCGGGGCAGCGCTTCGTCGGCGGCGGCGAGCTCGGCGACGGCGGGCAGGACGAGGGGCAGGACGCGCTCTTCGAGCTGGCGGACGGCGCCACGCTGCGGAACGTGGTCCTCGGCTCCCCCGCCGCGGACGGCGTCCACTGCTCGGGCAGCTGCAGCCTGCTCGACGTGTCGTGGGAGGACGTGGGCGAGGACGCGGCGACGTTCCGGGGCGAGAACGCGACCGTACTCATCGAGGGCGGTTCGGCATCCAGCGGGACCGACAAGGTGTTCCAGGACAACCGCGGCGCCGGCGGGTCGGTGACCATCCGCGACTTCACGGTGAGCGACTTCGGCAAGCTCTACCGGTCGTGCGGCAACTGCGACGAGCAGGCCGCCCGTACGGTGACCATCGAGAACGTCACGGCGAACGCGCCCGGGAAGGTTCTCGCCGGGGTCAACGCCAATCTCGGCGACCGGGTCACCATCTCGGACGTGACGATCCCCGCGGACACGCACGTGTGCGAGCTGTTCGAGGGCAACGACACCGGCGAGGAGCCCACGAAGATCGCCGACGAGCCGGACGGCGTGACCTGCGTCGCCACCGGAGTGACGACCAACTGATCGATCCTCGCCGGGGCCCGCACGGCCACGGATCTCGACGCGCCTCCTTCGCTCGGCGCCTGCTGTGACCGGCGTCGCCAGGCAGCCGGCAGGCAGTGATCGATGCTCGCCGTGTCGTGCGCGGGTCGCCGGGCCGCTGATCATAGGGTGGGCGCATGCCTGGATCGCTGAGCGCCACGAAGACCCGCGCCGCCCTGCGCACCTCCGCGAAAGTCTCGCTCGAGGTGCTGCTGGTGCTGCTCATGACCGCCGTGGCGCTCTGGCTTCTCGGGAAGGCGTGGTCGATCATCTGGCCGCTGGTCATCGCGCTGCTGCTGACCACGCTGACCTGGCCGCCCGTACGCTTCCTGCGCCGGCACGGCTGGAAGCCCGCCCTGGCCGCCTCGGTCGTCACCGTCCTGGCGCTGCTGATCGCCGCCGGCACCCTGGTCGGCATCGCGGTGCCGGTGGCGGGCCAGTCCCCGCAGCTCGCCGACGGCGTGGTGGACGGCATCCAGCAGCTGCGCGACTGGGCGTCCGGCCCGCCGCTCAACATCCAGGACGACCAGATCACCCGGGCCCTCGACTCCGCGATCGGCCAGATCCAGGGCCGGGCCAGCGACATCGTCAACTACACGGTCACCGGCGTGAGCACCGTGGTCAACGGGGTCGTGACCACGGTGCTGGCGCTCTTCCTGATGTTCTTCTTCCTCAAGGACGGTCCGCGCTTCCTGCCCTGGCTCACCCGCCAGCTCCCGGGCCGCCTCGCCGTCGACGTCCCGGCCGTGACCGAGCGCAGCTGGAACACCCTCGGCGCCTTCGTCCGTTCCCAGGCCTTCGTCGGCCTGCTCGACGCGGTCTTCATCGGCCTCGGCCTGTGGATCGTCGGCGTCCCGCTGGTGCTGCCCCTCGCCGTCCTGACCTTCGTGACGGCCTTCATCCCGATCGTGGGCGCGCTCTTCGCCGGCTTCGTCGCGGTGCTGATCGCCCTGGTCTCCAACGGCTGGACCGACGCCCTCATCGTCCTGGGCATCATCGTCCTGGTCCAGCAGCTCGAGGGCAACGTCTTCCAGCCCATGATCCAGAGCCGCGGCCTGGGCCTGCACGCCGCCGTGGTCCTGCTCGCCGTGACGCTCGGCGGCAGCCTGGCCGGCATCGTGGGCAGCCTGCTCGCCGTGCCGGTGTCGGCGGTGATCGCGGTCATGTGGGCCTACCTGCGCGAACAGCTCACCGATCCGGAGCCGGCGCCGCCCACCGAACCCGGACTGGTGCCGCCCACCGTCCCGGACGATCCGCCGCCCGCCGCCGCCGGGGCCTGACCCTCAGCCGGCGGCGACGACCGCGGCGCGCAGACGGGTCAGAGCGTCCGCCCGCGCGCCCGCGAACGCCGGCTCGTCCCGCGCCCGGGCCGCCCGGACCGGCACCGGCCACGGCATCCGCCCGTCGAGCGGGAGCGCTTCCCCCACGGGAAGCCCTCCCCCCGCCGGAAGGGTTTCCCCGCCGGCATTCCTTTCCCCGCCGGCGCTCCTTTCCCCGGCGGCGCTCCTTTCCCCGCCGGCACTCCTTTCCCCGGCGGCAGGAGACCCAGCCGCATCCACCGCTTCGCCGAGCAGCGCGGGGCCCCACGAGCCGCCGAGCACCACGCAGCCCGGATCCGCGAGGGCGACCACGGCGGCGACGACCCCGGAGAGCGCATCCCGCAGGACGGCGGCGGGATCCGGCTCACGCAACGCGGCGAGCAGCCGGCCGGTGTGGATCCCGCTCGACCCCGCCCGCCGCAGCCCCAGCTCCGCGAACACGTCGATGAACCGCACGGCCCGGCCGCCCGGCCCGGCCGTGAGCAGGTAGGCGATCTCCCCCGCCAGCCCGCGGTTCCCCCGCTGCACCACGCCGTCGCTCACGACGGCGCACCCCAGACCCTCACCCAGATACAGGTACGCGAAGTCGCGCGCACTGTCATCGACCTCGGCACGCGCGGCCCAGTTGACGTCGTTGTCCACGGTGACCGGGCCGTCCACGTACGTCCCGAGCACCGCCACGGCGTCCAGCTCCCCCACCAGAAAGGGCGCGTCCGGCAGCTGCACCAGCCGACCCGTCGCCCGGTCCACCGGATCCGCGGCGCTCACCACCGCCAGCCGAGGACGCACCGCCGCCGGCCTGGCGTCGGCAGCCGGCGGCGACCCCGGGACGAGCGCGGGGCGCACTCGATCGCCGGCCCCGGCGCCACCAACCCCGGCGGACGCGACCCCGGCACCGACCGCCGTGGCGACCACGTGCTCGAGCGCGCTCGCGACGTCGGCGGGCCGGGCCGGGCGGCGGATCTCCTGCCGCGCCCGGGTCACCGTGGACCCGTACACGTCGACGATCTCGGCCACGACCCCCTCCGGCGCGATGGCCACGGCCAGCGCCGTCCCCGTGGATCCGGCGAGCGCGTAGTAGGACCCGACCCGGCCCTTGCCGCGGCCGCCCGGCGTGCGCTCGCCCGTGTCGACGAGCAGCCCGCGCTCGGTCAGGCGGCGGACACTCTCCCCGGCGGTGGGCTTCGAGATCCCCGTCTCGGCGGCGAGTTCCGCCCTGGTCAGGCGCCGGTGCCGCATGAGGGCGCGCAGCACGTGTTCGTCCGTGACCGAGCGGACCAGGTCGAGCGACGGCTTGGCGGATTCCACGTGCCGATTCTAGACAGGGCCCTTGCCTGGAAGCCGCCGACGCGCTTACCGTCATTCAAGTAAGGAGAGCTGACTAGAGGAGGGTTCGCCATGTCGACGCCTGTACGCACCGCCCTGCCGCACTGGGAGGAGACTCCCGCCGACCTGCCCGCCGCGGTGCGCGAGATCAAGGGCGCGCTGCGGGCCCGGATCGCGGCGTCCGGCCGTACCGTCGAGGAGGTCTTCGGGGTGGTCGAGGCCCGCGTCCGGGCCGCCGTCGAGGAGATCGAGGCGGCCCGGGCGCGTGGGGAATCCGTCTGGCCGGTCATCGAGTACGAGCAGCTCGCCACGGGATCCGTACCCGAGGAGCAGCTCGCGTTGCTGCGCCGGCGCGGCTGCCTGGTGGTGCGCGGGCACTTCCCGCGGGAGCAGGCGCTCGCCTGGGACCGGGACATCGTCGACTACGTGGACGGCAACCACTTCTTCGAGAACTACCGCGGCCCGGGCGACGACTTCTTCGGCAGCGTCGGATCCAAGCCGGAGATCTACCCGATCTACTGGTCGTCCGCGCAGATGCAGGCGCGGCAGAGCGACCGGATGGCGCGCGTGCAGGCCTTCCTCAACAGCCAGTGGAAGTACGAGTCGGAGGGCGTCCGCTGGTTCGACCCCGAGCGCGACTCGCTGTATCCCGACCGCATCCGGCGGCGTCCCGAGGGAGCCGACTCGGACGGCCTCGGCACGCACCTGGATCCCGGCACCCTCGACCTGTGGATGACGTCGGCGAACCAGCGCGCCTTCCGGCACCTGTTCGACGGCACCGCCGAGCAGTACGACCCGTGGGACGCCGCCCACCGCACGGACGGCCCGCAGTACCCGGGGTCGACCATGTGCTCGGCCTTCCGCACGTTTCAGGGGTGGACCGCGCTGTCCGACATGGATCACGACCAGGGCGTCCTGCACACCGTCCCGATCCCCGAGGCGATGGCCTACCTGATGCTGCGCCCGCTGCTGTCCGACGTCCCGGACGACGACATGTGCGGCGTCACGGTGAACCAGGTCTTCCCCGCGAGCGAGAAGTGGCACCCGCTGCTGATGCGCGCCCTCGCCGGCATCCCCGACGTCCGCGCCGGCGACTCCGTGTGGTGGCACTGCGACATGATCCACAGCGTCGCCCCGGTGCGGAACCAGCGAGGCTGGGGCAACGTCATGTACATCCCGGCCGCCCCCTGGTGCCCCCGCAACGAGCGCTACGCCGAGTCGGTGCGCGCGGCCTTCGCGAGCGGCGACAGCCCGAGCGACTTCCCGCCCGAGCACTACGAGCGCACCTGGCCCGACCGCTTCCCGCCCGCCGCCCTCACCGACACCGGCCGCCGCGGCCTCGGCCTCTGACCCACCCGAAGGCGCCGGCGCGGCCGGGGCCGCACGCCCGGGCCGCCGCACACCGGCTCGGGCGTGCGGCCGGCACGAGCAGGCCGGGGCGACGCGCGCGTCAAGCGGCCCGGGCGTGCACAGACGGCACGAGTGTCAGCCCGCACGGTCGCACAGACGGCACGGCGTCAAGCCACGCAGACGCGCATAGGCGGCGTGGGCGTCAGGCGCGCGCGGGCGGCGCAGGCGTCAGGCGCGCGCGCGGGCGGCGCGGGCGGGCGGGCGGGCGGCGCGGGCGTCAGGCAGCGCGGGCGTCAGGCGGCGCGGGACAGCGTCTCGAACTCCTCGTCGGTGAGGGTGATGTCGGCGGCGGCGAGGTTCTCCTCGAGGTGGGCGACCGAGGACGTGCCCGGGATCGGCACCATCACGGGCGAGCGCCGCAGCAGCCACGCCAGCGCCAGCTGGCCGGTCGTCGCGCCCGGGTGCGCCTTGGCCACCTCGTCGAGCGGGCCGCCGGGCCGGGCCAGGGTGCCCGCGTCCACCGGCGCCCACGGGATGAACGCGATGCCCTGCTCGGTGCAGTAGTCCAGGAGCTCCTCGGCGCGGCGGTCGCCCAGGTTGTAGCGGTTCTGCACCGAGGCGACCGGCACGCCCGCGGCCTGGGCCTGCCTGACGTCGTCGACGGTGACCTCGGAGAGGCCGATCTGCGCCGCCAGCCCCTCGTCCACGAACGACTTGATCTCGGCGAACTGCTCCTCGCGGGGCGTGCGCGGGTCGATGCGGTGCAGCTGCCACAGGTCGATGCGCTCGACCCCGAGGCGGCGCAGCGACATGAGCAGGCACTGGCGCAGGTATTCGCGCCGGCCCAGGGCGACCCACACATTCGGCCCGGTGCGGGTGAAGCCGCCCTTGGTCGCGATGACGACGTCGCCGTAGCCCTTGCCGTCGTGCAGCGCCTCGCGGATCAGCTCCTCGGAGTGGAACGGCCCGTAGGAGTCGGCGGTGTCGATGAACGTCACGCCCCGCTCGACCGAGCGGCGCAGCACCCGGACGGCCTCGTCATGGTCGCGCGGCGGCCCCCACACGCCCGGGCCGACGATGCGCATCGCGCCGTAGCCGAGCCGGTGCACGGCACGCCCGCCGAGCTGGATGGTCCCGCTGTCCGCGACGCCCATGGGTCTCTCCTGAGGAAGCTGCCGGATCGATCACCCCAAGCTAGACCGCACGACCCGCCGCTGCCACGTGACGAGAATCAACCCGGCAAGAAGATGGCCGCGACCCCGCCAGGTGGGGTCGCGGCCACGGAATGCCGGTCCGGCACGCCGGCGGACGAGCCGGCCAGGGGGAGGATCAGACGGCGAACTCGTCCAGGCGCGTACGCAGCTTCGCGAGCGCCTTGGTCAGCAGCCGCGAGACGTGCATCTGCGAGATGCCGACCTGCTCCGCGATCTGCGACTGCGTCATGTTGCCGTAGAACCGCAGGCTCACGATCTTCTGCTCGCGCTCGTCGAGGGAGGCGAGCGCCGGTCCGAGCGACACGCGCAGCTCGGCCAGCTCGAACTCGGGGTCGGCACCGCCGAGGGTGTCGCCCAGCTCGGTGCTGCCGTCCGCGCCGACCGGGGTGGAGAGGCTGGCCGAGTTGTAGGCGCGGGCGCCCTCCAGGCCCTCGAGGACCTCTTCCTCGGTGATGCCGAGGTGCTCGGCGATGTCGGAGACCTGCGGCGACCGGCCGAGGCTGTGCGTGAGGGCGCTGTTGGCCGCGGTGATGGCCAGGCGCAGCTCCTGCAGGCGGCGCGGGACGCGGATCGACCAGGTGCGGTCGCGGAAGTGGCGCTTGAGCTCGCCGATGATCGTGGGGATCGCGAAGCCCGCGAAGTCGACGCCCCGGTCGGCCTCGAAGCGGTCGACGGCCTTGATCAGGCCGACCACCGCGACCTGGTAGAGGTCGTCGGTCGGCTCGCCGCGGCCGGCGTAGCGGTTGGCGAGGTGGCGCGCCAGCGGCAGCCACGCCTCGATGGTCCGGTCGCGCACGGCCGGGCGGGACGGGTGCCCCGCGGGGAGGCTCGCCAGCGCGTTGATCAGCTCACCGGCACGGTCCGTGCTGGCCGACGCATCGGCCGAGGTGTCGGTGTCGGGAGCGGACACTGCGACGACGGTCATGAAGGGCTCCTGTTCGTGACTACTTCCCACGCGTGGACCGCTATTGCCCGCTGGTCGCCCGTCCCCAAACTCGTCCGAACGACCGAATTTGCACCGACGAAGGTATGATCGCCGGCATCATCCGTTACGGCAATGCGTTTGATCCGGTCACGACCGGGTAGCGCAGAAGGTTGCCGACAGGGCTTTCACCACAACGTGAGGAAGCCGATGTATCCGCCGCCTTCCTGGTCCTCCCGCGTCGAGCACCTCGACGGCGTACGCACGGTCGTCCTCACCGGAGACATCGACCTGACCGGCGCCGACGAGGTGCGCCGGCTGCTCCTCGGCGAGCTCGACGAGCCGGGCACCGCCACCGTGGTGGCCGACCTCGGCGGCGTGCCGTTCCTCGACTCGGCCGGCCTCGGCGCCCTGATCAGCGCCTTCAACCACGCGCAGGACCACGGCCTGCGGTTCCGCATCCAGGGCCCGCAGCACGCCGCCCGCCGGATCATGGAGATAGCCGGCGTCTACGCCCTGCTGACCGGGTCATGACCCGGCGAAGGACGACGGCACCACCGCCGCGTAGGCGGGCGGCGCCGCGACCAGCCCGCTCCCCTGGTGGAACCGGGCCGACGTCGCATAGGCCGCCTCCCCCGGCGCGGGCGTAGCCGGAATCTCCTGCTGCAGGACAGGCACAAGCGCTCGCACGGTCGCCGGGTCCATGGTCGTCTGATACTTCTGCAGCAGCCGGCCGACGGCGGCCGCGTCGCCGTGGATCGCCTGCTCCGCCGACGCGAGCGCCCGCACGAACGCCGCCACCGCGGGCCCCTTGCGATCGAGCACCTGCTGCGTGGTGAAGGCCACCCCGTGCAGCGCGCCGCGCAGTTCGGGGACGTCGCCGCGGGCCGGGCTGATCAGGATCCGCCCGATCCGCTGCGCCTCGGCCTGCTGGCCGATGGGCTGGAAGAACGACAGCGCGTCCACCCGGCCGGCCTTGAGGGCGCCGAGCGAGGCGGACGCGTCGGCTCCCAGGTTGACCATGGTGACGTCGGTCCTGGCGTCCAGCTTCTGCTGCTTCAACAGGTACGTCAGGAGCGCCTCGGTGCCGCTGCCCGGTCCCGTGATGCCGACCTTCTTCCCGCGCAGCGCCTGCACCTTGGCGGCGAGGGGCCCGTCCGCGGCCGTGGCGGCGATGCCCGGCCCGGCGATGATGTCGACGTAGTACTCGGTGACGAGCGCCGCCACCACGCGCATCTCCGGATTGATCTTGAACAGGTTGAACGCGTCGGTCATGACGCCCGCGCCCACATCGATGCTGCCGGACTGCAGGGCGGCGGCGAGCTTGGCGCCCGTGCCCAGCCGGGGCCGCTCGCCGAGGGTCAGCCCCTCGGCCGCGAAGGAGCCGTTCTCCTCGGCCACGAAGAGCGGGAAGAAGGCGACCGAGTTGCTGATCTGACCGACGCCGAGCCTCATCGCGTCCGCTCCGGTGGCGGGCTTGTCCGCGTCCTTGTCGAGGCATGCGGCCAGCGGCAGGGGCAGGGTGGCGGCGAGGGCGGTCGTGAGAAGGGTGCGGCGGGACACGACAGGCATGCGAGCTCCCGGGATCAGTCGGTGAGGGGCTTCCAGCGGTTGGCGCGGCGGCCCAGCAGGGTGACGAGCGCGTTGAGGGCGGCGGCCACCAGGCTGAGGACCACGAGCGTGGCGAAGACCCCGTCGGTGTCGAACTTCGCCGACGAGTCGCTGATCAGATAGCCCAGGCCCCGGTTGGAGGCGACCAGCTCGCCGATGACCGCGCCGATGAGGGCGTACGGGATGGCGACCCGCAGCCCCGTGAGCAGGCCCGTCAGCGACGCGGGCAGCATCACCTTGAGCGCGATGTCGCGGCGCCCGCCGCCCATGAGCCGCACGGCGTCGACCAGCGCCGGGTCGACCTCGTGGATCCCGGCGGCGGTGTTGAGGAAGACCAGGAAGAAGACGGTGACCGCGGCGAGCAGGACCTTCATCGACGTGCCGATGCCGAACCACACGATGAACAGCGGCGCGAGCGCGACCTTCGGGATCGAGTACAACGCCATGACCAGTGGATCCAGTACGTCCCAGACGATGCGCAGGGGCGCTGTCACGTACGCCAGCAGGGCCGCCGCCCCCGCGCCGAGCAGGAAGCCGAGCACGATCTCCTGCACGGTGATCCACGTGTTGGCGGCCAGCGTGCCGTCGGCCAGCCAGTCGCCGAGCCGGGTGACGATGCCCCCGGGCGAGCTGACGTACTGCGGGTCGAGCACCCGGCCGGCGAGCACCTGCCACGCGACCAGGAACGCGACAAGCAGGATCGTGCGCCACGCCCACACCGTCGCCGTCCGGCCGTACCGTGCGCGGAGGCCCCGGCCGGACCGCTCGCGCACCGGGCCGGAGGTGGCAGCGGTCGCCGTACTCATCGGAGGGCTTCCGCCAGGCGGCGGTGCAACTGCACGAAGCGTGCGTCCACGCGCACGTCCTCGGGATCCCGCGGCCGCGGCAGGTCGATCGGCTGGTCGAGCACGATGCGCCCGAGCGGGCCGAGGACCACGACCCGGTCGGCCAGGGTGACGGCCTCCTGGATGTCGTGGGTGACGAAGACGACCGTACGCCCGGAGCCCTGCCACAACCGCAGCAGCTCCCCCTGCAGCTCGGTGCGCAGCTGGGCATCCAAGGCGCCGAACGGCTCATCCAGCAACAGGGTGTCGGGATCCCCCGCGAGCATCCGCGCCAGCCCGGCCCGGCGCCGCATGCCACCCGACAGCTCGCGCGGATAGTGCTTCTCGAACCCGCGCAGCCCGACCCGCTCGATCAGCGCCAGGGCCGCCGCCCGCCGTTCGCGCCGGCCCTCGCCGCGCAGCTCACGCGGCATCTCGACGTTGCGGGTCACGTCGCGCCACGGCAGCAGCGTGTCCTGCTGGGTCAGGTAGCCGACCTCGACGCGCGGGCCCGTGACGGCCGCGCCCCGGTGCCGGATGCTGCCACCGGACGGCCGGGTCAGCCCCGCGAGCAGGTTGAGCAGCGTGGACTTGCCGCACCCGCTGCGCCCCAGGAGCACGAGGAACTCCCCCGGCTCGACGGTCAGCTCGACGTCCCGCAGCGCCACGATGTCGTCGGCGCCCTTCGGGAACAGCTTGCTGACGCCGCGTACCTCGAAGGCCGTCATCGGGATCCCACCAGCGCGCGGCTGTTGTCCACGGCCATCGTGCGGATCTCGTCGTCGCTGAAGCCGTACTCCAGGAGCTTGTCGGCGAGCAGCGCGAGGCCGTCCTCGACCGGCGGGTTGAACGGCTGCCCGAGGTCGCTGGAGAGCACCGAGTGCTCCGGCCCGACGCGGCGGATGTGGTCGGCCAGCCGCTCCCACGAGACCTTGCCGCTGTGCGGGGTGGTGAAGCAGCGCTCCATCAGCGCGCCCCGCGCCGCCAGCTCGCGCTGGGTCTCGACGGGCAGGCGCTGGGAGGTGAACTCCGGGTGGGTGACGACGATCTTGCGTACGCCGGCCTCGGCCGCCGCCGCGACGACCGCCCCGATCTCCGGGCCGGACAGGTGCCCCGTGGCGAGCACCATGTCGTGCTTGGCGATCAGCGCGAGCACCTGGCGCAGCGCCGGCACCACCGCCCCCGCGGGATCCAGCACGTCGATGGCCGGCGCCATGATCCCCTGCTCGGCGAGCTCGTCCTGCAGCTGCGCCCACATCGGCGGGGTGGCACCCGGCGGGGCCTGCGCCCGGCTGTCGCGCTGGTTGCGCGAGTCCACGGTGGGCAGCCACACCACCCGCGCGCCCTGCCGCCCGGCGATCTCGACGGCGCCGGGGTTGAGCCCGCCGACCGAGCCGTTCAGCGTGAGGGCCCCGAGCACGTCGACGCCGGGCACGACGCCGCGGACGACCTCGGCCCGCTCGGCGGTGGGGACATAGTGCGATTTGAGGACGAAACCCGCGAGCCCCACCTCGGCGAAGCGGCGCGCGAGCGTGACGTCGTCGACCCGGCGCCGCATGACGTCGGGAGCGATGTGGACGTGGGTGTCGTAGGCGCCGGTCACGAGGGCGCGGGCGCGCTCCGACGGGCGGGGATGATCCTGGTCCGGCACGATGATCCTCCCGGTGGCGGGATCGATCGACGAAGGACGATGCCGGATTATCGTTCACAGGATTGTCAACAAAAGTCAAGAACCCCGGACCGTTTCCCGGTCCGGGGTTCTCGGCGATGCTCGTCCGCGCGCCGACGGCAGCGGGCGGCCGGGCTAGCTCCTTATGCCGACGCGAGCCCCGGGCGGCGCGCCCGATCCCGCCCCTTTCCCCCGCCGGGCGGACCGGGCACGCGCCCGCTCAGCCGACGGACGGCCCAGGCGCGCGCCCGTTCAGCCGACGGGCGGCTTGGGCAGCGCGTGCTCGGTGAAGGCCGGGCTCGCCGCCTTGGCGCGGGCCGCGGCGGACAGGGCCGACGGGCGGACGTCGGTCCGGGAGTAGAGGTACGGGACCAGGTTGTCGTCCCGCACCGTGTAACCCCAGGTCTGCCCGCCCGACGCGTTGTAGGTCACCACGGTCGGATCGGTGGCCACCGCTCGCTCAACCGGCGCCACGTCGTTCCAGACGTTGCTGCCGGCGACCGTCTCGAACACCGAGTGGACATAGGTGTCGTCGGCCCGGGCCACGACCGCGAGCGCGCCGGTCAGCGGGTCCATGACGACGTCCGGCGACCCGGCGGCCACGAAACCGCCGACCGGGGTCCAGGCGGCGTCGAACGTGCCGTCGGTCTTCTCGCCCTTGAGGACCAGCTGGCCGGCGGCGTCGCGCACCACGACACGCGTGTAGTAGCCGGTCACGGCCACCGCGGCCGGCGTACCGGTGAATCCGGAACCGCCCAGGCTGGTGAAGTCGCCCAGGGCCCCGTTGCGGTAGACCGCCGTCTGCACGGCACCGGCGGTGTCGAGCGCGAAGACCCGGATGCCGTCGCGGATGGTGACCAGGGCGGGCTCGCCGACCAGGTTGCTGCCGCCGATCTGGCGCCATCCGCCGTACGGGAGGTGGGTCCCGTCCTGCGGCAGGTGCCACAGACTGCCGTTGACCAGCGAGAACGTGACCAGCTTGCCGTCCGGGGTCTTGCCGGTGACGGGCTGCGCGGCGCTGGTGCCGCCCACGTCGGCGAAGCTGCCGTACGTGTTGGCGCCCTTGGCGGTCTGCGTCGAGAGGTTCACGTCACCGTCCGCCGTGCTGCGCAGGCCGATCTGTACCCGGCCGTCGGCCTGGGTGGCGAGCGTGGCGTGCCCGGCCCACTGGTCCAGGTTCGGCAGGGTCGGGTCGGCCGACGGGATGGCCTCCCACACGATGGACGAGGGAGAGTCCGGGTTCTCCTGGTACGCGCGGTAGGCGCGGCCCTGGTCGTTGAGGTAGGCGTACACGATGGGGCCCAGCGTGGCGCCGGTGCCGGCCCCGCCCTGCACCGCCACCAGCGGCGTCCGCGCCTGCGCGGCCAGCGGCGTGATCGACGCCGAGGTCGCGGGCGGGAAGTAGAACTGGTCGTTCAGCGCCGTGGCCGCGGTCGAGCAGGTGTACTGGTTGACCGCGGTGCTGTCCGCCGTCAGGTTGTTGTAGACGTTGAGGCACTTGTTGGTGCCCACACTGCGGATCCGGTACGTCGTCCGGCCCGACACAGGCTCGAACTTCCACAGGTTGTTCGTGGCGGTGTCCGCGCAGGTGTACTGGATGATCTGCACGTTGTTGTCGGTCTTGCCGTTCGGCACGTTCAGGCACTTGCCGGACAGGTTGTTGACGATCTGGTAGCCGCCGGTCTTCGGCACGACCCGCCACTTGTCGTTCGCGAAACTGTCGCTGCAGTAGTACTGGATGAGCACAGCGCTGTTCTCGAGGCTGCCGCCCTTGACGTTGAGGCACTTGTTCGAGTGCGCCGCCTTGATCGGCACGGCCGCCGCCGGCGTGATCGCCGCCTGCGCCGCCGAGGGCACCATGGCCACCCCGGCGGCCGCCACTACGAGGGCGGCGACCATCCGGCCGATGGTCGTTCGTTTCATCAGTCGTCCGTTCTCCGGGTGGTCCATCAGCCGACGGGGGGCTTGGGCAGCTCGTGGGCGGTGAAGCCGGAGGCCGGCTTCGCCCGCGCCGAGACACCGGCGGCGGGCCGGACCTCGCTCTTGGTGTAGAGGTACGGCACGAGGTTCTCGTCGCGCACCGTGTAGCCCCAGTTCGCGCCGCCGCTGGCCGTGTAGGTCACGATCGTCGGGTCGGTGACGACCGGACGCTCGACCGGGGTGCCCTCGGTCCACACGCCGCTGCTGGCACTGGTCTCGAAGATCGAGTGCACGTACGTGTCCTCGGCCCGGGCGACGACCGCGAGCGCGCCGGTGACCGGGTCCATGACCAGGTCGGGCGAGCCGGTGGCGGTGAAGGTGCCGAGCTGCGTCCAGTCGGCGTCGAAGGTGCCGTCGCTGTGTTCCGCCTTGAACATCAGGCGCCCGTCGGCGTCGCGCACCACGACGCGCGTCCAGTAGCCGGTGACGGCCACCGCGGCCGGCGTACCCGTGAACCCGGACCCGCCCAGGCTGGTGAAGTCGCCCAGGGCGCCGTTCTTGTAGAGCGCGGTCTGCACGGCGCCCGCGGAGGTCAGCGCGAAGACCCGGATGCCGTCCCGCACGGTCACCAGCGCCGGCTCACCGACCAGCCCGGAGCCGCCGATCTGCCGCCACG
>NZ_JAUQWH010000205.1 GCF_030757795.1 Actinoplanes oryzae
GGGAGGCGCCAGAAGATGCGTCGCCGGCGAGCCCCTCGCCGCCCGCCTCACCAGCCTGGAGGAGAGCCGGTTGCGGGCGCTGGAGCTGTTCAGCGACGCGAAGCTGCGCCTGGGCCGGCACGCCGAGCTGATCAGCGACCTGAAGACCCTGACCGCGGAGAACCCGTTGCACGAGGGCTTCCACACCCGCCTGATGATCACGCTCTACCGGGCCGGGCGCCGCACCGAGGCGCTGGACGTCTACCACAAGCTGCGCCGGGTCCTCTGCGACGACCTCGGGCTGGATCCCTCCCCCGTGGTCGACCGCACCTATCAGGCGCTGATCTCGTCGGATCCGGCGCTGGAGGCGGACTTCCCGGCGGCCGGCACCGGGGCGGTCACGCTCCGCGGGCTCGGCTCCCCCGCGCAGCTGCCGCCCGACATCGGCGACTTCGCCGGTCACGAGCGGCTGCTGGAGCGCGCGGAGCGCTGGCTGACCGGGTCGGACCACCGGACGGCGGTGCCGGTGCTGGCGGTCTCCGGCATGCCCGGCATCGGCAAGACGGCGTTCGCACTCCGGCTCGCCCATCGGCTGGCGCCCTCCTTCCCGGACGGTCAGCTCTACCACCGGCTCCGGGAGCCCGACGGCACGCAGACCAGCAGCGCCGCCGTGCTCACCAGCTTCCTGCGCGGCGCCGGGCTGTCCACCGAGGACATTCCCGATGGCGTCGACGAGCTGCAGAAGGCCTTCCGCACGTGGTGCAGCGGCCGGTCGCTGCTGCTGGTCCTCGACGACGCCGTGTCGGTGCGCCAGATCCTGCCCCTCCTGCCCGGCTACGCCCGGTGCGCCGTCGTCATCACCAGCCGGGAGCGGCTGCACGCGGTGCCCGGCGCCCGGACGGTCACCCTGTCGCCGCTCAGCCTCCAGCAGGGCTCGGAGCTCCTGGCCCAGCTGATCGGCAGGGACCGGTTCCGGGCGACGCCGGAGATGTCGGAGACGGTCGTCCGCCTGTGCGCCGGCAACCCGTCCGCCCTGCGCTGCGCCGGGGCCGCCATCGCCGCGCGCAACTGGTCGACGGCGACCTACGCGCGGCGGCTGGCCGAGAGCCGCTCCCGGCTCGACGAGTTCGCGATGGGCGACGAGGACCTGCGGTCGCGCTTCGCCGCCTCCTTCCGCACCCTCGACGCCGGCGAGCAGCTGGTCTTCACCACCGTGGCCGGGCTCGCGGGGCCGGAGTTCACGGCCGCCCAGATCGCCGAGGCCGCCCGGCTGTCGCCCGACATCGCGGATCTGATCCTGCTCAAGCTCGTCGACCGCAACCTGGTCGACACCGTCCCGGGCGGGCCGCCACCGCGGTACGCGATGCCCGAGCTTCTCCGGCTCTATGCCGCGGAACTGGCCGCCGCCCCGGAGGGCGAGGCCCCGGGCGACCGGCACGTCCTGATGCTCGGGGGACTGTCCCGCCGCGCCCATCTCGGCGTCTGAGCACCCCCCTCGCTGCTTCCGAGACCTTGGCAGGATCATGCCTGCGGTATAGTCGAGTTCGGTTATTCGACCTCGGTTGACCCCCCATCTCCGAAAGCCGGCTCGTGCGCGCACTGAACACACCCTTGACCATGGCGGTCCTCGCCCTGCTGCGCGAGCGGCCCCGGCATCCCTACGAGATGCAGGCGCTGCTTCGCGAGCGCCAGGTGGGGGCCGTCGTCAAGATCCGCGGCGGCTCGCTGTACGACACGGTGCAGCGCTCGCTCAAGGCCGGGCTCGTCGAGCCGGTCGACCGCACCCGCTCCGGAGCGCGCCCGGAGCGCACGGTCTACGCCCTCACCGACGCGGGCGCCGACCTGTTGCACACCCTCGTCCGCGGCTCCGTGGCCGAGGTCCGTCCCGAATATCCCGTCTTCCCCGCCGGCCTGGCCCACATCCTGCACCTCGAGCGGGCGGAGGCGGTCGAGCTGCTCCACGAGCGGTGCCGGGCCCTGGAGAAGATCGTGGAGGAGAACGCGAGCGCCCTGGCCGCCGCCCGCGAGTCCGGCGTTCCCCCGGTGGTCCTGCTCGAGGCGGACCACGGCATGCTCCTGCGCCGCACCGAGATCGGGTGGCTGCGGGAGACGGCTCTGGCCATAGAGGACGGCACCGTCGACTGGGCCGTCCCCCCGACCACGCCCCAGGAGTGACGATGTCCTTCCCGCCCAGATCGCTCAAGTTCGCCAACAAGATCATCATCGGCCTCCAGCGCATCGGGCTGCCGATCGGCACCATGCACCTGATCACCGTCCCGGGCCGCAAGAGCGGTCAGCCGCGCACCACGCCCGTCTCACCGCTGACGGTCGACGGTCACCGCTACATCATCGGCGGCTACGCCAAGGGCGACTGGGTCAAGAACGCCCGGGCGGCCGGCTCGGCCGTCCTGTCCCGCGGGCGCAAGCAGGAGCGCGTCCGGCTGGTGGAGATCCCCGAGCAGGAGCGGGTGCCGGTGCTGCGCGCCTTCCCCCGGGAGGTGCCGCACGGCGTGCCGATGTTCGTCAAGACCGGCGTGGTCCCGGACGCGACGCCCGACGGGTTCGCCTCGGCGGCGCCGAATGTCGCCGTGTTCCGCATCGAGAGCGCCTGATCGGGGGCGGCACAGCGCCCGACGGACCCGACCGAGATCCTGCCGTAGACCCCGCCGAGCAGACCCCCGGGCATTCCGCCGAGACGTGTACCAGCAGTGTCTCGCTGGCGCGCCCGGGTCGTCGTACCGTCGGAGGGGTGAACAACCGAGCCGAAGTGCGCGACTTCCTCACGTCACGCCGCGCGAAGATCACCCCGGAGCGGGCCGGCGTCCCGGTCGCCGGGCAACGCCGCGTGCCGGGGTTGCGGCGGGGCGAGGTGGCGGCGCTCGCCGGAATGAGCGTCGAGTACTACGCGAAGCTGGAGCGCGGCGCGCTGGCCGGGGTGTCCGCCGGGGTGCTCGAGGCGATCGCGCGGGCCCTGCAGCTCGACGACGCCGAGCGCGCCCACCTGATGCGGCTGGCGCAGGAGGCCAACGGCAGCGGCTCGTTGCTGCGGCGCCCCGGCCGGCCCAAGCAGTGGACCGTGCGGCCGAGCCTGCAGTGGTCCCTCGACGCGATCACCGCGCCGGCGATCCTGGTCAACGGCCGCGCCGACCTGCTGGCCGCCAACCACCTGGGCCGCGCGATGCACAGCGATCTCTTCGCCGACCCGGCCACCCCGCCGAACTTCGCGCGGTTCACGTTCCTGAGCAGCGCGGCGCACCGGTTCTATCCCGACTGGGAGCGCTTCGCGGACATGACGGTGGCCAACCTGCGGACGGCGGCCGGCGTCGACCCGCACAACAAGGAGCTGCACGACCTGGTCGGCGAGCTGTCCACGCGCAGCGACGACTTCCGGCGGCGGTGGGGCGCGCACAACGTCCGCATCCACGGCACGGGCGTCAAGCATTTCCGCCATCACGTGGTGGGAGACCTTGAGCTGGCGTACGAGAGCATGGAGCTGATCGCGGAGCAGGGCCTGATCATGACCATCTACGCCGCCGAACCCGACTCCCCGACCGCCCACGCGCTGACGTTGCTGGCGTCGTGGGCGGCCACCACCGAGCCGGTCTCGTCATGAGCTGGGCGGACCTCGGCGCGAGCCACGAGATCGATGTCATCGTGGCGGCACCGGGGCGCCCCGATGTGCGTACGCCGATCTGGGTCGTGGCAGTCGGCGACGAGCTCTATGTGCGCTCGTGGAAGGGCGAGGGCGGCCTGTGGTACCGGCGGGCCCTCAAACACGGCGCGGGTACGGTCGTCGCGGGTGACGAACGTTACGCGGTGCGCTTCACCCCGGCCGGTGAGCCCGGGGTGAACGCGCAGATCGACGAAGCGTTCCGCGGCAAGTACGGCACTTCTCCGTACACGGAAGCCATGACCGAGCCCCCGGCCGCGGGCACCACCCTGCGGTTAGACCGCCTCTGACCCGTAGACCCCATCGGGTACGGGCTCCAGCCACGTGGTCGGGTCGCTCCCGTCCTCGTTCGCTTCCAGCATGGCCAGGTGGCTCATGAAGGTGTCCGGGCCGGCGCCGTGCCAGTGCTCCTCGCCGGGCGGGCAGACCACGGTCTCGCCGGCGTGGATCCGGAGCACCCGGCCGTCGCGGGTGCCGACCAGGCCGGCGCCCTCGGTGACGTGCAGGGTCTGGCCGACGGCGTGCGAGTGCCAGTTGGTGCGGGCTCCGGGCGTGAAGCGGACGAGTGCCACGGTCATCCGTGACGGGCCGGTGCCGGAGTAGATCGGGGTCAGGTAGACGTCGCCGGTGAACGCCGCGGCGGGCGTCCGCACCGTGGGACGGACGGGCAAGAGTTCCATATGTCCAGCTAACTCCCTCGCGCGGGCCGCCGACAGGTTCTCCTGAGGGGTGTATCACCAGGGCACCCCTCAGTTTGCGTCGGGTGCAACGATGCACTTAGTGTAAGTAGTCATGATGGTCGAGGCCGTACCGCCCGATCGCCGGGCAGCGCTCAAGGCGCGGCACCGGCGGGCGATCCTCGACGCCGCCAAGGCGCTGATCACCGAGGGCGGCACGGCCCGGTTCAGCGTCGACCAGCTCGCCGAGCGGGCCGACATCTCCCGGCGCACGATCTTCAACCATTTCGCCTCGATCGACGACGTCGTCACGACCGTCTGCACCGAGGTGCTCGGCGCGGTGATCGACACCTTCCGGAGGCAGGTCACCACCACGCCCGTCGAGCAGGGCAGCCGCACGGCGATGTTCGCGACCGTCACCGCCGCCCTGCGCGCCACGGACATCTCCGGGCTCATCGGCTTCCTCTACCGGGCGCTCGGCGGGTTCGGCACCGGTGACCCGCGGCCGCAGCAGATCTTTCAAGCCACTTTTTCCCGTACGACCGATGAGCTCGCCCACGAGCTGGCCGAGCGCAACGCCGACCTGGACCCCCTCGAGGCCGAGTTGCTCGTCAGCTCGCTCATGCACGGCATCGAGGTGATCGCCCACCACTGGCTCGCCGAGACCAGTGCCGACACCGGCGCGGCCGCCCGGGCCCGCTGGGACGAGCTGCTCGACCGGCTCGTCGCAAGCATCCGCAAGGGCTACTAGCAGAAAGTTCTGATCTCCCGTGGCTGAATTGCTGTATCGCCTCGGGCGCTTCGGCGCCCGGCGGGCGTGGGCGGTGCTCGTCTCCTGGATCGTGATCCTGGGGCTGGCCGTCGGCGCCTACTTCGCCTTCGGCGGCACCTTGTCGTCGCAGGTCACCATCCCCGGCACGGCGACCGCCAAGGTCACCGACCAGCTCGCGCAGAAGTTCCCGAGCGCCAGCGGTGGCAGCGGCACCATCGTGTTCCACACCGCGAACGGCGCGGCCTTCACCGACGAGCAGAAGTCGGCCATCGGGACGCTTCTCACGAGCACCGGCGAGCTGAGCGGCGTCGCGGGCACCACCGACCCGTTCGTCACCCAGGAGCAGGCCGCCAAGCGGGCCGCCGAGGTCCAGGCGGGCGCGCAGAAGATCGCGGCGGGCCGCACCCGGCTGGAGCAGGCGCAGCAGCAGCTCGACGCCCTGCCCGGCGCCCCGGCCGCCCAGCAGACCGCGCTCGACCAGCAGAAGGCCGAGCTCGACGCGCAGGACACGCAGCTCAAGCAGTCGCAGCAGCTGCTCGCCATGTCCTCGAAGGTCCGGCTGGTCGCCGAGGACAACACCACGGCGGTCGCGGCCGTGTCGTTCGACAAGCCGCAGATGGACGTCACACCGGAGACCAAGGAAGGCGTCGTCGACCACGTGACCGGCGGCGTCCCGGCCGGCGTGGAGGCCGACTTCTCCAACGAGATCACCCAGAGCGTCCCGCAGGTGCTCGGCGTCGGTGAGGTCGCCGGTCTGGTGGTCGCCGCCATCACGCTGCTGGTCATGCTCGGCACCGTGATCGCCGCCGCCCTGCCGCTGGTCAGCGCGCTGGTCGGCGTGGGCGTGGGCGTCACCGCGTCGCTGGCGATGTCCGGCGTCGTGGACATGCTCTCGATCACCCCGGTGCTCGGCGTCATGCTCGGCCTCGCGGTCGGCATCGACTACAGCCTCTTCATCCTCAACCGGCACCGCCGCCAGCTGCTCAACGGCGTGGAGCTGCACGAGTCCATCGGGCTGGCCAACGGCACCTCGGGCAACGCGGTCGTCTTCGCCGGCGCCACGGTGCTGGTCGCGCTGCTGGCCCTCAACGTCACCGGCATCGGCTTCCTCGGCATGATGGGCACCGTCGGCGCGATCTGCGTCGCCGTCTCGGTCATCATCGCGGTCACGCTGACCCCGGCACTGCTGTCGCTGCTGGGCACCCGCATCCTCAGCCGTAAGGCGCGCGCGGCCGTCGGGCACGTCGACGCCATGAAGGCCCCGACCGAGGCCATGGGCACCGGTCGCGCCGTGCTGACCGCGGTCGCCGCCCTGGCCGCCCTGCTGGTCATCGCGCTGCCCGCGCTGTCGATGCGGCTCGGCCTGCCGGACGGGTCGTCGGAGTCCGAGGACTCCACGCAGTACCAGGCGTACAAGATCGTGGAGGACAAGTTCGGCGCCGGCGTCAACGGGCCGCTCCTGGTGGTGGCGGCCTTCCCGGCCCCGGTCACGGATTCCCTGGGTGAGCAGGTTCGCGTCGGCAGCCGGCTGCTCGCCGCCGACGACGTCACCGCCGTCGCCCCGATCGGCCTGTCCGAGGACAAGACGCTGATCGCGTTCCAGGTGATCCCGACCGGCGGCCCGACGTCGGAGTCGACCGAGCAATTGGTGCGGGACCTGCGCGGCCTGTCCCCGCTCGACGGCAACGTGCAGCTCGGCGTGGCGGGCAGCGCGAGCGGCAACATCGACATCTCGGAGCAGCTGTCCGACGCGCTCCCGCTCTATCTGGGCGTCGTACTCGGCTTGTCGCTGATCATCTTGATCTTCGTCTTCCGGTCGCTGCTCGTGCCGCTGACGGCGACGCTGGGCTTCGTGCTGTCGCTGTTCGCCACGTTCGGCGCGATCACGGCGATCTTCCAGTGGGGCTGGCTCGGCGCGGTGTTCGGCATCCACGACCCGGGTCCGATCCTGAGCTTCCTGCCGACCATCCTGATCGGCATCCTGTTCGGCCTGGCGATGGACTACCAGCTCTTCCTGGTGTCGGGCATGCGGGAGGCGTACGCCCACGGCGCCCCGGCCCGGCTCGCCGTCCGCCAGGGCGTGCACGCCGGTCGCACCGTGGTCACCGCGGCGGCGATCATCATGATCTCCGTCTTCGGCGGCTTCATCTTCAGCCACACGGCGATGATCCGGTCGCTCGGCTTCGGCCTGGCCTTCGGTGTCCTCGCCGACGCCTTCCTGGTCCGCATGCTGCTGATCCCCGCGATCATGCACCTGCTCGGCAGGTCCGCCTGGTGGATCCCGCGCTGGCTCGACCGCATCCTCCCCAACGTGGACGTGGAGGGCGCCGCCCTCGAGCGCAGCCACCCTGTGGTCCACGAGCCGCGCGAGCCCGCCGAGGCGCTCCGCTAGCCGCGCTCGGCGCCGCCCAGCGGGCTGGTTGCCATGGTGCCGCCGACCAGGCGGTGCTCCGGAAGGGTCAGGTCCGGCTCACCGAGCCGGGCCGCCCATTTCTCCGCGTCGTCCCGCGGCTCGTAGCCGATCGCGCGCCCGCCCGCCGCCGACCACCAGCGGCGGGTGTTCGCCGAGACGCCCCAGACCAGCCGCCAGCCGGTCGCCGTCAGCGCCGCCTCCACCAGCCGGGCCGCGTCGTCCGGGGAGAGCCAGACCGACAGGTCCCGCGCGTCGGCCGGCGTCTCCTTGCAGGCACCGATGCGCAGGCAGATCACGTGCAGCCCGTACCGGTCGTGGTAAAGCCGCCCGAGCGACTCCATCGCCGCCTTGCTCCAGCCGTAGTACGAGTCGGGACGCGCCGGCACGTCGTCCGGCAGGTCGTCCCGGCGCTCCTCCAGCCCGGCGGCATGGTTGCTCGACGCGAGGACCACCCGGGGCACGCCGAGCCTGCGGGCGGCGTCGAGGACCCGCTCGGTGCCGCGCACATTGACCGCGAGCACGTCCTCGAAGGGTCCCTCGCCCGCGATCCCGCCCAGGTGCACGACGGCGTCGACGCCCCGGCAGGCCCGCTCGACCGCCGCCCCGTCGGTGACGTCGAGCGCCCTCACGCCCGCCCCCGCCCGTACGTCGGTGAGCCGCAGCTCGTGCCCGGTCAGCCGCGCCCGCAGCATCGTGCCGATCGCCCCGCCGGCGCCGGTGATCAGGATCTTCGCCATGCTCCTCGGTCCCTGCGCTAGTCTTCGCCGATGTCCGCTGCCAACGATGCCCTCGCCCTGATCCTCGACCGCGGAGCGGCCGCCGGCGACTCCGACACGCTCGTCGCCGCCATCGTCGACGGCGGCGTCCACGTGCCGGTCGACGCCGGGGGCTCGGTCGTCTTCATCGGCGTGGACGATTCGGGCCCGGTGCTGCCCGGCTACGCCAGCGCGGCGGCCCGGGCCCGGCGGCTGCCCGAGGCCGCGGAGTCCGTCCACTGCGACGCCCTGCGGCTGCTCGACATCTGGCGGCAGACGGGCGTCGACACCCTCGCGGTCTTCGGCGACACGCAGTGGGTGAAGGTCCCGCTTCCGCTCGTCGGCGCGGAGCTGCGCCGGCGCGGGACCCGCACCGAAGGCTGAGGCGGCTCGGAGCGGTCGTGCGTGGTGTCGCGCGGGGCGGACCCGTTCACCCCCGCCGGGCTCAGGAGGGCGACCCGGCCGGCCGCAGCCGCTTGCTCAGCGCCAGCTGGGTCTTGACCGAGCTGTAGCCCTGCTTGCGGTAGAACTCGTGCGCCGCGCCCCGCTCGCTGCCCGAGCGCAGGTGCACGACCTCGATGCCGTTGCCCGCCGCCCACTCCTCGGCGTGCCGCAGCAGCGCACCGCCCACGCCGCCGCCCTGATGGCCGGGGTCGACGGCGAGCCCCGCGATCTCCGCCCGCTGCCCGACGATGAGGCTGTGACTGCGGTAGACGTGACACCAGCCGCACACCCGCCCCTCGTCCACCGCGACGAGAACCGCGTCTCCCGCCGGCAGCTCCCTGATCCGCCGCTCCACCTCGGCCGCGGTGACCTCGTAGCCCATCGCCGCGATCAACGGCACCAGACCCGCGGCGTCATCGGCCGTCGCCGGCCGCACCTCGATCGTCATGCTCATCCCTCCAGCATCCGCGCGAACTCGGCCGGGTCGATCACCGGGACACCGAGCTTCGCCGCCTTCACGGCCTTGGTCGTGGTCGTCTCCGAGGTGATCAGGGCCGTCGTCGACGCCGACACGCTACCGGAGGCACGACCGCCCAGCTCCTCGATGCGCTCGCTGACCGTGGTGCGCGTGTAGCCCGGGACGCTGCCGCTCACCACGTACGTCCGGCCCTCGAGGGGCTTCTCCCCCGCCGTCTCCGGCACGCTCATGGTGACGCCCGCCGCGGCGAGGCGGTCGATGACGCCGGCCATGGCGGCGAGGCCGTCGACGACGTGCTGGGCCTTGATCAGCCCCATCTTGTCGATCTCGGCGATCTCCTCGACCGTGGCGGCGCGCAGCGCGTCCATGCTCTTGAAGCGGGCGGCGAGCCAGCGGCCCACGCTGCGCCCGGTCATCCGGATGCCCAGCCCGGTGATCACCCGGTTGAACGGCTGGGTCTTGCTGTGCTCCAGCGAGGCGATCACCTTGGCGGCGTTGAGCCTGCCGAGCAGCACCACGCCGCCGGCCTTGGTGCTGCCGACGGGCAGCTCGGCCAGCTGGTCCTCGGTGAGCGAGTAGAGGTCGGCGACATCGGTGGCCAGGCCGGCGTCGACCAGGGCGACACACAGCGCCTCGCCCGCGCCCTCGACGTCCAGGGCCTCGCGGCTGCACCAGTACTCCAGGGCGCTCACGGCGCTGCACGAGGCGGTGTGGCAGCGCCAGAGCAGGCTGGCCTTGTCCCACGGCTCGCCGCACTGCGGGCAGGTCCCGGGCGGCGTCCAGAGGGTGAGGCCGTGCGGCTGCTCGCCGATGGGGGCGGTGACGCGCGGGATCACGTCGCCGGCGCGCCACACGGCGACGGTCTGGCCGATCGCGAGCCCCTGCTCCTCGACGAAGCGGGGATTGTGCAGCGTCGCGTAGGTGATCGTCGTCCCGTCCACGAACACCGGGTCGAGCACGGCGCGCAACGAGATGCGCCCGGTGCGCCCGACGCGCACCTCGATGTCGCGCAGCACCGTCGAGCCCGTGTCGGCGGGGTACTTGAAGGCGGCCGCCCAGTAGGGCGTGCGGCTGCCCGAGCCGAGCCGCCGGCGCGTCGACTCCAGGTCGGCGGTCAGCACGGCGCCGTCGATCGGGAAGTCGAGGCCACGGCGCAACTCCCCGATCCGGGCGACGGCGGCCAGTGCGGCCTCCGCGTCCCCGGCGACCTGGACCTCCCCGGTGGCGAGCCGCCCGGCCGGCGGGAACCCGAGCTCCGCGGCGGCGGCCATGCGCTCGCGGTGCGAGGCGAAATCCCCCGAGATGTCGTACGCCGAAAAGGTCATCGGCGCCTCGTAGCCGCGATCGGCGGCGCGGATCGACCCGGCCACCGCGCCCCGCGAGTTGATGAACGCCTTGCCGCCGGCCGCGACCCTGTTCGCCGAGGCGGCCTCGAAGTCGCCGACCGTCATGTAGATCTCGCCCCGCACCTCGCCGGTCCACGCCGTCGCCAGCCGGCCGGGCAGGCCCGCGATGCCGCGCAGCACCTGGGCCGTCACGTTCTCCCCGGTGCTGCCGTCGCCGCGCAGCGCGGCCAGGACGAGCCGCCCCGCCGCATAGGCCACCCGGATCGCGAGCCCGTCGAGCTTGACCTCCACGAGGCACGGGTCGCCGCCGAGGCTCGCGACGAAGGCCCGCACCTCCTCCTCGCCGGTGACCTTGGCGAGCGACATCATCGGCTCCGGATGCCGCACGTCGCCGCCGCTGGACACGCCCGCCGCGACCCGGGTCGTCACCCCGCGGTCGTCCCACTCGGGGTGCGCCCGCTTCGCCTCGGCGATGCCGTCGAGCAGAGCGTCGTACTCCGCGTCGGTCATCAGCACGTCGCCGGTGTCATAGTACGACTTCGCGGCGGCCTGCACCCGGTCGACAGCGGCGGCGAAGCCCGCCTCGGAGAGAGTCATGCCGACAACCTACGGCCCGGGTACGACAAATCCCGTCCCGCGTCGCGGGGACGCTGTGGCGGCCCCGCGTGCTCGGCCTCGTGCGGGATCGCGGACGTGCACCGCTTCCCGTGCCGGCGGCCACACCGGCGCCGGGCCCGAGCGTCCACATCGGCCGGTGCAGGGCCACGCCGAGGGTGACCACGAGACACCGGGACTTCGCGGCGCCGCGGATCCTCAGAGATCGAGGGTGAGGCGGGGCCCCCGGGCGCGCGAGACGCAGATCATCATGCAGGAGTTCTCGGCCTTCTCCTGCTTCGTCAGCACGTAGTCGCGGTGGTCGACCTCGCCGGCCAGCACCTTGGTCTCGCAGCTGCCGCAGATGCCCTCCTCACAGTCGCTGAGCACGTCGATCCCGGCCCCGGTGACCACCTCGAGCGCGCTGCGATCGGCCGGAACGACCAGCTCCATCCCGGAACGTTCCAGCCGTACGAGAAATGTCCCGGGGTCCTCGGCGGCCGCCAGGGCGGGCGCCTCGAAGTATTCGGCGCGCAGCTGGGACCCGAGGCCGCGGGCTTCGAGCGCCGCGCGCGCGTCCTCGATGAGTGCGGCCGGCCCGCAGACGTAGACCAGCGCGCCGGGTGCCAGATCGCCGAGCAGCTCGGACATCGGCGGGCGGCCTGTCGTGGCGGTCTCGTGGACAGTTGCCGGGGTGCCCAGAGCCCGGACGCGGTCCAGAAACGGCATGCGCTTTGTCTCGCGGCCGAGGTAGGCCAGGCGCCAGGGCTTGCCGGCGCGGGCCAGCTGCTCCGCCATGGGGAGCAGCGGCGTGATGCCGACACCGCCGGCCACGAGGACGACCTGCGGCGCGGGCTCCAGCGCGAAATGGTTCTTGATGCCGCGTACGGGGATCCTGTCGCCCGGGCGCAGGGTCCGATGCACCCAGGACGACCCGCCGCGACCGGCCGGGTCGTGCCGCACGGCGACCGTGAGGGATCCCGCAGCCGGGTCGCCGCACAGCGAGTACTGGCGGACGGTGCCGTCGCCCACCACGAGGTCGGCGTGGGCCCCGGGCGTCCACTCGGGCAAGGCGGCGCCGGTGGGGTCCACCAGCTCGACCGTCAGCACGTCGTCGGCCTCGAGGGTGAGGCCGCGCACCATGAGCTCCCGCATGTCCGTCACGGCTTGTAGACCACGTAGACCTTGCGCAGGCGCTCGGTCACGACCCACTCGCCGCGCCAGCCGATCGGGAAGTAGGCCGTCGTCCCGGCGGTCACCTCGACCGGCTCGCCGCCGTCCTCGGTGACGACCATGCGCCCGGCGAGGACGTGGATGATCTCGCCGCGGGTCACGAACTCCCAGCGTGAGGTGCCCGGCTCGGACTCCCAGATGCCGGAGACCACCCGACGGTCCTCGGTCGCGAAGTCCACCCGGCTGCGGACCGTGATCTCGCCGCTGAGCGGCTCGGCGCTGGGCGGCCCGAGCAGCGACTCCTGCAGGCCGGCCGCCTCGACCGGACGGTTGACGAGCGTCATGCGAACCCCCTGGACACAAACCAGCTCGGATTGGATCCCAAGACTGTATCCGTGGATCCGGCGGGCCGCCAGTGGCGCAATCTCAGAGGTGCACGAGGTCCGTGGACGTGGTGTTGAGCCGCCGGGCCCCGGAGGGCGTGCACACGACGATGTCCTCGATGCGGGCCCCGTACGCGCCGGGGCGGTAGATGCCCGGCTCGATCGAGAACGTCGTCCCGGCCACGAGCGGCTCGGCGTTGCCCGTGACGATGTAGGGCTCCTCGTGCGTGTCGAGGCCGATCCCGTGCCCCGTACGGTGCACGAACAGCTCGCCGTACCCGTGCGCGGCGATGTGGTCGCGGGCCGCCGCGTCCACCGCCTCGGCCGGCACGCCCGGACGCACGGCCGCCACCGCCGCTCGCTGCGCCTCCTGCAGCACCGCGTACATCTCCGCGAAGCCGGGTGGCGCCGAGGGCCCGACGACGTACGTGCGGGTGCAGTCGGAGCAGTAGCCGCTGGGCATCGTGCCGCCGATGTCGACGACCACCGCGTCGCCGGGCTCGATGACGCGCGGGCCGCTGGTGTGGTGCGGGCTGGCCGCGTTCGGGCCGGAGGCGACGATCACGAAGTCCGTGCGGGCGTGCCCGGCGTCGCGGACGGCCACGGCGATGTCCGCGGCGACCTCGGCCTCGGACCGCCCCGGCCGCAGCCACTGGTGCATCCGCCGGTGCACGTGATCGATGGCGCTTCCCGCGGATGTCAGTTCGGCGATCTCGGCGGCCGTCTTGACCGCTCGCAGCGGGGCCAGCGCCCGCCCGGCCACCTCCCAGCGGACCTCGGGCAGCAACCGCTGCGCGGGCACCAGATGCGCCGCCGGCATCGCGTCCACCACGCCGACCGTCCCCGTGCGGACGGCCAGGGTGTCGGCAAGCACCCGGATGAAGTCCACGCCGTCGGGATAGTCGACCAGCCGCACCGGCGCCTCCTCCGCCGCGGGACGCTCCAGGCGCGGCACGATCAGCGTCGGCTCGCCCCGGGCGGGCAGGACGAGACAGGTGAGGCGTTCCAACGGCATGGCCTCGTATCCGGTGAGGTGGACTAGGTCCGAGCCCGGCGTCACGAGCAACGCCGCCCAGCCCTGCTCGGAGACCAGCTGCCGGGCGCGCGTCAACCGGGTGTCGGGCATCTGGTCACCGTACCGTCAGCCGCGGCCCGGAACCACGAGCCCGTTCTCGTAGCCGAAGACCACGGCGTGCACCCGATCGCGCAGGCCGAGCTTGTGCAGCACCCGACTGACGTGTGTCTTGACGGTCTGCTCGGCGACGTAGAGCGTCTTGGCTATCTCGGCGTTGCTCAGCCCCATCGCCATGTGCCGCAACTCTTCCCGCTCGCGGTCGGTGAGGGCGTTCAGCGCGGCGCTCGCGGGCGGCGGGGCCGGCTGGGAGTCGAGGAAGTTCTCGATCAGGCGGCGGGTGACGCGCGGCGACAGCAGGGCCTCGCTCGCGGCCACCACCCGACCTGGACGTGGTCCTCCGGGCCTTCGCCGTGGTCCGCGAGCGGCTGGACGCCCGTCTGGTACTCGCGGGAACCGGTACGGAACAGCGTTCGCCGGCCCGGCTGGCTGCCCGCCTCGGCGTGGCGGAACACGTGTCGTTCCCCGGTTTCGTGCCCGACGCCGACCTGCCGGCCGTCTACGCCGAGGCGACCGTCTTCGTCAACGCGGGCACCGCGGAGCTGCAGAGCCTCGTCACCCTCGAGGCCATGGCCAGCGGGCGTCCCGTGGTCGGCGCCGATGCGGCCGCGCTGCCCCATCTGGTCACCGCGCTCTTCCCGCCCGGGGACAGCGCCGCTCTCGC
>NZ_JAUQWH010000206.1 GCF_030757795.1 Actinoplanes oryzae
TCGACGGTGCGGCCGGCCGCGACCAGGGCCTGGCCGGCGACCTGCCCGCCGAAGACGCGCTGGGCGCCGACCTGGGGGCTGATGCCCTGGAACCGGTCGTCGGCCAGCTGCTTGAGATCGAGGACCTCGAGCAGCTGGTCGACGGCGGCCTGTCCGGTCAGTGGAGTCACACCGTGCTCGGAGCGACGGTCGCCGGGTCGACGAGGTCGCCGAGCCGGTGCACACGCAGGGTGTTGGTGGAGCCGGGGGCGTTGGGCGGGCTGCCGGCCACGACGACGACGTAGTCGCCGGGCTTGGCGAGGCCCAGGCCCAGCATCCGCTGGTCGACCTGGCGGAACATGTCGTCGGTGTGCTGGACGAAGTCGGTGAGGAACGTCTCGACACCCCACGACAGCGCCAGCTGGTCACGCACCTCGGCCACCGGCGTGAACGCGAACAGGGGCAGCTCGCAGTGCAGGCGGCTGAGGCGGCGTACGGTGTCGCCGGTCTGCGAGAACGCCACCAGCGCCTTCGCACCGATGTTGCGCGCGATCCGCACGGCGGCGATGGTCAGCGCGCCGCTGTGCGTACGGGGGTCGTGCTCCAGGTCCGGCACGTCGAACGGGCCGGCCTCGGTCGTGGTGACGATCTTCGCCATGGTGCTGACGGTGAGCACCGGGTACTTGCCGACCGACGTCTCGCCGGACAGCATGACCGCGTCGGTGCCGTCGAGCACGGCGTTCGCGACGTCGGAGGCCTCGGCGCGGGTGGGCCGCGAGTTCTCGATCATGGAGTCGAGCATCTGCGTGGCGACGATCACCGGCTTGGCGTTCTCGCGACAGAGCTGCACGGCCCGCTTCTGCACCAGCGGCACCTGGTCGAGCGGCATCTCGACGCCGAGGTCGCCCCGGGCGACCATGACCCCGTCGAAGGCGAGCACGATGGCCTCGAGGTGCTCGACGGCCTCCGGCTTCTCCACCTTGGCGATGACGGGGACGGTCCGGCCCTCTTCGGCCATGATCTGGTGCACGAGCTTGATGTCGTCGGGCGACCGCACGAACGAGAGCGCCACCAGGTCGACACCGAGGCCGAGGGCGAACCGCAGGTCCTCCTCGTCCTTCTCGCTCATCGCGGGCACGCTGACGGCCACGTTGGGCAGCGAGACACCCTTGTTGTTGGAGACCGGCCCGCCCTCGGTCACCAGGCACCGGATGTCATTACCCTCGACCGACGACACCTCGACGGCGACCTTGCCGTCGTCGATCAGCAGCCGGTCACCGACCTTGACCTCGTGCGGCAGCTTCTTGTACGTGCAGGAGACGCGCTCCTTCGTACCCAGGATCTCGTCACTGGTGATCGTCACCACGTCGCCGTTGTCCCACTGGTGCGGCCCGTCGGCGAACTTCCCGAGACGGATCTTCGGCCCCTGCAGGTCGGCGAGGACCGCCACGGCCCGGCCGGTCTGCTGAGCAGCGGCGCGCACCGTCTCGTACACCTTCTGGTGGTCCTCGTGGCTGCCGTGGCTGAAGTTCATGCGGGCCACGTCCATCCCGGCCTCGACCAGGCCGAGCATCCGCTCGGGGGAGGAGGTGGCGGGGCCCATCGTGCAGACGATCTTTGCGCGGCGTGTCACAGCCATCAGGCTAGTCTCTCTTCCGGATCGGCCCGCCGGCCGACCCCCGATCGGGGTGGTTGTGCAGCGCGGGCTTCGACGTCCGCGATCCGACCTCAGCTTATCGGTGATCCCTGTGCCGCCGGAGCCGAGTGGGCCACCTGCCACCCCGGTCACATTCCCGACCGTTGCACCGATCGCGGTCCGCGTTCACCGGCGATACATTCCGCGATGTCCGTACGACAGCGGGTCTGGGGCCGGAGGTCATCACGTGTCCGAATGGGGTCTTCTCGGCGACGTCCTGGCGGAATCCTCCGAGGGCCACGCGAGCGTCCGGAAAGCGACGGAGGAGGCGGCCGCGCTGCTCACGACGGTGCGCGACACCTTTCCCGCGTACACGCTGCACGACGAGCGGCACGCGCTCAACGTCGTCGACCTGATGAACAAACTGGCGAGCCCCCGGATCGAGCACGTGAATCCGCTGGAGGCGGCACTGCTCATCCTGTCGGCGTACTTCCACGACATCGGGATGGTCTACTCGGACGAGGACCGGGAGGCAATCCCGCACGAGGAAGAGTTCGAGCGTTTCCTGAAGCGGGACCCGGACGCCTTCCTGGCTGTCCATCGGAATGCCGGCGCGCCGACCACGGCGGTGCTCGAGAAGTACTGCCGGGAGCGGCACGCCGAGCGGGTCCGCGTTCATCTCGACCGGCTGGACCTCGCCCGGCCCGGCCTCCTCGACTGGGAGGGCATGTCACTGGTCGACACGCTGCACCGGCTCTGCCGCAGCCACAACGAACCCGCCGCGACGCTGCTCACGTCGGATTTCGGGGAGTTCCTGGGCACCGCGGATCTCCGGTTCTGCGCGATGCTCCTGCGGCTGGCCGACATCATGGACTTCGGGCGCAGCCGCGCACCCCGGATCATCCACGACTACCTCGGGCTGGCCACGCCGGGCAGCGCAGCAGCGGCGGAAAGCGCGGAGCACTGGCAGAAGCAGATGCACAGCCGGGGCTTCCTCTTCCCCAGCAGGAAGGCCGCCGACTGGCCGGAGATCTATCAGTTGGGGTACGCCGCCAATCCCCGCGACCCGTCGGTCGAGCACGCGATCCGGTCGTCGCTGCAAGACGTGCGCACGGAGCTGCAGCTCTGCCGGCCTGCCCGGGATCAATGTCGCGAGGAGCTGCGACGGCTTCCCCTCCCAGGAGAGATCGACACCCGGCAGATCGAGAGCAAGGGCTACACGTACGGCGGCTTCCGGTTCGAACTCGATCGCTCGTCGGTGCTCGAGATGTTCACCGGCGAGGAGCTGTACGAGGACAGATACGCGTTCTTGCGGGAGATGCTGCAGAACGCCATCGACACCGTGCTGGCCCGGGAGCGGATCCACGGCGCTTTCCCGGACCCCCGGGTCGACGTGACGTGCTGGGAGGACGCCGAGGGGTTCAGCTGGGTCCGCATCGACGACAACGGCATGGGGATGGACGAGCGTCTGCTGCGCGACTACTTTCTGCGGGTCGGCCGGTCCTACTACACCTCGGCGGAGTTCGAGGCCCAGCTCGTCCGGAAGGACCAGCAGAAACGGTTCGTGCCGATCAGCCGGTTCGGCATCGGGGTGCTGTCGTGCTTCCTCGCCGGTGACCGCGTCGAGGTGTCGACCCGGCATCTGCTGCGGGGCGGTGACGAACCCGAGACCGCCGAGCCTCTGCGCTTGTCGGTGAGGCGGGACCGGGACTTTTTCGTGCTGCGCCGGAAGGGGCAGGGGGTGGACGACATGCCCGCAGGCCCCCGGGGCGAGCGCGGCTTCCGCCGCCGGGCGGGAACGAGCATCGCCGTCCGCATCGACCCGCACCGCACCGGCATCCGCGCCGGCGAGATCGCCGCCAAGGTCGACACCTTTGTCCTCGCCCCGCCGATCAGCGTCACCGTCAACGGAGAACGGGTCGGCCGACACGCCGACGAAGAACTCCGCGCGGCCTGGCGCGCCGAGCCGATCGTGACCCGGATCGACACCGCGGACCGCAAGGCGGACACCAACGGCTTCCCGTATCTCGGCCACCTGGATGTCGTCTCTGTCCCCTTGGATCTCGACCGGACATCGACGGTCACCGGCGTCGGTGGGAAGCTGACCGCGCTCCTTGCCATGGCGGCTCCCCCGGAGGGTGGGAATGCGGAGGACCTCCTGTCGGGTTGGCCGGAGCAGCCCGATGGCGTGGCCACGCCACTCAGCGACGCCGTCGCGTCGACTCGCTGCCACATTGACCTGTACTCACCCACCTTCGCACCGTCCATAGAAATCGATGTCGTACGGCCTCTTCGTTCCGCCAGAATGGCGGAAGCGCTGGAGGCATTGAACAGGTATGCCGAGTCTCCGGTGCCGGTTCTCCGACGTGACACCGAGTCCTCCCACGTCCGGGCACTGCTCGATTCTCCGGTCAGCTTCCGTGCCGCGCTCGCCGCCTTGCGCGTCCAGAGTCGCGCGAGCTTCAGCGCCACCTATGAAGAGCTGGGAATTCCGCACCTAGCTGCGTTCAGAGAGCGGGAAGGCCGGACCCGGTGGTCGCACCACGGCATAGTCCTACCGGCTGGCGAAGCGCACGGGCCCTTGTTCGGCTCAGTCACTTTCAGCGATGCTGTCTTGATGGGCGTGTTGACACTCGGCGGTGCGCTCCGTCCCGACCTGAATGTGTCCCGCGGGGCGGTGCGGGCCGTTTCCTTCCCGCTCCACTCCGCGATTCATCTCGCCGTTCGCCTGGCCCTGCGCGTCTCGTCCGCTCCAGCCGCCGCCGTGGAGATGCTGGAAGAACTGGACCTGATCGGGAAGGAACCGGGGGAACCATGCACCATCGCGACGGTACGCACAGACCCGCTCGTCGCCGGTGGTTCGTGGAACGACGAGGACGTCATCTCCACGTCCCGGGGCCGGACCAGCGTCAACGCGCTGCTGGCGGCGGCCGCGCGCGGTAAGGAAATAGTAATACACCGCCCATTCCGGGCGCCTTGGGGCCGGAACGAATGGTCCTTCTTTACCGAACTGGAAGCCGCACTGCTGCACTTGTTCGTCCCGTTGGAACTTGTCCCGGGTCCCGGCAATGCCTATCTGACGACCAGGCAGGGAGCCTGGTCTGCGATGCAGATCTCGGAGCTTCTTCGTCCCCTGTACGCCGTTCCTTTCCGGGCGCCCGCAACGGTCGCGATGGTGCACGGGTATTTCAACGCCGCTCACCCACTGGTCACCTGGATCTCCGACCATGCCGCGCCGCTGGCTCGGGACTTCCCGATCCCGTTTCGGCAGCTGACCTCGGCGAACCCGGCCTCCGTCGGGGTCGAGGGGGTGAACGCGGCGCTCAAGCAGGTGAGGGACGCGCGAACGGACATTCCCGAACCACCGCCGGAGGCATACCTCGAAGCAGATGAGAACGGATGGTGGGTCTCGCGTGACTAGCCCGGCGCCGGTGGACAAGGTGACCGCTTTTGAGGTGGAGCGGTACAAGTACATTCTGCAGCAGCTGCACACCGTCAACGAGAACGTCTATCGCTTCCTCGCGATCTATCAGACGCTGGCGACGGTGCTGGTCGGGGCGGCGCTCACGCTTTTCGTGCGGTACGAGGACTGGGGCATCCGGCCCGGGCTCGCGCGGATCGGGGTGGTGGCGCTGCTGCTGCTGGTCAGCGTCATCGCGCTTTTCACCGCGCTGCTCATTGTCATTGGGATTTTCACGTGGCTGGACTATCGGCGGGAGGAGTGTGAGGTGACGACCCGGGCGGTCGACAAGGACTTCCGGCGGCCGCCGGATCCGCGGAACTTCTGGCGGTGGTACGAGACGTGGATCGTGGGGTTCATCGTGGGGTCGATGGCGTTCATGTGGCTCGCCGCCGGCCTGGTCGTGATTCCGGCGATCGGGTGAGCGAGCCCGGGCGCGATCACGTCGGCGTGGGGGTGGGCGCCTACGTGGTCAACGACCGGCAGGAGGTCTTTCTGGCGCGGCGGGGACCCCTGGCCCGGAACGAGAGGGGCTGCTGGGAGTTTCCGGGCGGGACCGTCGAGTTCGGAGAGACGCTCGAGGACGCCGTGCGCCGGGAGATGCGGGAGGAGTACGGCATGGAGGTCGCGGTCGAGGGGCTGCTCGGCGTGGATGATCACATGGTCGAGGGGCAGCACTGGGTGTCGGTGTCGTTTCTCGCGCGGTGGCGGAGCGGGACGCCGGAGATTCGGGAGCCCGGCAAGTGCACGGCCGTCGGCTGGTTCGCGGACGACCAGCTGCCTCAGCCGCTTTCCGTGGCGAGCGAGGCGACTCTGCGGTCGCGGCGCAGGTAGCCGACGGCCCGCGATCAGGTGCGCGCCGATCAGGGGTCCGGCCAGGGCAACGACCCGGGGGTACGCCGCCTCGGCGCGCAAGAAAGGCCCGGCGGGGAAACCCCGCCGGGCCCTGGGGCGCAGCGTTCTAGCGGGTCGCGGCGAGGGGCTGCGACGACGGGCGTACGGGGGCCGGCAGCTCACCGGCACCGCCCAGGTACTGGTGGATCGCCGAGGCGGCCGAGCGGCCCTCCGCGATCGCCCACACGATCAGCGACGCGCCCTTGTGCATGTCGCCGGCGATGAAGACGCCCGGGGCGGCCTGCCAGCCTGGGTCGGTGTCGACCGCGCCGCGCTTGTTGCGGGTGACGCCGAGTTCGGCCAGGAAGGGCTGGTCCTCGGTGCCCTCGAAGCCGATGGCGAGCAGAACCAGCTGGGCCGGCAGGTCGCGCTGGGAGCCCTCGGTGACGGTGACCGTGCGGACGCCGTCGATGCGCTCGACCACCACGTCGGCGATGCGGACGGCCGCCACGTTGCCGTCGCCGTCGTCGACGAACTCCTGGACGGCGACGCCGAAGACGCGGTCGCCGCCCTCCTCGTGGGCCGGGTAGTTGCGGAGGATGACCGGCCAGGTCGGCCACGGGTGCAGGGCCGCGGCGCGGGTCTCCGGGGGCAGCGGGTACTGGTCGAGCTGGATGACGTTCTTGGCACCCTGGCGGTGGGCGACGCCGAGGCAGTCGGCGCCGGTGTCGCCGCCGCCGATGATGACGACGTCCTTGCCGGCCGCGTCGATGGAGGCGAACGGTTCCAGCTGGGCGACGACCCGGTTGGCGGGCACGAGGTGCTCCATCGCCAGGTGTACGCCGTTCAGCGCCCGGCCCGGCGTCTCGGCAGCGTCCCGCCCGGCGAGCGCGCCGCACGCCAGCAGCACCGCGTCGAACTGCGCGCGCAGTTCCGAGGCGGTGATGTCGACGCCGACGTTCACGCCGGTGCGGAAGACGACGCCTTCGGCCTCCATCTGGGCGAGGCGGTCGTCGATGCGCTCCTTCTCCAGCTTGAAGTCGGGGATGCCGTAGCGCAGCAGGCCGCCGATCCGGTCGTCGCGCTCGAAGACCGTCACGTCGTGCCCGGCGCGCGCCAGCTGCTGGGCGGCGGCGAGCCCGGCCGGGCCCGAGCCGACGACGGCGACCGACTTGCCGGACCGGGACGTGGCGATCTGCGGCTGGACGTACCCGTGGTCGAAGGCGTGGTTGGCGATCTCCACCTCGACCTGCTTGATGGTGACCGGGTCGTCGGCGATGCCGAGGACGCAGGCTGCCTCGCACGGCGCGGGGCACAGCCGCCCGGTGAACTCCGGGAAGTTGTTCGTCGCGTGCAGGCTCTCCGCGGCGGCCGCCCAGGTGCCCGTACGGACCAGGTCGTTCCAGTCCGGGATGCGGTTGCCGAGCGGGCAGCCCTCGTGGCAGAACGGGATGCCGCAGTCCATGCAGCGTGTCGCCTGCTCGCGGATGAGCTCCTCGCCCGCGGGCGGGTAGACCTCGCGCCAGTCCCGGATGCGCACCGGCACGGGCCGGCGCTTGGGCAGCTGACGCTCGTAGCGCAGGAAACCGTTCGGGTCAGGCACGGACAACCCCCATGACAGCCTCGTCGACGTTGCGACCGGCAGCCTCGGCGGTCTTGATCAGTTCCATGACTCGCTTGTAGTCGCGCGGCACGACAGCCGTGAAGCGCGACACGGCGGCCGGCCAGTCCTCCAGCAGCGCTGCCGCCACCGCGGAGCCGGTTTCGGACAAATGCCGCCTCACAAGAGCTTCCACCGTCAAGGCCTCGTCGGCCGTCAGCGGCGCGAGATCCACCAGTTCCGGGTTGACCCGCGAAGAAGAGAGATCCAGCAGGAAGGCTGTGCCCCCGCTCATGCCGGCCGCGAAGTTGCGGCCGATCGAGCCGAGCACCACCACGGTCCCCCCGGTCATGTACTCGCAGCCGTGGTCACCGATGCCCTCGACCACGGCCGCGGCCCCCGAGTTGCGCACCGCGAAGCGCTCCCCGGCGCGGCCGCGCAGGAACAGCTCGCCGCCCGTGGCCCCGTACAGGATGGTGTTGCCGGCGATGGTGTTCTCCTCCGCGACGAACGGCGCGCGCTCGTCGGGGCGGATCGCGATGCGGCCGCCGGACAGGCCCTTGGCGACGTAGTCGTTCGTGTCGCCGATCAGCCGCAGGGTCACACCGCGCGGCAGGAACGCGCCGAACGACTGGCCGCCGGTGCCCCGCAGGGTGAAGGCGATCGTGTCGTCGGGCAGGCCGTTGCCGCCGTAGCGGCGGGTGACCTCGCCGCCGAGCATCGCGCCGACGCTGCGGTGGTCGTTGCGCACGACGACCTCGGCGCGGACCTCGGTGCCGTCGGTGAGGGCCGGCTGGGCGAGCGCGATGAGCTCGTTGTCCAGCGACTTGTCGAGGCCGTGGTCCTGGGCGACGACGCCGCGGCGGGACGCGCCCTCCGCCAGCTCCGGCACGAACAGCACCGGGCCCAGGTCGAGGCCCTTGGCCTTCCAGTGGTGCAGCGCCGGCGCCACGTCGAGCACCTCGGCGTGCCCGATCGCCTCGTCGATGCTGCGGAAGCCCAGCTCGGCCAGGTAGCCGCGGACCTCCTCGGCGATGAACATGAAGAAGTTCTCCACGAACTCGGGCTTGCCGCTGTAGCGCTCGCGCAGCACCGGGTTCTGCGTGGCGATGCCCACGGGACAGGTGTCCAGGTGACAGACGCGCATCATGATGCAGCCCGACACGATCAGCGGCGCGGTCGCGAAGCCGAACTCCTCGGCACCGAGCAGAGCGGCGATCAGGACGTCACGCCCCGTCTTCAACTGCCCGTCCACTTGTACGGTCACCCGGTCGCGCAGCTTGTTCAGCAGCAGCGTCTGCTGGGCCTCCGCCAGCCCCAGCTCCCACGGCGTGCCCGCGTGCTTGAGCGAGTTGAGCGGCGAGGCGCCCGTACCCCCGTCGTGTCCCGAGATCAGGATCACGTCGGCCTTGAGCTTCGCCACGCCCGCCGCGACCGTGCCCACGCCGATCTCGGAGACCAGCTTGACGTGCACGCGCGACTGCGGGTTGACGCTCTTGAGGTCGTGGACCAGCTGGGCCAGGTCCTCGATGGAGTAGATGTCGTGGTGCGGCGGCGGCGAGATCAGCCCGACGCCCGGGGTGGCGTGGCGCGTCTTGGCGATCCACGGCCACACCTTGTTGCCCGGCAGCTGCCCGCCCTCGCCCGGCTTCGCGCCCTGCGCCATCTTGATCTGCAGGTCGTCGGCGTTCACGAGGTATTCGCTCGTGACCCCGAAGCGGCCGGACGCGATCTGCTTGACGCTGGACCGGCGCGCCGGGTCGTAGAGCCGCTCGACGTCCTCGCCGCCCTCGCCGGTGTTCGACTTGCCGCCGAGGTTGTTCATCGCGATCGCGAGGGTCTCGTGCGACTCGGCGGAGATCGAGCCGTAGGACATCGCGCCGGTCGCGAAGCGCTTCACGATCTCCGACGCGGGCTCGACCTCGTCCAGGGGTACGGGCGGCCGGTCCGGCTTGAGCGTGAAGAGGCCGCGCAGGTGACCCGCCTCCGCCGCGAGCCCGTCCACCTTGGACGTGTACTGCTTGAAGACGTCGTACTGCTTGCTGCGCGTCGCGTGCTGCAGCAGGAAGACCGTCTCGGGGTTGAAGAGGTGGATCTCGCCCTCGCGGCGCCACTGGTACTCGCCGCCGACCTCGAGGCGGCGGTGGCTGCGCTCGGCCGGGTTCGACGGGTACGCCTTGGCGTGCCGCGCCGCGACCTCCGCGTGGATCTCGGCCAGCCCGGAGCCGCCGATGCGCCCGGACGTGCCCGCGAAGTAGCGCTGCAGCAGCTGGTTGTCCAGGCCGACGGCCTCGAACACCTGCGCGCCGCAGTACGACGACACGGTCGAGATGCCCATCTTGGACATGATCTTCAGGACGCCCTTGCCGAGCGCCTTGACGTAGTTGCGGACCGCCTTCTTCGACTCGACGCCCGCCAGGATGCCCGTCGCGATGAGGTCGTCGACGCTCTCGAACGCCAGGTACGGGTTGACCGCCGCGGCGCCGTAGCCGATGAGCACGGCCGCGTGGTGCACCTCCCGGCAGTCCCCGCTCTCGACGACCAGCGCGACCTGGGTGCGGGTCTGCTCGCGGACGAGATGCTGGTGCACCGCGGCGGTCAGCAGCAGCGACGGGATCGGCGCGAGATCGGCGTTGGAGTCGCGGTCGGACAGCACCAGGATGCGGACGCCGTCCTCGATCGCCTCCGAGACGTGCCGGCAGATCTGGGTCAGCCGGGCCTTGATCCCCTCGGCGCCGTCGCGCAGCGGGTAGAGCCCCGACACCCGGACCGCCTTGAAGCCCGGCAGGTCGCCGTCCTCGTCGATGGAGAGCAGCTTGGCCAGCTCGTCGTTGTCGAGGATCGGGTAGGGCAGCACGATCTGCCGGCAGCTCGCCGGGCCCGGGTCGAGCAGGTTGCCCTCGGGCCCGATGGTCGTCGACAGGCTGGTCACCAGCTCCTCGCGGATGGCGTCCAGCGGCGGGTTGGTCACCTGCGCGAAAAGCTGGTGGAAGTAGTCGAACAGCAGCCGCGGCCGGGTCGACAGGGGCGAGATCGGCGTGTCCGTGCCCATCGACCCCAGCGGCTCGGCACCGGTCCGGGCCATCGGCGCGACCAGGATCTTCAGCTCCTCCTCGGAGTAGCCGAAGACCTGCTGGCGGCGCAGCACCGAGTCGTGCGTGTAGATGACGTGCTCGCGCGGCGGCAGGTCGTCGAGCTCCAGCAGCCCCGCGTGCAGCCACTCGTCGTACGGCTCGGCGGCGGCCAGCTCGGCCTTGATCTCGTCGTCGTGCACGATCCGGCCGGCCTCGGTGTCGACCAGGAACATGCGGCCCGGCTGCAGGCGGCCCTTGGCCACCACGGTCGCGGGGTCGAGGTCGAGCACGCCCGCCTCGGAGCCCAGCACGACCAGGCCGTCGCTGGTGTGCCACCAGCGGCCCGGGCGCAGGCCGTTGCGGTCGAGCACCGCGCCGATGATCGTGCCGTCGGTGAACGCCACGCTCGCCGGGCCGTCCCACGGCTCCATCAGGCTCGCGTGGAAGCGGTAGAACGCGCGGCGGGCCGGGTCCATGGCCGGGTCGTTCTCCCACGCCTCCGGGATCATCATCAGCACGGCGTGCGGCAGGCTGCGGCCGGACAGGTGCAGCAGCTCCAGCACGGCGTCGAAGTTCGCCGAGTCCGACGCCTCGGGCGTGCAGATCGGGAAGAGCCGCTTGATGCTGCCCGGCAGGTTCGGCGACGCCAGCAGCGCCTCGCGGGCGGCCATCCAGTTCTTGTTGCCGCGGATGGTGTTGATCTCGCCGTTGTGCGCGATGAACCGGTACGGGTGGGCGAGCGGCCACGACGGGAACGTGTTCGTCGAGAAGCGCGAGTGCACGAGCGCGATGGCGCTGTCGATCCGCTCGTCGGTCAGGTCGGGGAAGAACTCCGGCAGCTGGTCCGGGGTGAGCATGCCCTTGAAGGTCATCGTGCGCGACGACAGCGACGGGAAGTACGCCGCGATGCCGCGCTGCTGCGTCTCCCGCTCGGCCTGCTTGCGGATGCAGAACGCGACGACGTCGAGCTCCTGGCCGCTCAGCTGCTCCCGGGCCCCGGTCAGCCGGGACGCGGCGATGAAGACCTGCTTGATGGCCGGGCGCGCCGCCTCGGCCGTGGCGCCCAGCCCGGACGGGTCCACCGGCACGTCGCGCCAGCCGAGGATGTCGGCGCCCTCGACGAGCGCGTACTTCTCGAACACGGCGATCGCCCGCGCGGCGTCGGCCTCGTCGGTCGGCAGGAACACGTGGCCGGTGGCGTAGGAGCCGGGCGCCGGCAGCTCGAAGTCGACGACCGCACGCAGGAACGCGTCCGGCACCTGGATCATGATGCCGGCGCCGTCGCCCGTGTTGTACTCGGCGCCGCGCGCGCCACGGTGGTCCAGCCGGATCAGCGCGGACAGGCCCTTGGCGACGACGTCGTGCGACCGCCGGCCATGGAGGTCAGCCACGAACGCGACGCCACAGGCGTCGCGTTCGTTGGCCGGGTCGTAGAGCCCTTGCGGGGTCGGCCGAAGGTTCCTGTTTTCCGCCGCGGTCGTGTTCAGCGGGTGCGGAAATGCCACCGGGCCTCCGATCGTCACGTTTATTTCCTGCTGAGGTCGGGACGACGTCGGCCCTGCAAAGTCTCTCGATACTACGTTAGTCGCCGGGCGGGTCCGCCAGGTGCGGATGGATCACACTTCGGCGGGGCGAGTCGGTTAGTCTCGCGCGGTGGCGCTAGAGGATACCGACATCTTTGCCCGGCTGGAACGTTTCTACGACGCCGTGCCCCGAGACGCCGCGGTGGCGGAGGACATCGGGGACTTCGTGCTCTTCGTCCGCGAGGGCGCGGGGTGGCCCTTCTACGCCCGGCCCCGGCTCTCGTTGCGGCAGGGCCTCGGCGGTGACACCCTTTCCGCCGCCGATATTACTGCGGTCCGGGCACGGCAGCGTGAACTGGGCGTCCCCGAGGCGTTCGAATGGGTCCACGAGACGACCCCGGACCTGCTCGCGGTGGCCCGGTCCGCGGGGCTCGACGTGCTGCTCGCCCCGCTCATGGTGCTGGAACGCGCCGCGCTGGTGCCCGATCTGCCCGTACCCGGGGCCGTCGTCCGCCTCCTCGACCCCGCCGCGCCGGGCTTCCCCGCCGAGCTCGCCGCCGGGCGCGCCGTGGCCGGCCTCGGCTTCGCCACCCCCGCCTCGGCCCCCAGCACGGCGACCGCGGGCGCCCTCACGATCGAACCCGCCGGCCCGGCCCAGCGCGACGCGGTCCCGCCACCGGACCCCGGGGCCCTCGCCGACCAGGTACGCGCCCACCGCGCCGGCAAGGTCTTCAGCGCCGTCGCCGACGCCCCCGGGGCCGGGGTGCTCGCGGTCGGCTCGATCCAGCGCCACGGCGGGGTGGCCGAGGTGGTCGGCGTGGCGACCCTGCCCGCGGCCCGCAACCGGGGGTACGCCTCCCAGCTGACCGCCGCCCTCGCGCGCAAGGCCCTGGACGAGGGCGACGATGTGGTCTTTCTCTCGGCCGGCGACGAGGACGTGGCGCGCCTCTACTCCCGGCTCGGCTTCCGCCGCGTCGGCACGGCCTGCATCGGCACGCCGGCCTCCGCGCCGATGTAGCGGGCGGGACCGAGCCGCACGCACGTCACGACGCTGTCGTCCCCGGTCGGCCGGCCGCTCGTCATCGTCTCCAGCAGGCAGTCGCACCAGTGCCCGGGCCGCCGGCCGGCGATCGTGCCCGCCGCCGCCCGGAGCCGCTCCAGCCCGGCGTCCAGGGTCTCGGTGCGCCGCTCGACGAGGCCGTCGGAGTACCACACCAGCATCGTGCCGGGCGCGACGACAATCTGGGCCTGCGGGCGGCGGCCGGCCGCCCGCGGCAGCGGCTCCGACAGCGCGTCCCACAGGTAGGCGGCCTCGCCGCCGGTGACCAGCAGCGGCGGCGGGTGCCCGGCGCGGGCGTGGCACAGCAGGCCGGCCGCCGGGTCGTACTCGGCGTAGCCCACGGTCACGTAGCCGGCGCCGGGGATCGACGGGCACAGCTCGTCGAGCTCGCCGAGGATGTCGGCGGGCCCGGCGCCCTTGCGCGCGATCCACCGGACGTACTGCTGCAGCCGGCCCATCGCGACCGCGGCGGTGAGCCCGTGGCCGATGACGTCGCCCACGACGATGCCGACCCGGCCGGCGGGCAGGGCGAAGACGTCGTACCAGTCGCCGCCGACGTCCTGTCCCCGGGTGGCCGGGAGATAGCGGGCCGCGGCGGACACGCCCGGCAGGTCCGCCATGATGGCCGGCAGCAGGGCCCGCTGCAGCTGATGCGCCGCCCGCCGCTCGTTCTCGAACAGCTCCGCCCGCTGCAGTGCCTGGCCGCCCAGGGCCGCCAGGGTGCGGGCGGCGGCGTCCCCGAGGGCCGGCTCCGCGGGCGCCAGGGCGGCGGGACCGTCGCGGGTCAGCACCTCGTTGACCTCGGCGACGGTGGCGGCGCCGGAGAGGCGGGCGGTCACCTGCTGCAGCGCCTGCCACTGGCGGCGGGCGTGCGTCTCGCGCTGGGACTGCTCCCGGGCCCGGTC
>NZ_JAUQWH010000207.1 GCF_030757795.1 Actinoplanes oryzae
CTGAGCGGGGCCTTCGTGGGGCGGGTGCGGCGGCTGACGGGCTCGCGGCGGGGGCTCACGAACACGATCGTAACGAACATGTTCGTCAAGGCGCAAGCGGCTGGTTAGAGTCGCGGGCATGGACATCAGGGAAGCCACCGCAGACGACTGGCCCGCCATCTTCCCGTTCTGGTCGGCGATCGTGGAGGCTCGGGAGACGTACGTCTATCCGCTCGGCGCGAGCAGCGAGCTGGCCCGGTCGATCTGGATGGAGGAGCCGCCCGCGCGGACCGTGGTCGCCGTGGACGGGGACACGATCCTCGGCTCCGCCAAGATGGGCCCCAACAAGCCGGGCCCCGGCGCGCACATCGCGACGGGCAGCTTCATGGTCGACCCGGCGGCGCAGGGCCGCGGGGCCGGGCGGGCGCTGGGCGAGCACCTGATCGCCTGGGCGCGCGCCGAGGGCTATCACGGCATCCAGTTCAACGCCGTCGTCGAGACCAACACGGTGGCCGTGCGGCTGTGGAAGTCCCTGGGTTTCGAGGTGATGACCACGATCCCGGAGGCCTTCGCCTCGGCGTCGCACGGCCTCGTCGGACTGCACATAATGTACCAAAAGCTGTATTAATCTCTGCTTGACCGGGTCGCGCACGGGGGCCGATCCGGCGAAGCGGAGGGAAACGGCATGCGCAAGACTCTGGCGACGGTGGTGGCGGCAGCGATCGCGACCGTGGCGACGGCCGCCCCGGCAGCGGCGGCGGCGAAGGTGGGCCCGCACCCGTTCCTCGACTACGTCAAGCCGGTCAAGGCGCACGTGGCGACCTGGGTCGACGTCTGGTGGGACACCGAGAAGCCGGTCTGCGACGCCAAGGTGTGGCTGAGCGGGCGGAAGGTCGAGGTCGGCTACCCCGCCAACACCGAGACCTACTCGTCGTTCGCCACCGCGAGCACGCTCGGCCCCAAGGACAAGCCGCAGCGCACGGCGTTCCGGGTGACGGCGGACTACAACAGGACGGCCGAGGTGCCGCTGACGGCGGAGATCTCGTACAACACCTGCGGCGACAACCCGGTCGAGAAGTCCAAGAGGTTCGAGATCGCTCTCACCGTGCTGAAGAACAAGACGCTCGTCCTGTAGGGAAGGCCCGCGCGCGACCGGCAGGGGGGCGGCCGGCCGCGCGCGGACCCGGTCAGCGGGCGGCCAGGATCAGGGCCGCCGGGTCGGTGCAGACCAGCTCCAGCGCCCGCGCGATGGTCGCCGGGTCGTAGGTCGAGGCGTGGAAGGTGGCCTCGAGGTGCAGCGTCCCGTTCATCTCCGACGTGGTCAGCGTGATGCCGTCGTTGCAGGTCGCGGTGGGCACGCTCTGGTTGATCCGGGCGCCCGGGCCGACCGCCCACGGCAGGTCCCCGAGCAGGTCGTGCCGGCCCTGGTTGCTGAAGGTCAGGCGGGGCCGCGGGGCCACGGCCACCTCGGTCGGGTAGGGGCCGGGCTCGCCCGGCGCCCCGGCGACGAGCATCTTGCCCTCGCGCAGCACGATCATCGACAGGATCCGGCCGGTGGCCAGCTCCGCCTTGAGCGTCTTGTGGATCTCGCGCGGGTCGGTCAGGTCCGCCGGGTACAGGTACGGGCCCATGCAGAAGTTGCTGTCGATCCGCACCCCCTCGCCGAGGTAGCGGCGGGCGTCGGCGAGGAAGATGCCGCCCCGCAGGTCGGGGTCCAGCCCCAGGTCCCGCAGCGCGGCCGTGAACGCCGCGAAGGTGATCGCCGAGGTCGTGACGCCCGGGGCGTGCTGGTCGCGCCACGTCCGCATGCGGCCCAGCACGTCGCCCGAGCGCGCGGTCCTGACGGTCAGGTTCGGGGCCCACGCCCGGGTCGGCACGACCTCCGCGGCCGGCGGCCGGGCGAAGACGAGGCCCTGCTTCCAGGTGCCGGGCTTGGTGCCGAACTGCTTCCACCACGCCTTCGGCAGCGCCCACCGGTGCCGCACGGAGGGCTCGACCACCGCGGCGCGCTCCTCGCCGGCCGCGCGGACCAGCTCGCGCAGCAGCACGTTCACGGGACCGGCGTCGCCGTACGCGTGAGCGACCTTCATCGCGACGTAGCCGCCGCCGGCCAGGATCCGCACCGGGTGGTGGCCCATCGGCTCGGCCTGCAGCTCGCGGGACATCGCGTCGAAGTCGACCGGGCCCGGCCCGAGGTCGGTGACCGCCTCCTCGACGTACGCCGCGAAGGCCGCCGCGTCCATGTGCAGCCAGCGCGCGTTCTTGCGGTCGAGGCGCGACACCGCCCGGTGCGACGGGTCCGTGGCGTGCAGGCCGATCAGCGCGTGGCGCAGCCGGTACGCGGTCACCCCGGTCAGCGGCCCGACGGTCCGGATGTACTCCAGCGGCAGCCACGCGCGCTCACGCAGCGTCAGGCTCGTCGACGACACGATGTTGTCTCCTTCGTCAGGGGTGCCGGCGAACACCACGCGCAGCACGGTCGGGGCGACCAGCACGGTCTCGGCGGCCATCACGATCGCCACCCAGGTGACCAGGTCGGTGAGGTCGCCGCGGCTGCCCCCGTACCAGGCGGCGACGAGCTCGGCGACCCCGGCGAAGACCGAGAAGATGCCGGCACCGCGGACCGTGCCCTGGACCCGGGAGATCGCCAGGAAGAAATGGTGGAAGACGAACGGGACGTAGGTCAGCGCCAGGATCGCGAGCGCCGTGCCGGCCGTCTCCGCGTACGCGGCGCCGAAGAGCGACATGATCGGCCTGGCGGCGACGAGCACGACGAGCGACGCGGGCAGGCCGATGCCGAGGCAGAGCGCCAGGCCGACGCGTACCTTCGAGCGCAGTGCCGCCTTGTCGCCGCTGGCCACGGCGAAGAGTGTCAGCGCGACGTTGCCCGGGACCATGGCCAGGAACGACGTGACCATGAAGGCCGTGTAGAAGGCCGCGTTGGCCTCGGCGGACAGGACCGCGGTGACCACCAGGGGCAGGGCCGCGCGGGGCAGGTACGTCGCCAGGTTGAGCAGGTTGTGGTCGAAGGTCGACCGGCCGCGGCCGCGGAGCAGGGCGGCGCGGGGGCGTACGGAATCGATCATGCCCCGGCGGCGCAGCGCCCGGCCCAGCACCGCGACCGAGGCGACCATGCCGGCCACCCAGGTGAGCAGCAGCACGCCGCCGTCGAGGGTGATCGGCAGCAGCGCGAGCACGCCGAGCAGGACCAGCTTGACGACCGAGAACCACGCGTTGCGCATCAGCTGCAGCGGGCCCTGGAGCAGGCCGACCAGTGCCTCGTCGAGGACCAGCGTCATGGCGTTGAGCGCGATGCCGGCGACCAGCAGGACGGTGGCGGGCGTGCTGCCGAGCGCGTCGCGCAGCCCGGGCAGCGCCCAGTGGGCCAGGCCGACGTAGAGCAGGCCGCCGACGGTCGCGGCCGAGCCGGCGACGAGCAGGCAGGTGGAGATCAGCTGCCACTTGGGGGTGCGCAGGGCACCGAGGTCCGAGATGAGCATCGTGCCCATGCCGAACATGCCGATCGTGCCGATCAGGGTCATCGCGGACACCGCGGCCGACGCCTGGCCCACGGCCTCCGGCGCCGCCGCCCGGGCGGCCACCCACCAGTACGCGAAGCCGAACAGCGACGTCAGCGCGGTGGTCGCCATGAGCGAGCCGGCGTTGAGGAACAAGTCCAGATGGCCGCGGAGGCGGGCGACGAGCCCGTACCGGCTCGGCACCTCGGTCACCATCGTCTCCACGCCGACAACAATGTCACGCAGCGTAGCGAGCTGCCACTTCCGTCCGGACTGGACCCATGATCCGAACGGAGGAGGGCGTCATTCCTCCCAGACCGGAACCGAGGGAAGTCCCAGCTCAGCACGGGCGGCATCGGTGATTTCCTGGACGAAAGCGGTCTTACCCCGCGTGTACGCCTCCCCGGGGCCGAAACGCTCCATCAGCTCAATCTTCAACGCTGCGTAACGGTCGCGCGCGTCGGGATGCGCCAGCAGGTAGTCGCGGAAGAACCGCTCGTTGCGCTCGGGCCAGCTGTCGACCGTCACGACGTGCAGGTGGAAGGCCAGGCTGTCGTAGTTCTCCCGCCTGTACCAGAGCCGGTCCGGCATCGTGGCGGGCTGCAGCCGGTAGCCGAAGGTCTCCAGCCGGTCGTCGTTGACGTCGTCCAGATCCTCGTGCGCGGCCAGCACGTCGATGACCGGCTTGGCCGGCAGCCCCGGCACGGCGGTGCTGCCGATGTGCTCGACCGCCCGGAAGTAGGGCGCGAGCACCTTGCACTCCTGCCGGCCGAGCTCCGCCCAGCGCTCGTCCGGCTCGGTGATCGTCACAGCCAGCCCACCTTCTTGAATCTCCGGTGCAGCAGCACCGCCGTCAGGGCCATCAGCGCGAGCACGGCGTAGTAGCCGTACTTCCAGCCCAGCTCGGGCATGGTGGCGAAGTTCATACCGTAGACGCCGGCGATGCCCGTCTGCGCCGCGGCGATGGCCGCCCACGAGGCGATTTTGCGCATGTCGTTGTTCTGATCCACGGACACCTGCGCGAGCCGGGCCTGCAGGATCGAGTTGAGCAGGTCGTCGAAGGCGGCGACCCGCTCCACGGCGCGCACGAGGCGACCCCGCACGTCCACAAGGTACGGATGCAGGGCCACCGGCACCACCCCGCGGTCGAGGAGGCGCTGCAGCGGCTCGCCGAGCGGCAGCACGGCCCGCTTGAACTCGACCAGCTCCCGCTTGAGCTGGTAGATGTGCGCGATGTCCATGCGCTGCCCGGGGGCGAAGACGGTCTCCTCGACGTGCTCGAGATCACGCTCGACCTCGCCGGCCACCTCCAGATAGAGGTCGACCATCCGGTCGCAGACGGCGTGGGCCACGGCCCACGGGCCCTCCGCCAGCAGCTGCGGACGGGCTTCCAGCTCCGCTCGTACGGCCCGGAGCGCGCCCGCCGCCCCGTGCCGGACCGTGATCACGAAGTCGGCCCCGACGAGCACCGTGACATCACCGGTGTCGACGACCTCCGAGTCGGCGGTCAGCTCCTCGTGCTCGACGTAGCGCGCGGTCCGCAGCACGAGCCGGGTCACCTCCCCGGTGATCTCCGCGCCGGGCCGGTGGCCGCCGGTGGTCGCCTGCTCGGCGGTCAGCTCGTGCAGCCCGAACGCCCGCGCGACCGCGGCCATGGTGCGCTCGTCCGGCTCGTGCAGCCCGAGCCACACGAAGGCACCCCGCTGGCGCCGGGCCGTCCGGGCCGCGTCGGCGAAGTGCAGGTGCCCCGGCCGCCGGTCGCCGGCCCGGTAAACAGCGCAGTCCACCACCGCGCCGGGGTTGCTCCGCCGCTGCTCGGGGACGCGCGGCTCGGGCCGGGTCAGGCCCTCGACGAGACGGGTCAGGACCCGCGGCATTCTCACGCCGGTAGCTTATTCGGGGTCACTTTCTGACCGCTATTCGTGTGACCGTAGGGCCATGTCCAACACGAGCGGACGGATGCTGCGGTTGCTGTCGCTGCTGCAGACGCATCGCTACTGGCCCGGCGGCGAGCTGGCGGAGCGGCTGGAGGTGAGCCCGCGCACCCTGCGGCGCGACGTCGACCGGCTGCGGGAGCTGGGCTATCCGGTGGACGCGGCCCGCGGGGTGGCCGGCGGCTACCAGCTGCGCGCCGGGACGGCGGTGCCGCCGCTGCTGCTCGACGACGACGAGGCGGTCGCCATCGCGGTCGGGCTGCGGTCGGCGGCGGCCGGCGGGGTGGCGGGCTTCGAGGAGACCTCCGTACGCGCCCTCGCCAAGGTGATCCAGCTGCTCCCGCCCCGCCTGCGCCGCCGCGTCGACGCCCTGCGCGCGGTCACGGCGCCCGGGCTCCTCGGCGCCGGCCCGGTGCTCGACCCGGCGGTGCTGACCACGATCGCGCTGGCGTGCCGGGGCGAGGAGCGGCTCCACTTCGACTACGCCCCGCGCCCGCCCGCCGATCCCGCCGCCCGTCACGTCGAACCGCACCGGCTCGTGTCCCTGGGCCGCCGCTGGTATCTGATCGCCTGGGACCTCGACCGCGGCGACTGGCGCAGCTTCCGCGTCGACCGGCTCACCGCCCCGCGACCGACCGGCGCCCGTTTCCGCCCGCGCGAGCTGCCCGGCGGCGACCCGGCGGCGTGGCTGCGCGACCGGCTGAACGACGTGCGCTCCCGCTATGACGTCGCCGTGCTCCTCGCGGCCGACGCCGGGCGGGTCCGCTCCTTCGTCGGGCAGTGGGGCCGCGTCGAGGAGCTGGACGCCGGGCGCTGCCGGCTGCGCATGGGCGTCGACGACCTGGGCTGGCCCGTGATGGTCCTCGGCGCCCTGGGCGCGCCTTTCACCGTCGAGTCGCCGTCCGAGCTCGTGGACCGGGCCCGCGAAGCAGGAGAGACCCTGCTCCGCGGGACGTCGGCGGATCGGCGCCCCCGTGGCGTCGATCCTGGACAGGAACCTAGCGGGACCCTCTGACATTTTTCGGCGATCGGCTCCACTGTGGTCATTGGCCTGGGAAAACCACTCGCGCGCCGGGAGATACTGGGCGCATGGACGTCGCTTCCCTGGCCGCTTCGGACCAGCCGCTGAAGTTCCTCTTCTTCTGGGGGCACCGGCCGCAGCGCGACGGCAGCATCGGCTCCGGCTGTCTGAGCCAGTGGTGGCCGTCGGCGTTCACCGCGGAGGGGGTGCGCTTCACGACGGCCGAGCACTACATGATGTGGCGCAAGGCGCTGCTCTTCGGCGACGAGGAGTCGGCGCGGCGCGTGCTCGTGGCGAGCCATCCGCGGCAGGCGAAGATGCTGGGCCGCCGGGTGCGCGGTTTCGACGAGGCCGTCTGGGAGCGTGAGCGCCGTGCGATCGTGCGGGACGCGAGCGTGGCCAAGTTCAAGCATCACGCCGATCTGCGGGCCTATCTGCTCGGCACGAGGCGGCGGGTGCTCGTCGAGGCCAGCCCCGTGGACCGCGTCTGGGGCATCGGCATGGCCGCGACGGACGAGGGCGTCGAGGACCCGGGCCGGTGGCGCGGCCTCAACCTGCTCGGCTTCGCGCTGATGGAGGCGCGGGAGGCGCTCAGCTGAGCGGCTTGACCATGCGCCAGGAGTAGACCTCCTCGTCCGCGCGCGCCCCGAAGGCGTGCTTGCGCTCGACCGGCTCGAAGCCCCGCGCCCGGTAGAACGGGATGCCCTTGGTGTTGCCGTCGAGCACCGACACCCACATCCGCGTGGCGCCGGCCTCGACGACCTGCTCGGTGACGCGGTCGAGCAGCAGCGTGCCGAGCCCGCGCCGGCGGTGGTCCGGGTCGAGGTAGATGACGAACAGCTCGCCGGTGCCGGGGGAGGTGAGGCCCCCGCCCGCGGCACCGAGCACGCGCCCGTCCTCCTCGGCCACCTGGTAACCGAGCCAGTGCGGCGGCGCCGCGCCGATCTCGGTGCGGACCCGCTCGGGCCGGTAGAACTCGGCGACGACCCGGTCGATGTACTCCGGGGTGAGCAGGTCGGGATACGTCGCCCGATAGCCGCGCGTGCACACGTCACAGATCGCGTCGACATCGGCGGCGGTGGCTGCCCGGACGATGGCCATGGGCGCAGGCTATCCAAGGGTCACCAGCTGCGCGAGCGGCCGCCCCGGTCCCGTACGGTCGCCCACACCAGCTTGCCGCCCGCCGTGGGGATCGCGCCCCACGCGACCGAGTCGGCGTGCACCACCCGCAGCCCCTGCCCGCGCTCGTCCAGCGGCTCCCCGTCCCGCACCGGCGCGAGCGCGCGGATCCGGGGCAGGGTCGGATCCTGGTCCCACACGCTGAGGTGCAGCAGGTCGCCGCGCCGCGAGACGGACACGGCCATGTCCGTACGGGCGTGCTCCACCGCGTTGCTGACCAGCTCGGACATGACCGCGCGGCCGGGGTGCAGCAGCGCGGGCAGGTGCCACTCGTGGCAGGCGCCGCCGACGAGGTTGCGCGCGAGGCTCGCGGAGAACGGCGAGCACTCCAGCCGCTGCCGGACGACGTGGGTGAGCTGCCCGCCGCACGCGGAACGTGCCTGGTCTGCTCCGGCGTGCCCGCCGAGCCCGGCGCGGTCGAGTGCGGTGGCCAGCGCGGAACGGGGCGCGGCGCACACCACGAACCGGGTGGCCGGCTCGGTCGCGGCCGCTGCCTCCGCGGCCCGCACCCACACGGGTACGGACACCGCGTCGCCGTCGTCGAGCCCGGTCACGTCGACGACCACTCCCGCGGGCCGCTCGGCGAGGCACTGGCGCAGGACCGTGGCGACCGCCGTGCCTGTCGGGTCCGTCCACGGGCCGCGTACGGCGATGTCGATGACCGAGCCGTCGGTGTCGGAGCTGACGGTGATGCTGTCGTCCCCGAGGTCTATCAAATACGGAGGTTGTTCCTCCATGGCACGGCCTCCCCGCCGTCGAGTCCCCCGGAGTCTTGGATGCACATCGTCATTGGTCAACGGCCTGTCACCCCATCGGGGGACGCCGGCCGTTGACATGCAGGTAATTGCCTGCATAACGTGGCGGGGTGGACGCGGTGTTCAAGGCGCTCGCCGACCCGACCCGGCGGCACCTGCTCGACCTGCTGCACCGCCGCGCCGGCCAGACCCTCAGCGAGCTGTGCGAGCAGGTGTCCATGACCCGGCAGTCGGCGACCCAGCACCTGGGCGTGCTGGAGGCGGCGAACCTGATCAGCACCGTCCGCCGCGGCCGGGAGAAGCTGCACTACCTCAACCCCGTGCCATTGCACGAGGTGCAGGAGCGGTGGATCGACAAGTTCGAGCAGCCCCGGCTGCGCGTCCTGAGCGCGGTCAAGCGACGAGCGGAGGCAGACGTGAGCGACCGGCCGACCTACGTGTACACGACCTACATCGAGAGCACACCCGAGAAGGTGTGGCACGCCCTCACCGACGCGGACCTCACCGCCCGGTTCTGGGGCCACGCGAACGTCTCCGACTGGGAGCCCGGCTCGCGGTGGGAACACCGGCGCACCGACGGCTCGGGCATCGCCGACGTGACCGGCACGGTGATCGAGGCTGTTCCGCCCCGGCGGCTCGTCACCGAGTGGGACGGCGAGCCCGAACCCTCCCGCGTGACCTTCGACATCGAGGCGTACCACGAGATCGTCCGCGTCACGGTGACCCACGAGAACCTGCCCGGGCAGAGCGACCTGGACGCGGTCTCGCTCGGCTGGCCGGCCGTGCTCTCGAATCTCAAGACTCTGCTCGAGACGGGGCGGACATTGTCACAGGCACCGTGGACCATGGACGCGTGACGAATCTTGGCGCCATCTTCCTGCCTCAGAACCCTCCCGAGAAGCTGCTCGAGGTCGCCCGGGTCGCCGACCGCTCCGGCCTCGACCAGCTGTGGCTCTGGGAGGACTCGTTCCTCAACAGCGGCATCGCCGCGGCGGCCGCGGCGCTCGGGGCCACCGAGCGGCTCAAGGTGGGCATCGGCCTCATGCCGGTGCCGTTCCGCAACGTCGCCCTGACCGCGATGGAGATCGCGACGCTGCACCGGATCTTCGGCGACCGCTCGATGCCCGGCGTCGGGCACGGCGTCCAGGAGTGGATGGGTCAGGTCGGCGCGCGGGCGGCCTCCCCGCTGACCCTGCTCCGCGAGCACCTGACGGCCCTGCGCGCGCTGCTCGCCGGCGAGGAGGTCACCGTCGACGGGCGCTACGTGAAGCTCGCCCGGGTGAAGCTGGACTGGCCGTCGGCCCCGGCGGCGCGGGTGTGGGTGGGCGCGACCGGCGTCAAGACCCGGGCGATCGCGGGCGAGCTGGGCGACGGCACGATCCTGGAGGGCGGCACGCCGCCGGAGGGCGTGCGCACCGCGATCGAGCAGATCAACCCCGGCCCGGGCCACGACATCGTGGCCTTCGTCCCGGCGGCGACCGGCCCGGGTGCCGCCGAGAGCCTGGCGCGGCTGCAGGAGAAGTACGGAGCCGCGTGGCCCGGCCTGTCCGGCGACGCGAAGACGATCGCGGAGGGCGTGGCCGCCTTCGCCGCGGCCGGGGCGACGACGGTCGTCCTGCAGCCGACGGGTGAGGAGGAGTCGCCGGAGGGTTTCGTGCGCTTCGTGGCCGAGGAGGTTCGCCCGCTCGTCGCCTGAGGCGCGGCAGTCCGCGACCGCGCCCGGCCGCGCCCGGCGGCGACCGCGCCCGTTCGCGGCCGCGCCCGTGGCCGGACCGCGCCCGTTCGCGGCCGGACGGCGCGGCCGCGGACCGCGTCCGCCTCCGCGTCCGCGTCCGCTTCAGATCATGCGGCCGCGGACGTGGTCCTCGAACCTCGTCTCCCCGACGCGGAAGCGCTTGGTGCCGATCAGCTCGAAGCCGTGCTTGGCGTAGAAGCGCGCCGCCCGCTCGTTGCGGTTGTTGACGCCCAGCCAGCAGTAGGCCGCCCCGGCCTCTTCGGCGGCGGTGAGCGTGGCGGCCATCAGCGCGGCGGCGATCCCGGAGCCGTGGCTGCCCGCCAGCACGTAGAACTTGCTCAGCTCGATCAGCGGCAGCTCGCCCGCCGCCTTGTCGAGGACCACCACGAGGTCCGGGTCCTGCACCGGGCCGCCGACCAGCATCGTGTAACCCACGGGCGCGCCGTCCTCCTCGGCCACCACGAGCGCCCGCAGCGGGTCGGCCAGGTAGCGGGCGAAGGCCTCCGCCGACAGGTGCTCGGCGATGAACGCGTCGATGTCGGCCTGCGGCGTGCCGGGCGGCGTCGCGAGCCCGAATGTGCGGGCGGCGAGATCGTGCAGGGCGGCGGCGTCGTCGGCGCCGGGCCGCCGGAAGGTGATCGGCATGGCGAAAGCCTAGGCCGCCGGAAACTGGAAAGAGCGTTTAGAGTTAATGACGTGACGAAAGTTCTCGGCGATGTGATTCCCGTCCCGGCGCACGTGCGGCCCGACCCGGCCGTCTCCTGGACCATTGACTCCGGTACGGCCGTCAGCGCCGCCCCCGGCACGGAAAAGGTCGCGGAGCACCTGCTCGCGGCGCTGCGCCCGGCGACCGGACACGTCCTGCCGCTCGACGCCGACGGCGCGATCCGGTTGCGGCTCGACGCCGGGCTGGGCGCGGAGGCGTACCGGCTGGAGGTCTCCGCCGGCGGCGTCGACCTGACCGGTGGCGACCCGGCCGGGCTGTTCTATGCCGTGCAGACGTTGCGCCAGCTGCTGCCCGCCGAGATCGAGGCCGGCACGCCCCAGGAGGTCGCCTGGACGGTGCCCGGCGGCGTGATCGAGGACCGGCCGCGCTTCGGCTACCGCGGCGTCATGCTCGACGTCGCGCGGCACTTCTTCACGGTCGCGGAGGTCAAGGCGTACCTCGACCAGGTCGTGCCCTTCAAGGTCAACCACCTGCACCTGCACCTGACCGACGACCAGGGCTGGCGGCTCGAGATCGACAGCTGGCCCAAGCTCACGGCGATCAGCGGCGGCGCGGGGACGGGCGTCGACGGTGCCGGGCCGGGCTTCTACACCAAGGAGCAGTACGCCGACATCGTCGCGTACGCCGCCGAGCGCTTCGTCACCGTGGTGCCCGAGATCGACATGCCCGGACACGTCAATGCCGCCCAGGTGGCGTACCCGGAGCTGACCGCCGACGGCATCGCGCCGGCGCCGCGGACGGACCTCGAGGTCGGCTACAGCTCCCTGGTGGCCACCAAGGAGGAGACGTACGCCTTCGTGGCCGACGTGCTCCGCGAGGTCGCCGCGCTGACCCCGGGGCCGTACCTGCACATCGGCGGCGACGAGGCACAGGCCACCACGGCCGAGGACTACCGGACGTTCATCGAGCGGGTGCTGCCGCTGGTGGCCGCCACGGGGAAGCGGCCGGTCGGCTGGCACGAGATGGCCGCCGTCGAGCTGCCCCCGGACGCCGTCACCCAGTACTGGCGGATCGAAGCCTCCGACGCGGGCACGGCCGGCGCCGCGGCCCGGGGCAACAAGGTCATCATGTCGCCGGCCGACCGGTCGTACCTGGACATGAAGTACGCCGCCGACACCCCGCTGGGCCTGGACTGGGCGGGCACGGTGAGCGTCGAGCGGGCGTACTCGTGGGATCCGGCCGACCGCCTCCCCGGCGTGGGCGAGGCCGACCTGCTCGGCGTCGCCGCGCCGCTGTGGTCCGAGACCCTGCGCAGCCTTGCCGACGCCCAGGTCATGGCGTTCCCCCGGCTGCCCGCGATCGCGGAGATCGCCTGGTCGCCGCGCGCCGGCCGGGACTGGGAGTCCTTCCGCCGCCGCCTCGCCGATCTCGGCCCCCGCTGGCGGCACCGGGGCGTGGCCTTCCACCCCGCCCCGGAGATCGACTGGCTTTAGAGCAGCCCGATCTCGAAGCCGCTCCGCACCTTCGCGGGGATGCGGCTCAGGTCGATCGAGAGGTCCTGCGGCGGCACGTAGTAGTCGAGCCCGGCCAGCCGCTGGGAGAGCGTGCCCAGCAGCGCGATCGTCATCTTCTCGCCGGGGCAGCGGTGGCCCGTGCGCGGGTCGCCGCCGCCCTGCGGGATGAGGTCGAACTCGCCGGGCTGCCGGTCGAGGAAGCGGGCCGGGCGGAAGTCGTACGGGTCGGCCCACAACGCCGGATCGTGGTTCTGACCGTAGACGTCGAGCAGGACCAGGGCGCCCTTGGCGATGTGAGCGCCGTCGAAGGTCAGGTCCCGGGTCGCCCGCCCGCCCAGGAACGGCGCGAACGGGTAGAAGCGGCGCACCTCGTGCACGAACGCCGTCGTGAACGTGTCGTCGCCCGCGCGCAGCGGCGTCAGGTGCTGCGGATGCCGGTCGAGGGCGTGTGCGGCGTACGCGGCGAACCACGTGACCGCCGTCGCCGGCCGGATGATGTTGAGCAGCTCGACCGCGGCCGTCCGGGCGTCGAGCTCGCCGCGCTCGTCGGCGAACAGGGCGACCTTGGTGAACGGTGCCTCGGCGGGGACGTCGAGCCGGTTGGTGCGTACCTGGTCGATCAGGGAGGCCAGCCACTGCTCGCGCCGGCGGCGGGCGATCCGGGCCCGGGCATACCGCGGGCCCACGGTCGCGAAGCCGTCCACCATCGCAACCAGGTCCGCCGCCAGGCCGTCGAGCTCGTCGTCCGCCACGGGTACGCCGGTCCAGCGCGTCATGCCCCGGGCGATGACCTTGGCCACCTCGTCGAAGAGGACGATGGGGCCGGCGCCGCGCCAGGAGTCCGCGGCCTCGTCGAACGCCTCGCCGGTGAGCTTGGCGGCCTCGTCGATGCCGGCGCCCATCAGGAGCGACGTGTACAGCGCCTTGCGCACCCGGTGCGCGTCGCCGTCCAGGGTGTGCACGGCGCCCTTGCCGAAGAGCGTGCTCACCACGAGGGCCGGCAGGGCCGTGTGCCGCTCGAGGTTGCCCTCGGCGTAGAAGAACCGGGTCGCGTCGGTGCCGCACACCGCGACGGCCGGTTGTCCCATCGCCCGCAGGTGCACCGGGCGGCCGCCGGCGGCGCGGCGCAGGTCGGGCAGCCAGGCGTACCCCTTGATCGCGGCGAGGGCGGTCTGGTCGAGAAGGGCCATGGTCCCTGGATCCCCGCTGGCGGGGCACCGAAACGCGCGCGCCCGCCGACAGAAATCTTCCTTAAATTTCGGTGACCGGATCGCCGGTGATCTCCGCTGGTCAGCGCCGTGGGGGTGGCGGCCGGTGGGGCTGGCCGCTCCGCATCGTGTCGGTGCCGCCGCCTAGGCTGGCCGCGTGCAGAAGTTGGTGTGGGCTTCGACCGCCGCGCTGGCCGGGTTCCTGGCCGCGGCGGCAGCGCAGCTTGCGCTGGTCGTCGTGCCCGTGATGCTCGTCCTGTCGACGTTGCCCCGGGGCGCCGCGCTGCGCCTCGGCCTGCCCGTCTGCATCGCCACGGTGGGCGTCATGGCCTATGCGACCTGGCGTGCCCTGCACACAAGGCGCCCCGAGCCGGTCGGCATCCCCGTCACCCGGCAGGACGCCCCCGAGCTGTGGGCCCTGCTCGACGGCGCCGCCGCGGCCGCCGGCACCCGGGCACCCGATCGGGTGCCCTGCTCGACGGCGCCGCCGCGGCCG
>NZ_JAUQWH010000208.1 GCF_030757795.1 Actinoplanes oryzae
CGGCGGCGGTAGTCGTAGGGCTGGCCGCCGAGGGCGGGTGCGTCCGCTGTCTGGGTCACCGAAGCCTCCACGAGGGTGCCGAGAGCCGTGATCGAGTCCGACGGTAGCGGAGGATCTGCGGTGAGAAAACAGTTCGCCGAAAGGATTTACGGTTTGACGGCGGTCTGACAGATTGTTTGGCGTGGAGATCTCGGGTGTGGGGCTGGGCCGGGTGGTGGAGCCGGCGGGGGTGCTGCCGCAGGCGGCGTGGCGGCTGGACGCGTCGCCGGTGCTGGGTGCCGACGAGGTGCGGGTGCGGGTGGAGCGGCTGAATCTGGACGCGGCGAGTTTCCGGCAGCTGTCGGGCAAGCATGGCGGGGACGGTGCGGCGGTGCGTGCCGAGGTGCTGGAGATCGTCGGTACGCGCGGGAAGATGCACAATCCGGTGACCGGTTCGGGCGGGATGTTGATCGGGGTGGTCGACGAGGTGGGCCCGGAGTCGCCGCTGGGGGTGAAGCCGGGTGATCGGGTGGCGACGCTGGTGTCGCTGACGTTGACGCCGCTGGTGATCACGGATGCGTTGCGGGGCTGGGACGGGCGCAGTGAGCAGGTGCCGGCGGACGGGCACGCGATCCTGTTCGGGCGCTCGGCGGTGGCGGTGCTGCCGGAGGATCTGGCGCCGGAGCTGGCGCTGGCGGTTTTCGACGTGTGCGGGGCGCCGGCGTTGACGGATCGGGTGGTGCGCGGTTACGGGTCGCCGGCGGTGCTGGTGCTGGGCGGGGCGGGCAAGAGCGGGTCGCTGGCGCTGGCGGCGGCGAAGCGGGCGGGTGGGCGTACGACGGCGGTGGTGGTGAGTGAGGCCGAGCGTGCCGCGCTGGCGCGAGCGGGGGTGGCGGATGTGATCGCGATTGCTGACGCCCGTGACCCGGTGGCCGTGGCAGATGTCATCGATGAGCAGGCGGATGTCACCGTCGTCTGTGTGGACGTGCCGGGCTGTGAGCACGGTGCCATCCTTGCCACGAAGGCGAAGGGGACGGTGGTCTTCTTCTCGATGGCGACCAGTTTCGCGGCGGCGGCGCTGGGGGCGGAGGGGGTGGCGGCGGACGTGACGATGCTGGTGGGTAACGGGTTCGTGCCGGGGCATGCGGCGTTCGCGGTGGATCTGCTGCGTTCGTCGCCGGGGGTGCGGGCGTTGTTCGAGGCGCGGATTTCGGCAGACTGACGGTCATGACTTCGACGGTGCTGTGGGCGAACGGGCGGTTCTATTCGGCGGCGGATCCGCGGGCGACGGCGATGCTGGTGTCCGGGGGGCGGATCGTGTGGCTGGGTGACGGGGCGCAGGCTCCGGCGGCGGATCGCACGGTGGATCTGGGTGGGTTGCTGGTGACGCCGGCGTTCGTGGACGCGCATGTGCATGCGACGGACACGGGTCTGGTGGCGGGCGGGCTGGATCTGTCGGGGGTGCGGTCGGCGGGGGAGTTGCTGGAGGCGGTGGCGCGGTTCGCGGGCACGAGGCCGGCGGATGCGGTGGTGCACGGGCACGGCTGGGACGAGTCGACGTGGGCGGATCAGTCGGTGCCGGGTGCCGGGGAGCTGGAGCGGGCGGGCGGGGGCCGGCGGGTGTATCTGTCGCAGGCGTCGGTGCATTCGGCGCTGGTGTCGTCGTCGATGCTGGCGGCGTGCCCGCAGCTGGACGCGGGGCAGGGGTGGGTGCGTGAGGACGATCATCATGCGGTGCGGGCGGTGGCGCTGGGGTCGTTGACGGCCGGGCAGCGTCGCGACGCGCAGCGCACGGCCTTGCGGATCGCGGCGTCGCGGGGGGTGGCGGCGGTGCACGAGTGTGGTGGTCCGGGCACGTCCAGCGAGGCGGATTTCCAGTCGGTGCTGGCGTTGTCGGGGCAGGGGTTGCCGCAGGTGTTCGGCTATTGGGGTGAGCTGGGGGCGGCGGGCAAGGCGCGGGAGCTGGGGGCGGTGGGGGCCGGCGGGGATCTGTATGCGGACGGGGCGCTGGGGTCGCGGACGGCGTGGGTGCGGCATGCGTATGAGGACGGGCCGGGTTGCGGGGAGGCGTTCCTGAGCGCCGAGCAGGTGGGGGCGCATCTGGTGGGGTGTGCCGAGGCGGGGGTGCAGGGCGGTTTCCACGCGATCGGTGATGCGGCGATCGAGGCGGTTCTGGACGGGTTCGCGGTGGCGGCGTCGGTGCTCGGGGTGGATCGGTTGCGGGAGGGCCGGCATCGGATCGAGCATGTGGAGCTGGCGGACAAGGCGATGATCGCCCGGATGGTGGAGTTCGGGGTGGTGGCGTCGGTGCAGCCGGTGTTCGACGCGTTGTGGGGTGGCAAGGACCGGATGTATGCGCAGCGGCTCGGGGTGGAGCGGGCGTGGGTGACGAATCCGATCGGCGCCATGTATGCCACGGGGATCCCGCTGGCGTTCGGGTCGGATTCGCCGGTGACGCTGCTGGATCCGTGGGCGGCGGTGGTGGCGGCGGCGGCGCCGCGGAATCCGGCGTACCGGATGGGGGTGCGGTCGGCGTTCGGGGCGTCGACGCGCGGCGGCTGGCGGGCGGCGCTGGTGGATGACGCGGGGGTGCTGGCGCCGGGGGCGCGGGCGGTGTTCGCGGTGTGGGAGACGCCGTCGGGGCTGGCGGACGGGTTGCCGGCGCTGTTGCCGGACGTCGACGGGGTGGTGCCGCGGCGGCCGGTGTGCCGGCGCACGGTCCTCGACGGTGAAACGATCTTCGAAGGGTAGACGCGGATATGGGCAAGCTCGGGCTGGATCCGGCCGTGGTGGCGCGGGCGCGGGAGCTGGCGGCGCGGGCGGGGCAGCCGGTGGTGGAGCTGGCGCGTTCGCACACGACGGTGTCGGTGGAGCGGGCGGTGCTGCGCCTGGCCGGGGTGGCGGGGGCGGATTCCGACGGCATTCCGTGGGTGAACCGGCTGGTCGACGCGGTGGCCGCCGATGTCGGTCTTTCGCACGGGGTGGCGGTGCCGGTGTTCGACGCGTTGCTGCGCGAGGGCCTGGACGATGTGACGGTGCTGGCGCAGAAGGCGGCGGCCGGGGCTGTCGGCTTCCGGATGCCGGTCAAGCCGGGGGCGGCGAGGCGGGCGGCGGGCACGGCGGTGCGGCGCGGGTTGCGGCTGGTGGATCGGCGGCGGGCCGAGCGGGACAGGCTGATCCGCCGGTACGGCGACGCGCCGCGGCGGCCGTGGATCTATCTGATCGTGGCGACCGGGGACATTCATGAGGACATTCCGCAGGCGCAGGCGGCGGCGCGGGCCGGGGCGGATGTGATCGCGGTGATCCGGTCGACGGGGCAGTCGCTGCTGGATTATGTGCCGGAGGGTGCCACGAGGGAGGGGTTCGCGGGCACGTATGCCACGCAGGAGAATTTTCGGCTGATGCGTGCGGCGCTGGACGAGACGTCGAAGCAGCTGGGCCGGTATGTGCGGCTGACCAATTACGCGTCGGGGCTGTGCATGCCGGAGATGGCGGTGCTGGCCGGCATGGAGCGGCTGGACATGATGCTCAACGACAGCATGTACGGGATTCTGTTCCGCGACATCAACCCGGTGCGCACGTTTGTGGACCAGCGGTTCTCCCGGCAGATCCATGCCCGGGCGGGGATCATCATCAACACCGGTGAGGACAACTATCTGACCACGGCCGACGCGGTGGAGGCGGCGCACACGGTGACGGTGTCGCAGCTGCTCAACGAGTATTTCGCGCACGAGGCGGGGCTGCAGGACTGGCAGCTGGGCATCGGGCACGCGTTCGAGATCAACCCGGAGCTGCCGGAGTCGTTCCGGCTGGAGCTGGCGCACGCGCTGCTGGCGCGGGAGTTGTTCCCGGACGCGCCGCTGAAGTGGATGCCGCCGACCAAGCACATGACCGGTGACGTGTTCCGCGGCAACCTGCTCGACGGGTTCTTCAACCTGGCCGGGGTCATGACCGGGCAGGGGATCCTGCTGGTGGGGATGATGACCGAGGCGGTGGTGACGCCGTGGCTGTCCGACCGCGACATCGCCCTGCAAAATGTCCGGTATGTGCTTGACGGGGCGGGGAACCTGCACGAGGACTTCCAGCCGGCGCCGGGCGGGTTCATCCAGACGCGGGCCCATCAGGTCCTCGACGAGGCGGTGCAGCTGTTGGCGGATATTTCTGACAAGTCGCTGCTCGACGCGATCGCCTCGGGCACGTTCGGAATCATGAAACGGCCGCCCGACGCAGGCCGCGGACTCGATGGCGTGGCCGCACACGCCTCCGACTACTTCAACCCGGTGACGACATGATCGTGCGTCCCTACGGTGACACCACCGGCGACGGCATGGTGCAGGTGTCGTTCACCCTGCCGCTGGCCCACGACAAACGCGCCGAGGGCGCCGCCGTCCAGCTCGCGAACAAGATGGGCCTCGACCCGGCGATGCTGGTGCACGCCAAGCCGATGGGCGAGGCGTTCACCTTCTTCGTCGTGTACGGGCGGGTGAACCACCTGGTGGACACGGCCACCGTGCAGGTGGCCGAGCGCGACTACCCGCTGCTGAGCGCCAAGGAGGTCAACGCGGCGGTCAAGCGGCGGCTGCGGCGCCGGCTGTCGGTGGTGGGGGCGTGCATCGGCACCGACGCGCACACGGTGGGCATCGACGCGATCCTCAACGTCAAGGGGGTGGCGGGGGAGAAGGGCCTGGAGTACTACCGGGAGCTGGCGGTGACGAACATGGGGGCGCAGGTGTCGGTGCCGGATCTGGTGCAGGCCGCGGTGGAGCGCCGGGCGGACGCGGTGCTGGTGTCGCAGGTGGTCACCCAGCGCGACGCGCATCTGCACAACACGCGGGCCATGGCGGCGGCGTTCCGGGAGGCGCTGCCGGCGCACCGGCGGCCGCTGCTGGTGGTGGGCGGGCCGCGCTTCGACGAGCTGATGGCCGCCGAGCTCGGCGTGGACCGGATCTTCGGGCGTGGCACCACGCCCCGCGAGGTGGCCTCGTACCTGGTGCACGCCCTGCTGGGGGAGGACCGGAAATGATCACGGTGACGCATCGGCGGTACGTGCCGTACGCGCACGCGCACTACGCCGGGAACCTGGTCGACGGGGCGTACGCGCTGGGGCTGTTCGGCGACGTGGCCACGGACGTGTGCATCCAGCTCGACGGGGACGAGGGTTTGTTCGCGTCGTACTCCGACGTGCAGTTCAGGGCGCCGGTGCGCGCCGGTGACGTGCTCGAGGTGACCGCGCGGGTGGTGCGGATGGGCACGCGGTCGCGGCAGATCGACTTCACGGCGGCGGTGGTGTGCCGGGGCACCGAGGGTTCGCGGGCGGCCGTGCTGGCCGAGCCGATCGTGGCGGTGACGGCGACCGGCACGGTGGTCGTGCCGGGGTGATCACGTGTGTGGACGTCGGGTCGACGTACACCAAGGCGTGCCGGGTGTCGGCCGACGGCCGGTTGCTCGCGCGCGCCGAGGTGCCGACCACGGCCGCGACCGACGTGCTGCACGGCCTGGACGCGGCGGTCACGGCCGTGGGCGGTGACGGCGGGGAGGTGGCGGTGTGCTCGTCGGCCGGTGGCGGGTTGCGGCTGGCCGTCGTCGGCTACGAGCCGCTGGTCACCGCGGAGGCCGGGCACCGGGTCGGGTTGTCGGCCGGGGCGCAGGTGGTGCACGTGCACGCGGGGGCGCTGGATGCGGCCGGGGTGCGGGCGCTGCGGGCGGCGTGTCCGGATGTGATCCTGCTGGTCGGGGGCACCGACGGCGGGGACGAGGACACGATCCGGCACAACGCGGCCCGGCTGGGCGCGGCCCGGGTGCGGGTGCCGGTGGTGGCGGCCGGCAACAGCGCGGCGGCGGCGTTCGTCGCCGGGCAGCTGCCCGCGGCGACGGTGGTCGCCAATGTGCTGCCGCGCATCGGGGTGCTCGAGCCGGGGCCGGCGCGCGCGGCGATCCGGGAGGTGTTCCTGCGGCACGTGATCGGCGGCAAGCGGCTGTCGCGGGGGCGGCGGTTCGCGTCGCTGGTGCGCTCGGCGACCCCGGACGCGGTGCTCGCCGGGGTGGAGCTGCTCGCCGACCTGGCCGGGTGCGGGGTCCTGGTCGTGGACGTGGGCGGGGCGACGACGGACGTGTACTCGGCGCTGCTGCCCGACGCGGAGCTGGCCGGCGGGCCGCGCCGCGACGTGGCCGGGGTGTTGTGGCGCTCGCGGACCGTGGAGGGCGACCTGGGCGTCAACGCGTCCGCGGAGGGCACCCGTGCCGCCGCCGCCACGGAGAAATGGGACATCACGCCCGGCGGGGACGGTGCGGTGGGGCTGGCGGCGGCGGCCGCGGTAATCGGGGTGCGGCGCCACGCGCGGGGGCACTCGGCCGGGCCGGGACAGCCGCGCACGGGCGGGCGCGACCTGCGCGACGTTCGCCTGATCGTGGGATCCGGTGGCGTGCTGCGCCACGGCGGCGGCAGCGCCGTCCTGGACGCCGTGCTGGGCGACGTCGGCGGCGGGTGGGCTGTGCCGCGCGCCGCGCGGCGGGTGGTGGACACCGACTATGTGCTGGCCGCGGCGGGTCTGCTCGCGGCGCGGCAGCCGGCGGCGGCGCGCGGGCTGGTGCAGCGGCTGTACGCCGGGCAGGCATCGTCCGGGTGACACCTTCGTGCCATGTGGGTGACACGCCCGGGAAACGACACGCCGGGATGCGGCGGCGCCGGTTGACAGGGCGGGAGGGTCAGGACGTACCGTCGACGGGTCCTTTTCCCGGGAAGCGGTTGTTGTTCGCTTCGTTTCTTCGCCCACTGGCCACGCACGGCAGACCCGAACGAGCCGCCGCGTACGCCAGGTCCAGGGGGTGGGGGTCGGCGGAGCGGCGCGGACCGGCCGCGTGCTTCCCGGCACGGCCACGAGGGCGGCGAGGCCAGTAGACAACGGCACGACGCGGGCAGCCGGCCCGTGCCGCGCCGGTCCGAAGGCCCCGATCGCCCGCCTGGCCGTCCGGCCCGGGTCGGATCTCTGGGAGCAATCGGGGCGTGACCGTGACGGTCGCGCCCCGATTCCGTTGCCCCGCACCCCGCACCCCGCGCCGCACCCCGCACCCCGCACCCCGCGCCGCTGCCCGCGGCAGGTCCGCCGGCTCGCCCTCGCGCCGATCATCCGGTCGCAGCGGGCCGGGCCGCCGCCGCGCCGTGCGGGCGTGGCTCGCCGGTGCGTGCCGGGCGCTGCCCGACCCCGACCGGCCGCCGGTGTGGCTGCACGGCGAGCCCGGGGGCGGCGTCCCGGCTCGGCGACTGTTTCGTGACCGGCGCCGAGTAGCCTTCCGCGGGTGAGTTCCGTGACCCTCGAGCCGGCCCCCGCCCCCGAGCCCGTGGCGGCGCCCGCCCGGCCCGCCGGACCCCGCCCGCTGCCGCTGCGGGCGGCCCTGCCGCTGGGGGCCCTGGCAGGGGCGGCGCTGCTGCTGGCCCTGCCGCCGTACGGCCTGTGGTGGCTGGCGCCGGTGGGCGTGGCGCTGCTGGCCGCGGCCACCCACCGGCGGCGGCTGCGCGGCGGGTTCGGCGTCGGGTTCGTCGCCGGGCTGATCCTGTTCGTGCCGCTGCTGGAGTGGACACGCATCGCCGCGGGCTGGCTGCCCTGGATCCTGCTGTCGCTGGCGCAGGCCGCCTATCTGGGGCTGCTCGGCACGGCGACGGCGTGGCTGAGCCCGCTGACCGACCGGTGGCGGGCGCTGTGGCCGCTGCTGGCCGGGCTGCTGTGGACCGCGCAGGAGGCGGCGCGCGACCGGGCGCCGTTCGGCGGGTTCCCGTGGGGGCGCCTGGCGTTCAGCCAGGGCGACGCCCCGGCGCTGCACCTGGCCGTGGCCGGTGGGGCGCCGCTGGTCACCTTCGCGGTCGGCGCCGCCGGGGGCGCCCTGGCCGCCCTGCTGTGGCGCGACTGGCGGCGGCGGGGCAGCGTGCCGGCGGCGGCCGGGTTCGCCGCGGCGCTGGCCGTGCTGGTCGCCGGGCCCGCCCTGGTGCCGACGGCCACGCCCGGGCAGCAGACGAGCACGGTGGCGATCGTGCAGGGCAACGTGCCGCGGCTGGGCCTGGACTTCAACGCCCAGCGCGCGGCCGTGCTGCAGAACCACGTCACCGCCACGATCGAGCTGGCCGCCGACGTGAAGGCCGGGCGGCAGCCGCAGCCGCAGCTGGTGGTGTGGCCGGAGAACTCCAGCGACATCGACCCGCTGCGCAACACCGACGCCGCGCAGCTGATCTCCTCGGCGGCCGACGCGATCGGCGTGCCGATCCTGGTCGGCACGGTGGTGCGCACCGACACCCCCGGCGAGATCTACAACGCGGGCCTGCTGTGGCAGCCGGTGTCCGGGCCCGACCTGGCGCAGCAGTACTACAAGCGGCACCCGGTGCCCTTCGCCGAGTACATGCCGCTGCGCCCGATCGCCCGGATCGTCACCGACAAGGTCGACCTGGTGCAGAACATGCTCGCCGGTGACCATCCCGGCGTGATCGGCACCCCGGCGGCCACCGTCGGCGACGTGATCTGCTTCGAGGTGGCCTACGACGACATCGTGCGCGACACGGTCACCGGCGGCGCGCAGATCCTCGCCGTGCAGACCAACAACGCCACGTTCAACGAGGCCGAGGCGCGGCAGCAGCTGGCCATGGTGCAGCTGCGCGCCGTCGAGCACGGGCGTGAGGCGCTGATGGTCTCCACCGTCGGGGTGAGCGCCTTCGCCGGCACCGACGGCACCGTGCACGCCGCGACCGGCTTCAATACCGCCGCCGTGGTCCTGCGTGACATGCACGTGGGGGGACCGCGTACGCTGGCGACTCGGCTCGGACACTGGCCGGAGCTGGCAGCGGTCGCGTGCGCCCTGCTCGCCCTCGTGGCGGCGGCACCCCTGCGACGCCGCCGCCGCAGCCCCGCCAGCCGCCCGCACGCCGCAACGGCCACTTCAGGGAACGGTACGGAGGAACGGTGAGCGACGCGAACCCGACGTCAGCGGGCTCGGAGGGATACCCGGGGGTCGGACGCGTCCTCGTGGTCATCCCGACCTACAACGAGGCGGACAACGTCCGGCTGATCACCGCCCGCGTGCGCGCGGCCACCCCCGACGTCGACATCCTCATCGCCGACGACAACTCCCCGGACGGCACCGGCGCCATCGCCGACGAGCTGTCCGAGACCGACGACCACATCTTCGTGCTGCACCGCGCGGGCAAGGAGGGCCTGGGCGCCGCGTACGTCGCCGGGTTCGCCTGGGCCAAGAACAAGGGCTACGACGCCGTCGTGGAGATGGACGCCGACGGCTCGCACGCCCCCGAGGAGCTGCCCAAGCTGCTCGACGCCCTGGTGGACACCGACGCGGTGCTGGGCACCCGCTACATCCCCGGCGGCAGCGTGCACAACTGGCCCCTGCACCGGCTGCTGCTCTCGCGCGGCGGCAACATCTACATCCGCATGGCGCTGGGCATGCCGTTCAAGGACGCCACCGGCGGCTACCGGGCGTACCGGATGGCCGTGCTCGACGCCATCGACGTGGCCACCGTCGCCTCCCAGGGCTACTCGTTCCAGGTCGAGCTCGCCTGGCGCGCCTACCGCGGCGGGTTCCGCATGGCCGAGGTGCCCATCACGTTCACCGAGCGCGAACACGGCGTCAGCAAGATGAGCGGCAACATCTTCAAGGAACAGCTGCTCAGGGTCACCGTGTGGGGTGCCACCGCCCGCAAGGACGCCCTGCTGGGCAAGCTGGGCCGCAAGCCGCGGCAGACCTCCACCTGGCCGTGACCGTGCCCGGGCGTGTCATGCTGGAAGCCACGGCGTGACACGCCCCGCGAGGGCCACGCCCCGGGGAGGATGAGCAACCATGCGACGAGGACTGGCCCTGCTGCCGGTGGCCCTGCTGGCCCTGGCGGTCGTCGAGATCACCGTGTTCGTCGGCGTCGTGCACGCCCTCGGCGGCCTCGCCGCGATCCTGCTGCTGCTGGCCTCCAGCATCGCCGGGCTGGCCCTGCTGCGCCGCGAGGGCATCCGCGGCTGGCGCGCCTTCCGCGACGCCGCCCAGGCCGGCCGCCCGCCCGGCGAGCAGGTCAGCAACTCCCTGGTCGGGCTCGCCGGCGCCCTGCTGCTGGCCGTCCCCGGCTTCGTGTCCGCCGTCGCCGGGCTGCTGCTGGTCCTGCCGCCCGGGCGGCTGCTCGCCCGCCGCGGCGTGGCCCGCTACACCGAGCGCCGCGTCGGCTCCGCGGTCGCCGGTGACCTGTTCGGGCCCCGCCACGTCCGCGTGCACCAGGCCGACCCGGTCGACGACCCGGACGGCGGCCCCGCCGCCCCGCGCACCCCGGCCGGGCAGATCGTGCAGGGCGACGTCGTCGAGGGCGAGATCATCCGCTGACCGCCCTCACAGGGCGCGCAGGACCATGCCGATGAGGGCGTCGACATCGGCGGCGGTCATCGGCTCGCCGGTCATGCCCATGCGGTGCAGCAGCGTGCCGACCACCACGTCGACGAAGAACAGCACACGCTCCGGCGGCTCGTGCAGGGCCTCGCACAACGCGACCAGGTAGGGCTGCTGCAGCCGGCCGGCGAGGGTGGCGCGCAGGGCCGGGTCGTTGACGGCGTCGGTGAAGACCCCCGCGAAGGCCGCCCCGACTCCCGGCTCGGCGATCTTGCCGGCGATCCAGCGGATGGCACCGGTCAGCAGGTCCGCCGTCGTCTGCCCGGTCAGCGGTGCCGGCCCGAACGCGTCGACCAGGCACGCCGTGACCAGGTCGCCCTTGGAGGGCCAGCGGCGGTAGATCGTCGTCTTCGCGACACCGGCGGCCGCGGCGATGCGGTCGACGGTGGCGTGGGCGTAGCCGAGCTCGTGCACGGTCGCCAGCGTCGCCGCGAAGACGACGGCGTCGACGCCGGAGCGGGGGCGCCCCGGCGGCCGGGCGGGCATGGTCGAACGGGTCACTGGCACATCCTACCGAGTTGTGCTACCTCTGGTATCGATACCTGAGGTAGCGTAACTGCGGGGAGGAACCATGACCGGTACCGCCATCACCCGCCCGCCGCTGGGCATCCGGCTGCTGGGCGCCCTGCGCACGGACCCCGACTGGCCCGCCCTGGCGCCCGGGGCGCTGGACGCCTACCGGGCGGCCGAGAACCGCCGGCGCTCGTCCCCGCTGACCCGCGTGGTCAGCGGCTTCCCCGAGCGCGGCGCCCGCCTCGCCTGGCAGAGCGTGGACCTGGGCGACCGCGTGATCCGGGTCCGGGTCTGCCGGGCGGTGTCGGCACGCGGCCCGCTGCCGCTGGTGCTGCACGTGCACGGCGGCGGCTTCGTCGGCACGGCGGTGCAGAGCGACTGGCTCACCAGCCACCTCGCCGTGCGGCTGCCCGCCGTCGTCGTGTCGGTGGAGCATCGCCTGGTCGCCGCCGGCACCCCGCTGTCGGCCGCCGCCGACGACGGCGCCGACACGCTGCAGCGCCTCGTGCGCGACGCCGCCTCGTGGGGCACGGACCCGGCGCGCGTCGCGGTCGCCGGCGAGAGCGCGGGCGCCACGATCGCCGCCCTGACCGCGATCCGGGCCCGCGACGCCGGCCTGACGCTGCGCGCCCAAGTGCTGGTCAACCCGTGCATCGACCTGACCCCGGCCGGGCTGGACTTCCCCTCGGTGCGCGAGCACGCCACCACCGCGACCCTCACGGTCCCGCAGCTGGAGTTCTTCCGCCGCCTCGCGGTCCCCGGCGGCGGCGACGCCCGCGCCGTGTCCCCCCGCTACGCCGGCGACCTGAGCGGGCTGGCCCCGGCGCTGGTCGTCGTGCCGGTCCTCGACCCGCTCGCCGATCACGGCCGCACCTACGCCACCGCGCTGCGCGCCGCCGGGACCCCCGCCGTGCTCGCCGAACACCCTGGTGCGCCGCATGCGTTCCTCAGCATGCCCGGGCTCGTGCGCCGGGCCCGGGCCGCCCGCGCGCAGATCACCGGCTTCCTGCGCGACCGGCTCGCCCCCTGACGACGGCGGCGGACCGGCCGTCGTTCCTCCTCGCGCGCACCAGTCGGGCAAGGGCCGGGCACAGCGAAGCGCCGTCCCGCGCAAGGCGGAACGGCGCTGGTGCGGTGCGGCTGCGGGTCAGCGGCCCCGGCGGGTGCGGACCTCCTGCAGGCGCTCGTTGAGGATGTCCTCCAGCTCCGAGATCGACCGGCGCTCCAGGAGCATGTCCCAGTGGGTGCGCGGCGGCTTCGCCTTCTTCTGCTCCGGCTCGCTGCCGTCGACCAGCCGGGCGACGCTGCCGTCGAACTTGCACTCCCAGGTGATCGGCACCTCGGCGTCGACGGCGAACGGCACCTCGAACTGGTGACCCTTCACGCACAGGTACTCGCGGGTCTGCCGGGGCGCCAGCTCCGTGTTGCGGTCGGACTCGTAGCTGACTGCGCCAAGACGGCTGCCGCGCAGCATGCGTTCGCCCATGATCGGCTATCCCCTCGCTCGTGGTGCTCATTGCCGTTGGTGTAACGAAACGGACGGCCGCGAGATTCCAGGCGACCGCCGTGTGTCGGCGGTGTTAACGCTTCGAGCGTAACCGGCAGGGTCCCCTATCGGCCGTCTCCGCCCGGTCCTGACGTGGACCTTGGTCCACTTTACGGGATATTGCGAGATCTACGGATACCGCGACGCCCGACATCCCGCCCGTATCCCGCGCCCACATCCCCCGCCAGCCCGCGCCGAACCGGCCACCACCACGCTCAACGCTACCGCGCCCCGCCCCACCCCGCCGCCTCGGCCTCTTGCGCCACGAGCACCCGTGACGTATGGAACCGGTCACGGCCGGGCGCCGCCACCCCGCCCGGCCAGCGCCGACGCCAGATCACCGACCTGCGCCGACAACTGCGACACCCGGGTGTGCGCGGCATCGGCATCCGCGCGGGCCTGCGCCAGCGTCGCCCGCAACGCCTCCACCTCACCGGCCAGACGCTCGGCATCGGCACGTTCACGCGCCGCCTGCGCCTGCACGGCCGCCGCCCGCGCCGCGTCCGCCTGCGCCTGCTCGCGCAGCCGCGCCAGCTCCGCGCGCGCCTCGTCGAACCGGCGCCCCGCCTCCTGCGCGGCGCCCGTCGCCTCCGCCGCCGCCTGCGCCGACGTGCGGGCCGCCGTACGCGCCTCGTCACGTTCGGCGCGCGCGGTGTCCCGCTCGCTCTCGGCCGCCGCCTGCGCCGCCGCGGCCCGCTGCACCTCCCGGCCGGCGTCGGCGCGCACCTGCTGCACCTCGGCACGCGACTGCTCCAGCTCCCGGGCCACCGCGGCGGCCTCCCGGTGGGCGTCGGCCAGCTCCGCGCGTACCGACGCGGTGTCCTGCCGGGCCGCCTCCAGCGCATGCCGCAGCGACTCACTCTGCTGGCGGGCCGCGTCACGGTCGGTCTCGGCCTGCACCCGCAACGCCGCCGCCGCACTCGCCGCCGCCTGCGTCTGGTCGCGGTCCGCCACCGCCGCCCGGGTGTCCGCCGCCGCGGCCTCGGCCAGCCGGTGCGCCGCCTCCGCCTGCTGGCGGGCGTCGTCACGCTGCGCGCGGGCCACCACCGCGTCCTGCCCGGCCGCCGCGGCCGCCTGCGCCGCCCGGTCCGCCTCGCGCCGCGCCTCGTCGCGGTCGGTGTGCGCGGCCGCCACCAGCCGCGAGGTCTCCGCGCGCACCTCGGCGACCTGCCGCTCCACCCCGGCCGGCGACATCTCCGCGTGCAACGCCTCGCTCAGCGTGCCGACCAGCTGATCCAGGCGGTCCACCACCTCCCACGTGCGGGCGACCTCCCCGGCCAGCCCCGGCGACGCGCGATGGCGCATCCGCACGTTGCGCGACGCGCGCTGGCACTCGCCGTCGTTGTCGCGGCAGTACCGGAACGGCCGGCCCGCCGACGCCCGCTGCGGCACCGGACGCCCGCAGTGCGCGCACGGGCGGGTCTCCACGATCCGGCCCTGCTCGTCGACCGCCACCGCGCCGACCGTCCCGGCCACACCGGGGGACACA
>NZ_JAUQWH010000209.1 GCF_030757795.1 Actinoplanes oryzae
TTCGAGTCGCTGCTGGACGCCGAGGAGCTCCGGCTGGGCGCCGAGACCACGCCCGGCGACTGAGAACACCGCCGAGCGGGAGCACACGCCGAGCGGGAGCACGCGCCGGCCGACGGGAACGGCCCCGGGCGGATGTGCCCGGGGCCGTGCGTCACAGCAGAGGGTGGCGCCGATCTCGCGGACGAAGAACGGCCGCCGCGGTCGGTCAGTGGCGGGGCTGGTCGCCGCCGCCGAGGAAGCGGGTCTGCTCGTCGTCCGGGTCGATGGTGCCCGGGGCGTGCGGGTTGCCCGGCTCGGGCGCGTAGGGCCCGGGCGGGGCGGACGACGGCGGGCCGGCCGAGGGCTGCGCACCGCTCGCGGGCGACTCGTGGGCCGGCGGGGCGGACGACGGCGGCGGCACCGGCGGGTGGGCCACGGTCGGCTGCTGCGAGGTGGGACCGCCCCACGCGGGCGCCGCGGGCGGCTGGCCCGGCTGCTGGCCCCAGGCCGGCGGCTGGGCTCCCGGCTGCGCCCACGGCGGCTGCTGACCGTAGGGCTGCGTCGGCTGGCCCGGGAACGGCTGCGGCGGCACGCCCGGCTGACCGGGGAAGGAGCCCTGCGGCGCCCCGCCGGGCTGGCCGGGGAAGTGCGCCGCGGGCTGGCCGGGGTACTGCGACGGCCCACCGGGCTGGCCGGGATAGGGCGACGGCGCGCCGGGCTGACCCGGGTACTGCCCCGGCTGCGGGTAGCCGGGCTGACCGTACGGCTGCTGGCCCCACGGCTGACCCGGCTGGCCCGGGTAGCCGCCCTGGGCCGGCTTCGGGCGCGGGGCGTAGTAGGAATTGCGCCAGACGAGATAGGTCGCGTAGGCCGCGAGGCCCAGCACGGCGAGCCACGCCGCGCGGACCAGGAACTCCTCGAAGGCGACCCGGACGCTGAACGTGCCGAGGTTGACCACGCCGAAGAGGAAGCCGAAGACGACCGCGAAGAAGGCGGCCACCGCGTACTCGACCAGGGCCGCGATGGTGATGACCTTCGCGTAGCGGTGGACCGGCGGGATCAGGAGCGCCAGCAGCACCGCCGCAAGCGGCATGAGGATCGTCTCGAGGTTGACGAAGCTGTAGAAGCTGTTCTGCGCGCGGGTGGCGAAGGTCTGGCCGTCGCCGGAGGGGATCAGGCGGATGACGGCGACGAAGAGCCAGATCGCGGGGGCGCCGACGAGGGCGTAGGCGGCGAGGTCACGCAGCGGGCGCAGCACCGTCGCGACGGGCCTGCCGGCCGGGGCGGGCTGGCCGCCGAAGGCCGACTGCGCGGCGGGCCCCGTGGGACCACCCTGCGCACCCGGACCGCCGGGCTGGGATCCGCCGAAGCCGGGCTGCGCGCCGGCGGCAGAGCCGGGACCGGCCGGGCCGGCCGGAGAGCCGGGAACGGCTGGGCGGGAGGCAGAGCCGGGACCGGCCGGGCCGGCGGGAGAGCCGGGACCGGCCGGGCCGGGCGGCGGGCCGGAGGGGCCCGCGAAACCACCGGCGTGCGGCGGGCCGGACTGCGGCCGGTCGGGCTCCGGCGACGGGGGCTGCGGCGGCGGACTGCTGGTCACAGCGGCTCTCCTGGGTCGATGTACGGGGCAGGCGGGGTCAGCCTAGTCCCGATAGCCGCATCACACCCGCCACCCGCGGGCCGCTTTCCGGCGCCGCGTGCGCAAGGATGGTCGGATGCGGATCGTGGTCCTGACCGGGGGCATCGGAGGCGCCCGGTTCCTGAAAGGCGTGCGCGCCCACGCCCGGAGCATCAATGCCGACGTCACGGCGGTGGTGAATGTGGGCGACGACGTGCGCATGCACGGCCTGCAGATCTGCCCCGACCTCGACAGCGTCATGTACACGCTGAGCGGGGCCGCCGACCCCGAGCGCGGCTGGGGACGGGTCGGTGAGACGTGGGTCATCAAGGAGGAGCTCGGCAGGTACGGGGCGGAGCCCACCTGGTTCGGCCTCGGTGACAAGGACGTCGCCACGCATCTCGTGCGCACGACGATGCTCAGCGCCGGCTATCCGCTGTCACAGGTGACCGCCGCGCTGTGCGAGCGGTGGCAGCCGGGCGTGACGATGCTTCCCGCCACCGACGACCGGCTCGAGACCCACGTGGTCGCCGACGTCGAGGGCGAGCGCAAGGCGATCCACTTCCAGGAGTGGTGGGTGCGCTACCGCGGCAAGGTCCCGACGCACCGGTTCGTCTTCGTGGGTGCGGACGCCGCGAAGCCCGCGCCCGGAGTGCTGGAGGCCGTGGCGGAGGCCGACGTGGTGCTGATCGCCCCGAGCAACCCGGTGGTGTCGATCGCGCCGATCCTGGCCGTACAGGAGCTGAAGCAGGCCGTGGTGGACGGCCCGGCGCCGGTCGTCGGGGTGTCGCCCATCATCGGCGGGTCGCCGGTGCGCGGCATGGCGGACATCTGCCTGACGACCGTCGGCGTCGAGGTGTCGGCGGCCGGGGTGGGCGGGCTCTACGGCCCGCGCGCGGAGGGCGGCCTGCTCGACGGCTGGCTGGTGGACAGCACGGACGAGGGGGCCGGGGTGCCCGGCGTCACCGTGCGGGCGGTCCCCTTGTGGATGAGTGACGAGACGGCGACGACCGCCATGGTCGCTGCCGCGTTGGACCTGGCGGGGGTGTGATGGACGGCTTGGAAGTGCTGCCGGTGCACGGCATCGGCGACGTGACGGCCGGGGACGACCTGGCCGAGCTCATCACGCGCAACGCGCCGTGGCTGCGCGACGGCGACGTGCTCGTGGTGACCAGCAAGATCGTGTCCAAGGCGGAGGGCCGGCTGGTCGAGGTGCCCGCGGACGGGCCGGAGCGCGAGACCGCCCGGGCCCGCGTGCTCGCCTCGGAGACCCGCCGGGTGGTCGCCCGGCGCGGCGCCACGGCGATCGTGCAGACCCACCACGGCTTCGTGATGGCGGCCGCGGGCATCGATGCGTCCAATGTCGACAAGACGCATCTGGTGCTGCTGCCGGAGTCGCCGGACGAGTCAGCCCGGCGGTTGCGGGCCGATCTCGCGGAGCGGGGACTGCACGTCGGCATCATCGTGTCCGACACGATGGGCCGCGCGTGGCGCAACGGCCTGACGGACGTCGCCCTGGGCGCGGCGGGCCTGCCGCCGATCCGGGACCACCGCGGCGAGATCGACCCGTACGGCAACGAGCTCGCCCTGACCCAGATGGCCGTCATCGACGAGCTGGCCGCCGCGGGCGAGCTGGTCAAGGGCAAGTGCGACCAGGTGCCGGTCGCCGTGGTCCGCGGCTTCCCGGGCGCCGGCGGCGAGGACGGGCCGGGCGCCGCGGTGCTGCTCCGCGACGCGGCCAGCGACATGTTCTCCCTCGGCACGGAGGAGGCCCGCGCGGAGGGGCTCGCGGCAGCCGCCACGCTCCCCGACGCCGCCACGGACCTGCCCGCCTCGGCGGTGGCCGTGCGCCGGGCGATCATCCGGACGGGCCTGGACGAGGCGGTGGCCGTGGCGTCCCCGCAGACCCTGCGCTGCACGCCGCCCGACCCCTCCCCCGCCGGCCTGATGCGCTTCGGCTCCGACGTGCACCGGCTCCGGGCGGCGCTGGCGGCCGAGGGTCTGGCCTCCGCCGTCGCGTACGACGAGTCCGGCGCCACGATCGCCGTCTCCCGAGCGGCATGACCGGACGCGATGCGCACGCCGACCCGGTCCCCAGCACCGGTCCCGGCCCGGGACGCCGCCACGGTAAGCATCAGCCCGACGAGTGCAGCCGGAGGCGAGCGGTGAGATGAGCCTCTTCGACGACGCCCGGAATGTGCTGGGCAACTGGGAAGCCACCTCGGCCGAGGCCGACGTGGCCGCAAGCGCACGCTCGAGCTGCTGACGGCCGGCCCGGTGGCGATGACCCGCGCGCACCGGCCGGGGCATGTCACGGCGAGCACGCTGATCGTGGACGAGGACCGGCGGGTGCTGCTCTGCCTGCACGGGCGGCTGGGCCTGTGGATGCAGGTGGGCGGGCACTGCGAGCCGGGCGACGCCACGCTGGCGGAGGCCGCGCTGCGCGAGGCGCGGGAGGAGTCCGGCATCCCCGGGCTGCGGCTCGACCCGGTGCCGATCGACGTCGACGTGCACGAGGTGCGCTGCGGGGCGGGCGACGGGTCTCCGGCCGGGCCGTCGATGCACTACGACGTGCGGTTCCTGGCGGTGTGCCCGGCCGGCACGACCACGCTCATCAGCGACGAGTCGGCCGACCTGGGCTGGTTCGCCGCGGACGAGCTGCCGTCCCCGCTGGCGGAGGGTGTGGTGCAGCAGCTCACCCCGGCCTTCGCCCGCATAGCCCGGCCGTAGGAGCAGCCGGCCGGGAAGCCGTGAAGCAACCGGCCGGGAAAGCCCTGGAACAGCCGGCCGGCAAAGCCGTGAAGCAACCGGCCGGGAAAGCCCTGGAGCAGCCGGCCCGGCGAAGTGACCGGCCCGCGGAGCAGGGCCGGCCCGGGAAACAGGCGCCAGCTCAGATGTAGCTCAGCTCGCCCTTGCTCTTCAGCTCGTCCACGAGGGACTTGACCTCCTGCGCCCGGTCCCGCGGCAGCACCAGCACCGCGTCCGGCGTGTCGACGATGATCAGGTCGCGGATGCCGAGCGCGGCCACCAGGCGGCCCGAGGAGGGCACCACGACCAGGTTGTCGGTCTCGCGGAGCAGCACGTTGGCCTGCGTCGCCGGGTCGGCGCCGACGACCACGTTGCCCGCGGCGTCGGCGGCCAGCACCTCGCCGAGCGTGTGGAAGTCGCCGACGTCGTTCCAGCCGAAGTCGCCGGGCACGGTGCCGACCTTGCCGGTGGCCGCCGCGCCCTCCATCACCGCGTAGTCGACGGAGATGCGCGGCAGGGTCGGCCAGACCTCGCCGAGCACGTCCTCGCGCGCCGGGGAGTCCCACGCCTGGGCGATCCGGGCGATGCCGGCGTGCAGCTGCGGCTGCTGGCGGGCCAGCTCGGTCAGGAAGACGTCGACCCGCCACACGAACATGCCGGCGTTCCACAGGTAGTTGCCGGACTTGACGTAGCCCTCGGCCACCTCGTACGACGGCTTCTCCTTGAACTCCTCCACCGCGAGCACCGGGCCGTCGCCGACCTCGCCGCCGCACTGGACGTAGCCGTAGCCGGTCTCCGGGCGGGTGGGGGTGATGCCGAGCGTCATGAGCAGGCCCTGCCGGGCGCCGCCCATGGCCTGCTCGATGACGGTGATGAAGCGGTCACCGTCAGCAATCAGGTGGTCGGCCGCGAACGAGCCCATGATCGCCTCGGGGTCGCGGCGCGCGATGACGGCCGCGGCCAGGGCGATCGCCGCGCAGGAGTCGCGCGGCGAGGGCTCGACGAGGATGTTCTCCTCGGGCACGGCGGCCAGTTGACGCGACACCGCGGCCGCGTGCGCCACGCCGGTGACCACGAAGACGCGGTCGGCCTCGGTCATGGGCAGCAGCCGGTCGACGGTCGCCTGCAGCAGCGACGCGTCCGTGCCGGTCAGCGGGTGCAGGAACTTGGGGTGCCCGGCCCGCGACAGCGGCCACAGACGAGTGCCACTGCCACCCGCGGGGATGACAGCGTAGAGCCCACCCTGGTTCTCACTCATGCGCACGGAGTGTAGCGAATCCTCACGAGGCCACGCGGTTCCACGTCGCGACGTGCACCTCGGCGCTCGAGGCCCAGGTGAACTCCTTGGCCCGGTCGAAGCCCGCCTTGGCCAGCGTCAGCCGGCGCGGCTCGTCGTGCAGCAGGTCGGCGAGATCGGCCGCGATCCGGTCCGGGTCCTCCGTCGTGTACGCCACCGCGTCGCCACCCACCTCGGGCAGCGACAGCCGCGGCGTCGTCAGCACGGGCGTCGCGCACGCCATCGCCTCGAGGATCGGCAGCCCGAAGCCCTCGCCGAACGAGGGGTAGCAGGCGACGAGCGCGCCGCCGAGGAAGCCGGGCAGGTCCGCGTAGCGCAGATAGCCGGGGCGCAGCAGGCGCAGGTGCGAGGGCACCTCGGCGACGGCCCGGTCGATGTCGTCGTCGTGGCCCTGGCCCCCGGCGATCACCAGGGCGGGCGGGCGCGGCCAGTCGGCGACCGCGCGGGCCCAGCCGCGGATGAGGTTGGGCACGTTCTTGCGCGGCTCCTTCGCCCCGAGGAACGCGACATAGCCGGCGTCACCGAGGCCGAGGCGGGCCCGCACCCGCGCCTTCTCCTCGTCGCTGGGCGCGTGGAACGCCGTGTGGTCGACCCCGTGGTAGGCCACGTCGATGTGCGTCGGGTCGGCGTCCAGCAGCCGGATCAGCTCGTCGCGCGTCGCCTTGCTGGGCACGATGACCCGCGCGGCCCGGCGCAGCGACGTCTTGATGGCGCTGCGGAAGAAGGTGCGCTTGGTGTTGTCGTAGTGCTCCGGCTCGGTGAAGAACGTCGCATCGTGCACGGTGACCGTGACGGGACATCCCGCGCGCAGCGGGCACGTGTAGAAGGGCGAGTGCAGCACCTGGGCGCCGACCTGCTGGGCGAGCAGCGGCAGCCCGGTCTGCTCCCACGCGAGCCGCGCGGGACGGTGGGCGACGGCGGCGGGGCCGGCGATGACCTCGGCCCCGGCGAGCATCCGGGAGTAACGCTCCGCGTCCGAACGCTGGGCCACGACGGCGAGGTCGAGGCGCTCCGGACCGAACGAGGCAAGCGCGCCGAGCAGACCGTCGACGTATCTGCCGACACCGCCTCGGTCGGCGGGGACGCTCGTGGCGTCGACGAGGACACGGGGCGGACGACCGGCGGTCACGGGGCAACTCCTCACATCTGTGGGCCAGACCACTCGCAAGCGTACGCCGCACAATGCATCCCATGTCGACCGCGATGCCGCCGGACACGGTGCCGTTACGCAGTCGTCGCGTACGCCCAGCCCGTTTCACTGTGTGTCACCCTTCTGTCGTCAATCGGACCCTCGCCCGGGTGACCGGATAGGGTTCCGGACGATGACTGACACGATCCCGGCCGCGTTCGCCGCCGCCGTCCGGCGCGATCCGACAGTGCCGCTGCTGACCTGGTACGACGACGCGAGCGGCGACCGCACCGAGCTGTCGGGCGCCACGCTGGCCAACTGGGTCTCGAAGACCGCGAACCTGCTCGTCGACGGCGCCGGCCTCGGCCCCGGCGACACGGCCACGGTGCTGCTGCCCCCGCACTGGCAGACGGCCGCGATCCTGCTCGGCGCCTGGTCCGCCGGGCTCGCCGTGGGCGCGTCCGGCGACATCCTCTTCACGTCGCCGGCCGGCTACGACGAGGCCGCCGCCGAAGCCGCCGGCGACCGCTACGCGACCGGGCTGCTGCCGCTGGCCATGCCGCTGCGCGAGCTGCCGCCGGGCTTCGCGGACTACACGGTCGAGGTCCGGCAGTTCGGCGACTTCTTCACGCCGGTCCGGCCGGTGACCGCGGCCGACGCGGCGATCGGCGACCGCCCGCACGGCGAGATCCCGGCCGCCGCCCGCGCCGGGGAGCTGGGCATCACCGCGGGCAGCCGGGTGCTGATCGACGCGGCCGCCCACCCGGACCCGGTCGACTGGCTGCTCGCGCCGCTCTACGCCGGGGCCAGCATCGTGCTCTGCGCCCACCTCGACCGGGACGCCGTGGAGAAGCGCGTCGCCACCGAGAAGGTCACCGTCACGCTGACCTGACGAACTCGGCGAGCGACTCGGGGTTGGCGAGGGCGCCCTTCGCGGCGGCCAGCTCGACGGGCGTCCCGGTGAGGATCCGCTTGACCGGCACCTCCAGCTTCTTGCCGGAAAGCGTGCGCGGCACCTCGCGTACCTCATGGATCCGGTCGGGCACGTGCCGCGGCGACAGCGCGGCACGCAGCTCGGCCCGCAGCCGGTCGCGCAGCGCGTCGTCGAGGACGTGGCCCGGGGCGGGCACCACGAACAGCAGCAGGTCGTCGCGGTCGTCCAGATGCACGACCAGGGAGTCGGCGACCTCGGGCAGCGCCTCCACCACCGAGTAGAACTCGGCGGTCCCCAGGCGTACGCCCCCGCGGTTGAGCGTCGCGTCGGAGCGCCCGGTGATGACGCAGGTGCCGTCCGCGCCGATCGTGATCCAGTCGCCGTGCCGCCAGACCCCGGGAAAGACGTCGAAGTACGCCTCGGAGTAGCGCCTGCCGTCCGGGTCGTTCCAGAACCCGACCGGCATGCTGGGCATGGGCGCCGTGACGACGAGCTCGCCCAGCTCGCCGATCAGGGGCTTGCCCGCCGGGTCGTACGCCTCGACGCGCGCGCCCAGCGCCCGGCACGAGATGACCCCCTCGACGACGGGCAGCAGCGGCGTCCCGCCCACGAAGCCGGTGCACACGTCGGTGCCGCCGGACAGCGACTGCAGCTGCGGACGGTCGCCCAGCACCTCGTAGACCCATCGGAAGCCCTCCGGCGGCAGCGGCGCACCGGTCGACCCGACGCCGCGGATGACGGTCGGCGGCGGCTCGATCCCGGCTTTGCGGCACGCGAGGAGGAACGGCGCGGACGTCCCGAAATAGGTCACCCCGGCGTCGGCGGCGAGGCGCCACAGCGCGCCGAGATCGGGGTGCCCGGGATTGCCGTCGAAAAGCACGATCGTGGCGCCGACGGCCGGGGCCGAGACGAGGAAGTTCCACATCATCCAGCCGGTCGTGGTGAACCACAGGAAACGGTCTCCGGGCCCGAGGTCGTGGTGCAGAGCGAGCATCTTGAGGTGCTCGAGCAGAATGCCGCCGTGGCCGTGCACGATCGGCTTCGGCAGGCCGGTGGTGCCCGACGAGTAGAGCACGTAGAGCGGGTGGTCGAACGGGAGCGCGGCGAAGGTGAGCTCGGCGTCGCCGGACAGGTCCGGCCAGCCGCCCTCGTCGTACAGATAGGGAATGGTGATGGTCTGCCGCAGGCTCGGCAGGGCCGCCGCGATGGCCGCCACCTCGGCCCGGCGGTCGATCTCCTTGTCGCCGTAGCGATAGCCGTCGACGGCGACCAGCACCTTCGGCTCGATCTGCGACCACCGGTCGATGACGCTGCGCGTCCCGAACTCCGGCGCGCACGACGAGAAGACCGCGCCGATGCTCGCCGTCGCGAGCAGCAGCACGAACGTCTCCGGAATGTTCGGCGCGTAGGCCACGACCCGGTCGCCGGCCACGACCCCGAGGCCGCGCAGCCCGGCCGCGACCCGCCGCACCTCCGCGCGCAATTCCCGCGCGGTGAGAGTCACCGGCGCCCGGGTCTGCGAATGGGCCACGACAACCGGGTCGTCGTCGCCCAGCCCCGGCATCCGCAGCACATTCTCGGCGTAGTTGAGGGTGGCGCCCGGGAACCACGTCGCGCCGGGCATCGCCGCGTCGCCCAGGACCCGGTCCGGCGGATCGTGGGCGACGACGCCGAAATGGTCCCAGACCGCGCCCCAGAAGCCGGCCAGATCGGTGACCGACCATTCCCAGAGGCCGGCGTAGTCCCGGACGTCGACGCCGCGCTCCTCACGCACCCAGGTGAGAAAGCGGCCCATGCGCGAGGTCTCGATCACGTCGGCCGGCGGCGTCCACAGCACTGTGCCCGTCATCCCGTCACCTTAACGTTTGTTCAGCGCTCGTCGAGCTGCTCGCGCACCGGCCCGGCGATGCGGGCCAGCGCCGTCGCGAGGGCGCGCTGCTGGGCGGCGCTCAGCGGATCGAATACCAGCTGCCGGACCCGCTCGACGTGCGCCGGGGCACAGTCGACGACCTTCCGCAGGCCGCTCGCGGTCAGAGTGGCGAGCGTGTAGCGCCCGTTCTCCGGGTCGGGCGGGTGGCGGCCACCTCGTTCAACCCCGTCGACGACCACATCCGGCTCGGCGTGCTCGCCGAGATGATCCCCACGGAGCTGCCGGTCACCCCCGGGCTCGACCTCGCCGGCACGGTGGTCGAGCTCGGCCCGGGGGTCGACGGCCCGCGGGTGGGCGACGAGGTCGTCGCCATGGTTCCGCTGGACGTGCACGGCGGCGCCGCCGAGTACGCGGTCGTGGCCGCCGGCCTGGTCACCGCCGCGCCCCGCAGCGTCCCGCTGGCCGACGCCGCCGCACTGCCCCTGGCCGGGCTGGCCGCTCGCCAGGCGGCCGTCGAGCTCGCCGGGATCGAGGCGGGGCAGACCGTGCTGGTCAACGGCGCGGGCGGGGCGGTCGGCGGCCTCGTGGTCCAGCTCGCCGCCGACGCGGGGGCCACGGTGACCGCCGTCGACGGTCCGCAGCACGCCGAGCGGCTCACCGGGTACGGCGCGGCGCGGGTCGTCGGGCCGTTGGATCTCGACGCGGGCCCGGCGGCGGTCGGTGGCCCCTTCGACGTGGTCGTGAACCACGTACGCCTGGCGACCGGGGACCTGGCGAAGCTGACCGCCTACGTGGCCGACGGCGGGATCGTCGTCAGCTCCGCCGGTCCCGTGCCGGCCGACGAGGGCCGGTCCGTACGCACGGCCGGTGTCTGGGTCGCCCCCGACGCCGCCCACCTGGCCGACCTCGTGGCCCGCGTGGACGACGGCCGGCTGCGGCTGCACATCGCCGACCGCCGGCCGCTCGAGGACCTGCCGGCCGTGCACCAGGACGCGAGCAACGGCAAGCTGCCCGGCAAGACGGTCATAGTCATCGGGTGAGCGGGGCGGTGCTGGCGCGGGTCACCAGGACCGTGGCCAGCTCGACGCGGGGGGACTCGAGGCGCTCCTCGTTGAGGAGGCGCAGCAGGGTGCGGGTGGCCGTCACGCCCATCTCGTGCAGCGGCTGACGCACGGTGGTCAGGGGCGGTGCGAGCCAGCGGGCGTACGGGAGGTCGCCGAAGCCGACGACGCTGAGGTCGCCCGGGACCGTACGCCCGGACTGCCGCACCGCCTCGTAGACGCCGCCCGCCTGCAGGTCGTCGGCGGCGAAGACGGCCGTCGGCGGGTCGGGGAGGGCGAGCAGGGCAGCCGCGGCGGCCTGCCCACCGGCGTGCGTGAGGTCGCCCGTGCGGATCAGGCCGGCGTCGGCGGGCAGGCCCGCGGCGCTGAGGGCGGCGCCGTAGCCGGCCGTGCGGGCGCGCGCGTGCGGCAGGTGGTCCGGGCCGCCGATCATGCCGATGCGGCGGTGTCCGAGGGTGATCAGGTGTTCCGTGGCGGCGTACCCGCCGGCGAAGTCCGTGGCCCCGATCGAGGGGGCGTCGCGATGGGCCTGGCCCGCGCCGTCGACCAGGACGAACGGGATCGACCGCCGGTCGAGGCCGGTGCGCTGCCGGTCGGTCAGGGCGGAGACGGCGAGCACGGCACCCTGGGAGCCGCGGGGCAGCAGCGTGTCGGCGCTCCGGGCGGAGACGAGCACGCCGAGGCCCGACTCCTCGGCCGTCTCGGCGACGCCGCCCAGCACGGCGAGGCCCCAGGGACTGTCCGGCTCGTCGATGACGAGATCGATCAGCCCGGTCCGGTCCGGCCGCCGCGCCGCGGGCGAGCGCCGGTAGCCGCGGCGGGCCAGCAGGCGTTCGATCCGCACCCGGGTGGCGGCGGCCACGTCCGAGTGCCCGTTGAGCACCTTGGAGACGGTCGACACCGCCACACCGGCCTCGGCGGCGATCTCGGCGAGCGTCGTTCTGGTGGTGGTCATGGTCCCGCGTTCCCAGGAGAGGACGGATGCGGCGCCGGAAGTCTCCCCCGAGGACGACCGGCGCCGCGGGGACGGTCCGCAGTCCGTCCCTGATCCGGCCCCATGCCGTCCGCGCACCGCCGGCCGGCACGCCGCGGGCGAGGACGACCCCCCGTATGGGCCGACCGGTTGCTTTCGATGATGCGCCCGCGCGGACCCCGTACGGGGAATCCCGACCGATCCCGAACGCGATCATCCGTGGCAGGTCAGGGGGCACGGGTGCCCACCGGAAGGTTTCGCCCGGTAGTGTCGACCGTTCCGAAAACCAGGAGCGTGCCCGTGACTTTCTCGGCGCTGCCCGACCCCGGCACAGCGGCCACTTTGGACGACCTCACCGGGTGCCTGCGGGCGTTGAAGGTGTGGGCGGGCGATCCTGCGTACGGGGTCATCACGTCCCGGATCAACGCCGAGCGCCCGGCCACCGCGCAGGTCGGCCGGACGACCGTGGTCGACTGCTTCCGCACCGGCCGCCGGCGCCTCGACAGCGATCTGGTGACCGCGATCGTGCACACGCTGCACCCCGACACCGGCTATGTCACGCAATGGCGGCAGGCGCTGCGGGTGGTCAACGGCGAGGCCCGGGCCGCCGCCCAGGTACGCGTCCAGGCCGAGCTGCCCGAGGACCTGCCCGGCTTCACGGGCCGCGCCGACGAGCTGGCGTACGCGCGGGAGGCCGAGATCTCCGTCCTGGTCGGGATGGCCGGCGTGGGCAAGACCCGGCTGGCCGTCCATCTGGGACACGAGCTCCTCCGCGAGCAGCGGGTGGACCGCGTGCTCTTCGTCGACCTGCGCGGCTTCCACCCCGATCCGGCGCAGCCGCCCGCCGACCCGGGCGCGGTGCTCGACGGCTTCCTGCGGCTGCTGGGGGTCTCGGGCCAGCAGGTTCCGCACGGGCTGGCCGAGCGCACGGCCGCCTGGCATGACCGGCTCGCCGGCTCCCGCACGCTCGTGGTGCTCGACAACGCGACCGGCGCGGAGCAGGTGCGCCCGCTGCTGCCCGAGGTGCCCGGCTGCGTGACACTGGTGACGAGCCGTCGCAGGCTGCCGGAGCTGTCCGGGGCCACGCACTGCGACGTGGACGTGTTCCGGCCCGGGGAGTCGCACCGGTTCCTCGCCGCGGCGGTGCCCGGCATCCCGGCCGGGAACGACCCCGACGCGACGGCCCGGGTCGCCCGGCTCTGCGGTCACCTGCCGCTGGCCCTCGCGCTGGTCGCCGGGCACATGCGCGCCAAGCCCGGCTGGACGCTCACCGACCACGCCGACTGGCTCGAGGAGCGGCACGGCACCGGGCGGCTGGACGTCGGGGTGGAGCTCGCGCTCGACGTGTCGTACAGGGAACTGCCGGACGGGGAGCGTGCGCTGCTCCGCGCCCTGGCCCTGCACCCTGGCCAGGACTCCTGCGTGCACGCCGCCGCCGCGCTCGGCGGGACCACTGTGGAGCTCGCGGCCCAGCGCCTCGCCAAGCTCGCGGCGGACAACCTGGTGCAGCCCGCGGGACCCGGCCGGTACGCCCTGCACGACCTGGTCCGCGCGTACGCCGCCACCCGGGCCGCCGACGAGGACCGCCGCTCGGCACGCCGCGACGCCCTGACCCGGCTGCTCGACTTCTACCTGGCCGCCGCGGCCGAGGCGATGAACCGGCTCGACCCGGCGGAGGCCGGCCGCCGCCCCAAGGTGACACCGTCACCCGTGGCCCTGCCCGCCCTCGACGAGCCCATCGCCTGGCTCGACACGGAACGCACCAACCTCGTCGCCGCCGCCGTCCACGCCGACGACAACGGCCTGCCCGGACACGCCGTGCAGTTCAGCGCCGTGCTCTTCCGCTACCTGATCGGCGGGCACCACCTCGACGCGATGACCGTGCACGACCGCGCGGCGCGGGCCGCGGAGCGTACGGGCGACCTGGCCGGCCAGGCCACCGCCCTCGCCAGCATGTCCACCGCCGAGGTGCTCACCGGCCGGCACGAGGCGGCGCTGGCCCGGCTCGGCCACGCCTTGCAGATCTTCCAGGTCATCGGCGACGTCCCCGGCCAGGCCCGGACGCTCAACACCCTCGGGATCGCCGAGACCCGCCTGGGCCGCTACGAGGCCGCCGCCCGGCACCTCACCGAGTCGATGGACCTGCACGGCGCCGTGGGCAACGCCGCCGGCCAGGCCCGCGCCCGCACCAACCTGGCCAACCTCGAGTCCCGCCTCGGCCGCGACGAGGAGGCCGTCCCGCTCTACGAGGCGGTCCTGCGCTTCCACGAGGAGGAGGGCGACCGGGTCGGCGAGGCGGTCGC
>NZ_JAUQWH010000021.1 GCF_030757795.1 Actinoplanes oryzae
CGGCCGTCCATCCCCAGGCCCTCGTCGGCGATCTGCTGCTCGTCCGGGATGACGTGGTCGGTGTCCGGCCCGTCCAGCTCGGCGCGGCTCTCGCGCAGCTCCGCGCGTACCAGGTCGGCGATCTCGTCGTCCACCCGCAACCGTGCCGCCTCCCGCGGCAGCAGCTCGAGGGCGAGGTCGATCGCGCGCCGCTCGGTGTACGCGTACTCGTCCTCCGACGTGTCCGGTGGCAGCTTCGCCCAGCGCAGCACGGCCGGCAGCGTCAGACCCTGCAGCAGCAGCGTGATCGCGATGACCCCGAACGTCACGATGATGATCAGGTCGCGCCCCGGCACCTCGGACGGGATCGACAGGGCGGCGGCCAGGGACACCGCGCCCCGGAAGCCCGACCACGCCCCCGGTTGCCGGTGCCGGAAGGGGACGCGACGGGCGCGCTGCTGGGGGCGCCGGTCGAGGGCGCGGACCACGTACGGCGTGCTGTTGCTCCACACCAGCCGGGTCCCGATGACCGCGGCGGCGACCAGGAGGGTGTCGAGAATCGCCGTGCCGATCGGGTAGGACGTGAGGTCGCTCACCGCCGTCCGCAGCTCCAGCCCCACCAGGACGAAGAGCGTCCCGTTGAGCAGGAACGAGGTCAGCTGCCAGAACTGGCGGGCGCGCACGCGGTCCTGGGCGGTGATGATCAGCGATCCGGCCTGGCTCACGTAGAGGCCGGCGACCACGGCGCCGAGCACTCCGGAGGCGTGGATCTCCTCGGCCGCCAGGAACGCCACGAACGGCGTGAGGACGCTCACCGTGTTGCTGAGCAGGGTGTCGTGAATCCAGCCCCGGGCGCGCACGTTGAGCCAGCCGGTGGCCAGGCCGACGGCGACGCCCCCGCCGTACGAGATGAGGAAGTCGAGGGCGATGCCACCCGCACCGACGCCGTCGTGGCCGGTCGCGACCTCCACGGCGATGGCGAGGACGACCAGGGCCGTGCCGTCGTTGATGAGGCTCTCGGCCCGGAGGATGGTCAGCTGGCGCCGGGGCATGCGGCCGGCCACGGCGGCGACGGCGGTGGCGTCGGTCGGGGCCAGCACGGCGCCCAGGACCCACGCGACCGGCCAGCTCAGGCCGATGGCGTGGCCGATCCAGGCGACGGCCGCGGCGGTGGCGATCACGAGCCCGACGGCGCTGAGGATGACCACGCGCAGGTTGGCGCGGATCTCGTTGAGCGAGGCGTCGAGCGACTCGGCGTAGAGCAGGGCGGGCAGGAAGACGAAGAGCACGAGCGCCGGTTCGAGGTGCACGCCGTCGAGGGCGGGGACGAACGCCAGGGGTACGCCCCCGAGCAGCAGCACGATCGGCGGCGGCACCCGAAGCCGCCGGGCCAGAAGTGTGAGCCCCCACACAGCCGTGCCGAGCAGAACGACCACTTCCAGCGCGGCTGTGTCCATGGCGTGCACTCCCGGCGTGTCGATGCCCACTGTCGGCCGATGCTTACCCCGAAGCCGGCCCCGATCCGGCCTACGCTGCACGGGTGGCAGGACAGGAGATTTCCCCGACCGAGGCCGAGATCCGTCGTGCGCTGAAGCGGGCGGCCGACGGCAAGGCTATCGACGTGCAGGAGGCCGCCGCCCTCCTGGCGGCCCGTGGCGAGCAGCTCGACGAGTTGCTCGGTGTCGCCGGGGGCATCCGCGACGCCGGGTTGCGCGAGGCGGGGCGGCCGGGCGTGGTCACGTACTCGAAAAAGGTCTTCATCCCGCTCACCAGGCTGTGCCGCGACCGCTGTCATTACTGCACCTTCGCGACCGTGCCGCACCGGTTGCCGGCGGCGTTCCTGGAGCGCGACGAGGTGCTGGCCATCGCCCGCGAGGGCGCCGCGCAGGGCTGCAAGGAGGCCCTCTTCACGCTCGGCGACCGCCCGGAGGAGCGCTGGCCGGCCGCGCGGCAGTGGCTCGACGAGCGGGGCTACGACTCGACCCTCGACTATGTCCGTGCGTGCGCCATCGCGGTGCTGGAGGAGACCGGCCTGCTGCCGCACCTCAACCCCGGCGTCATGAGCTGGGCCGAGCTGCAGCGGCTCAAGCCGGTCGCGCCGAGCATGGGCATGATGCTGGAGACCACGGCGACCCGGCTGTGGTCCGAGCCCGGCATGCCGCACTACGCCTCGCCCGACAAGGAGCCGGCCGTCCGGCTGCGCGTGCTCGAGGACGCCGGCCGCACCAACGTGCCGTTCACCACCGGCATCCTCATCGGCATCGGCGAGACCCGCGGCGAGCGCGCCGACGCGATCTTCGCGATGCGCCGTGCCTCACGGGACTACGGCCACATCCAGGAAGTCATCATCCAGAATTTCCGCGCCAAGCCCGACACGGCGATGCGCGGCATGCCCGATGCCGAGCTGCACGAGCTGGCGGCGACGATCGCGGTGGCCCGGGTGCTCATGGGCCCGCGCGCGCGGATCCAGGCGCCGCCCAACCTCATCGACAGCGAGTACGACCTGTTCCTGCGCGCCGGCATCGACGACTGGGGTGGCGTGTCGCCGGTCACCCCCGACCACGTCAACCCCGAGCGCCCGTGGCCGCAGATCGAGCAGCTGCGGGAGATGTCCGCCCGCTCCGGCTTCGAGCTGCGCGAGCGCCTGACGATCTACCCGGAGTACGTGCGCCGCGGCGAGGGCTGGCTCGACCCGCGCCTGGCCACCCACGTGGCAGCGCTCGCCGACCCGGCCACGGGGCTGGCGAACGAGGCCGCGATGCCGGTCGGGCGGCCGTGGCAGGAGCCCGACGACGCGTACGCGGGGGGCCGCACCGACCTCTTCGCGACGATCGACACCGACGGGCGCACCAGCGACCGCCGGGGCGACTTCGACTCCGTCTACGGCGACTGGTCCTCGGTGGCGTCGCAGGTGTCGGCCGGCACCTTCGAGCGCACCGACTCGGACGTGCTCGCCGGCCTCCGGCTGGCCGCGCAGAGCCCCGCCGACCTGCTGCTGCCGGAGCACGAGGACAAGGCGATGGCCCTGTTCCACGCGGACGGCTCGGCGCTCGACGAGCTCGCCCGCATCGCCGACGACCTGCGCAAGGAGGTCAACGGCGACGACATCACCTACGTGGTCAACCGCAACATCAACTTCTCCAACGTCTGCTACGTCGGGTGCCGGTTCTGTGCGTTCGCGCAGCGGGAGAAGGACGCCGACGCGTACAGGCTCTCCATCGAGCAGGTCGCGGACCGCGCCGAGCAGGCCTGGGCGGACGGCGCGACCGAGGTCTGCATGCAGGGCGGCATCGACCCCAAACTGCCGATCACCGCGTACGCCGAGATGGTCCGCGCCATCAAGCAGCGCGTGCCCGGGATGCACGTCCACGCCTTCTCGCCCATGGAGATCGTGACCGGGGCGGCCAAGGCCGGCGTCTCCGTGCGCGACTGGCTGACCGAGCTGCGCGAGGCCGGCCTCGACACGATCCCGGGGACGGCCGCCGAGATCCTCGACGACGACGTGCGCTGGGTCCTCACCAAGGGCAAGCTGCCCGCCGCCGCCTGGGTCGACGTGGTCACCACCGCGCACCAGGTGGGCATCCGGTCGAGTTCCACGATGATGTACGGCCACGTCGACCACCCGCGGCAGTGGCTGGGCCACTTCCGGGTGCTGGCCGGGGTCCAGGACGTGACGGGCGGCTTCACTGAGTTCGTGGCGTTGCCGTTCATCCACACCAACGCCCCGATCTATCTGGCCGGCATCGCCAAGGCCGGCCCCAGCTGGCGGGAGAACAGGGCCGTGCACGCGATGGCCCGGGTCCTGCTGCACGGCCGCATCGGCAACATCCAGTGCTCCTGGGTGAAGCTGGGCGACGAGGGCACGATCGCGATGCTGAACGGCGGCTGCAACGACCTCGGCGGCACGCTGATGGAGGAGACGATCTCGCGGATGGCGGGCTCGGAGCACGGTTCGGCGCGCACGGTCGCCGAGCTGCGGGCGCTGGCGGCGCGGGCGGGGCGGCCCGCTGCCGAGCGCACCACGGTGTACGGGCGGCGCTGAGCCGAAATTCCGCCGGATCGGTGGTTTGAGGCCGGCCGTGGCGGGGTAACAGGCGCCGCGGCCGGGCGGGCCTGATCACACGGATTTCGCCCGTCCGGGTTTCCGGATTTTGTCGGGCGGGCGCTTTCCGGGGGTTTTTCCGCGCGCATCGCTGTCTATTTCCGGACCCGCGGGGCCGGACGCCGGGGCGGCTGACCGAATGGGGGAGGAGTCACTCGCCCGAGTGTCACGTTGTGCGTCAAAACGTGTACTGTGAGCAACCTCAAGTGATCATGCAGCGTCGGTCAGCGGGTTACAAAACGGGGTAATTTGGACGTGACGCGCCGACTGTGCGTTACCTGGTGGCTGCTCCGAGAGATACGACAGGAACGGGACCGCGAGGGGACGATGAAGCCTCGTGGAAACGGGCCTATTTATCAGGTTCGGCTTGACGACGCACGTCTTACACGCGTGTAATTTTGGTGGGGTTGCGGGAAAGCGGCGTCGCGAACCGTGCTTTTCCCGCAAGAAACACGCCGCGTGCGTGGGGGGTCAGTGCCGGCATCGCTGCCGGCGCGGAGAAGGAGGCACGCCGATGGAAGCTCAGGTTGAAGGGGTCGACCTGCTGGGGGACGCGCCCGAGTGGCAGGAGCGGGCGCTGTGTTCGCAGACCGATCCGGAGGCTTTCTTCCCGGAGAAGGGCGGATCGACCCGCGAGGCGAAGCGGATCTGCGGCCGGTGCGACGTGAAGGCGGAGTGCCTGGAGTACGCGCTCGGCCACGACGAGCGCTTCGGCATCTGGGGCGGACTGTCCGAACGGGAACGCCGCAAGCTCAAGCGCCGGGTGGCCTGACCCGGCGGCTCCCGCTCTCGTGACGATGCCGGGGGGCCGCGTCGCGGGAGCCCGTCGACTCTGCGCTTGTCAGCACTGCATCATGCCTGATCGAACCGGCGACCACGCCGCCCGATCAGGCCCGGATCACCATGCTCACTCGGGGCGTGGATCCTGACGCCGGCCCGCCCGCCGCGGTCCCGGCCGGCCGCGACGGTCATGCCGGCCGGCCCGCGTCTCACGTCGGCTTGCCGGGGCCGGTTGCCTCGGCTCGTCGGGTGGCGATCACGTCGGCTTGCCGGGGCTGGTTGTTTCGGCGCGTCGGGCGGTGGTCATGGCTGCTTGCCGGGGCTGGTTGCTTCGGCTTGTCTGGCGGTGGTCATGGCAGCTTGGCGGGGTCGGTTGCTTCGGCTCGTCGGGTGGCGGTCATGACAGCTCGTCGGGATCCACGCCGAGCAGGTTGGCGACCTGCTCGATGATGACGTCGTGGACGAGGTCGGCCAGGTCCTCGCGGTCCATCGCCCGGAACTCGAGCGGGCGGCGGTAGAGCACGATCCGCGGCGGCAGCTCCTGGCGGCCGGGGCGGCCGGGGAGCAGCCGGGCGAGGGGGACCTCGCCGTCCTCGAGCACGTCGGAGTCGTAGACGTTGAGCTCCGGCGGCACGTCCTCGACCGCGAACTCGACGCCGGCCAGCTCCTTGGCATAGCGGCGCTCGAGGCTCTCGACCGTGTCGAGCACGAGGTCGTCGAAGATCTCCGCCTTGGTGCGAGCGAGCGGCACGGTGGCGGGCACGAGCCGGCCCCGGAGTCCGCGCCCGTGCCGATCGCGGCGGGCGGGACGACCCGGTCCGGCGGCACGTCCGGCTCGGCCCGGGTCTGATCCGGTCCGGCGGCGGTCGGGGCTGGTTGTCACGCCGCCAGCCTAGCCCGCCGGGACGCTCCGTTGCGGTCAGGCTGTGACGCCCGCGTTTCGTCGGGGCAACAACCTCGCCCCGCCGCCCCTCGCCGACGACCCACCCGACGCCGCCGCGCCGGCCCACCCGACGCCGCCGCGCCGGCCCACCCGACGCCGCCGCGCTGACCCACCCGACGCCGCCGCGCTGGCCCGCCCGGGTCGCCGCGGTTGCCCACCCGTGCCCGCCGCGACGGTCCGGTCGAAGCCGCCGTGGTGACCCGACCGAGGTCGGCCGTTTCGGCGCGGCTGCGGCGCTTCCAGGTGATTCGTCCCATTGGGGCGGCGTGTCGAGCCGTCAACGCAAAATCGTGATGCATGGTGGCTCGGCGTGTCGCGGCTGCATCGGCCCCACGCGAGCGCGGTTGGAGATAACGTGCCGCCGTGAGGTCCCCACGGCGCTGCTCCCGGAACGGCTGTCCCCGACAGGCGGTCGCCACCCTGACCTACGTCTACAGCGACTCGACGGCCGTGGTGGGCCCGCTGGCCGCCTTCGCCGAGCCGCACACGTACGACCTCTGCGAACCCCACGCCCGCAGCCTCACCGCCCCCCGAGGCTGGGAACTGGTCCGCCACGACGGCGACTTCGCCCCGCCGCCGCCCACCACCGACGACCTGGTGGCCCTGGCCGACGCCGTCCGCGAGGCCGCCCGCCCCGCGCCGCCCCCGCGCCCCGAGGAACACGACAACCTCCCCGGCCACCAGACCGGCCGCCGCGGCCACCTCAGGGTCATCCCGCCGAACTAATGGCCTCGCCTCCGGCTCGGCGGGCACTGCGCCCCTGAAGACGATGGTTTGGACACCCAAAATCCGCGAAGAAGAGCGCTTCGCGGATTTTGTGTGCCCAAACCATCGCCGGGCGCAGTGCGGGGGCGGGAGTGGCGACGGGGTGACACGCGAGTCGCGCGTCGGGAGTGCTCACCAGCGTGGCCGGGCCGAGGCCGGTCGGTGCCCGGCCGTGTGGGTTGTGGAGTGGCGGCTGCGGGGTGAGGTTGGCGCTGGGGCGGTGGGGTCAGGGGAGGGGGATCAGGGTGTAGCGGGTCTTGAGCCAGGGGAGGAGTTTGCGGTAGGCCGCGATTGTGTCGGGCTGGGCGTAGTCGTGGGACAGGATGATGGCGCCGTTGGTGGTCTGGTGCTTGACGGCCTTGATGACGTTCGCCACGTGGGCGGAGTCGGACTCGCCGCCGGAGTGGTCCCAGTCGCGGGTGTCGACCTGCCAGTAGGCGCCGATCATGCCGAGTTCGTTGGCGACCTTGACGAAGTTCGGGGTGAAGTTGCCGCCGGGCGCCCGCATGTACTTGATCTCGGCGCCCGGGACGGCTGCCCGGATGGCGGCGTTGGTCTTCTCGAGGTCGGCGCGGATGACGGCGGGCTTCTTCGTGCCGAGCGTGAGGCTGTGGTCCCACGTGTGGTTGCACAGGGTGTGGCCCTCGGCGGCGATCCGGCGTACGAGATCAGGGAAGGCCTCGACGTTCTCACCCACCAGGCAGAAGGTCGCCTTCACCTGGTGCTCGGCGAGCAGGTCGAGTAGTTCGGGCGTCGTCGCCGGGTCGGGGCCGTCGTCGAAGGTGAGCGCCACGCCCTCGGTGCCGGTGACCATGAGACTGTTCGCCGGGCCGCCGTGATGCCCCTGGGCGACAGCGCCCTCGGCGGGACCGGCTGGGGAGACGGAGGCGGACGCGGACGCGGAGTCGGGTGCAGAGGAAGCCGGGGCCGGGGAGGTGTCCGACACGGGCGCCGAGCTGGGCGTCGCCGGGGCGGTGGCCGACGTCGGCGGCTCCTCGTCAGCGGTGGCCGACGGCGACTCCGGAGTGGAGGCGGACGTGGCCGGCGTGGTGACGGGGCGGGCCACGACCCAGGTCGGCGCGTTCTCGGCTGCCAGTGCCGTTCCGCAGCCGGCCAGTCCGGCCAGGGCAAGTCCGATCACATACAGCTTCGCGCCACGCATCGTCGTCCACTCCGCTCATCCGCTTGCTCGAACGGAGAAGTCCCTCCGTCCGGCCTTTCGCCCGAACGGAAAGGAATATGGTCGCCCGCCGGCGCGCCCAGGGCGAGTCCCCGAAGGGGTGGCACACATCGGGGAGATCCGCGGCACGGGCTCGAGGACGGCGGAAGGGGAGACCGGCGAGCGCCGATCTCCCCGCAAAAGCCGGAGGGTCAGCCCCAGAAGACGTACGTGGCGCCGTAGCGGACCGCGGCGGTCTCGCCGTCGGTGCAGGCGCGGGTCGGGGCCACGCCGCCCGACGTGTTGAGGCGCTGGATGTACTGCGCCTTCGCGAGGACGCCGTTGGCCGGGCCCTCGTGCGTGGCGACCTGGAGGAGCAGCTCGGCGATGGTGCCCGTACGCGGCTTCTCGGCGACCTTGGTGGCCGTGACCAGCGACTGGTCGCGGGTGGACTGCCAGCTCGGGCCCTTGAAGTGGTGCAGGCGGCCGCCCGTGCCGACGAGCTGGGCCTCGGGGACCGACGCGCCGGCGAAGGAGCCGCTGGCGCAGGTGTAGGTCTGGGTGCCGGTGAGGACCTGGTAGGTGCCGATCCGGCGGAGGCCGGCCGGCGGGTTGATCGACGGGGGAGTGCTGGCCGAGGGTGCGACGCTGCTGGCGACCGGCCGGGGACGCGCGGACGTCTCGGCGGCATTGGCGTTGAACGTCACAGCGGTGAGCGCGCCGACGACGGCGACTGCGGCCGTTCCCAGCATGGCGGTACGGAGGCTGGTCCGCATGAGCGGTACTCCTAACAACAAGACTCGGGTGTCGCCCGGGAGCACGGGCGCGCGGGGTTCAGCAGTTCAGCGGTTGCCCCATGTGGCACGGTGAATGGTCCGTTCGGCCCCTCTGGATGCACATCCATCGAAATGGCAGGGTGATCAGGTGACCGACAGTGACTGGGCGGAGCTGTGGGGTGACGTGCCCGAGCCCGTCTGGCGGGTAGTGCTCCAACGCGCGACGCAGGGCGACAGGGTCCTGGATGTGGGGTGCGGGGCAGGACACTTCCTGGCGTACGCCCGGCGCGCCGGCCTTCGTACGTCCGGCGCTGACGTCGTACCGGAGCTGGTGGAGCTGGCCCGGCAGCGAGCGCAGGAGGCGGTCGTGGCCGCGGCCGAGCACCTGCCGTGGCCCGATGGAACGTTCGGCCTGGTCACCGCCTTCAACGCGCTGCAGTTCGCCGACGACACGGACGCCGCGCTCGCGGAGATGGTGCGCGTCACCGAGCCGGGCGGGCGCGTCGCCGTGGCGAACTGGGCGGAGGCGGCGCGCAACGACCTCGACGCGATCGAGCGGGCCCTCAACGACGGCGAGTCCGCTCCGGACGGTGACCTGCGTCGCGAGGGCGGGCTGACGGAACTGCTCACCGACGGCGGGCTGATCGGGGTGACGGCGGGACTGGTCGCCGTGCCGTGGCGGGTGCCCGACGAGGACGCGCTGGTCCGGGGCATCCTGCTGGGCGAGCAGCCGGACCTCGCCCCCGAGGTCGTCGCGGCTGCCCGCCCGTACCGGAAGAGCGATGGCAGTTATGAGCTGATGAACCACTTCCGCTGTGCGATCGGGTTCACAGCATCCGGCTCCTGATGAGGAAGCGCACCCCCTCCGGCGCTTCCAGGCTGAAGCCGCTGCCGCGCCCCGGCACGACGTCGACCGTGAGGTGGGTGTGCTTCCACGTCTCGTACTGCGCGGAACTCATCCAGAACGAGATGGGCTCGGCGACGCCGTCGATGCGCAACTCCTCGAGGAGGACGTCGCTGGAGCCCGTACGGAACTCGCCCTCCAGGTAGCACATCGGAGCGCTCCCGTCGCAGCAGCCGCCGGACTGGTGGAACATCAGCGGCCCGTGCTGCCCCCGCAGCGACCGGAGCAGTTCCGCCGCCGCGGGAGTCACATCCACGCGGGCTCCCATCAGAAGAGTCCGACTGCCTTGGGGGAGTAGCTGACCAGCAGGTTCTTGGTCTGCTGGTAGTGGTCGAGCATCATCTTGTGGTTCTCGCGCCCGATGCCCGACTGCTTGTAACCACCGAACGCGGCGTGCGCCGGGTACTGGTGGTAGCAGTTCGTCCACACCCGCCCGGCCTGGATCTCGCGACCCGCGCGGTAGGCCTGGTTGAGGTCGCGGGTCCAGACCCCGGCGCCGAGGCCGTACAGGGTGTCGTTGGCGATTTTGATCGCGTCGGCGAAGTCGGTGAACGACGTCACCGAGACGACCGGCCCGAAGATCTCCTCCTGGAAGATCCGCATGCTGTTGGTGCCCTCGAAGACGGTCGGCTGCACGTACCAGCCGCCGTTCAGCTCGACGCGCTCGCCGCCGACGAGGACCTTGGCACCCTCCTGCTTGCCGATGTCGATGTAGGAGAGGATCTTCTCGAGCTGGTCGTTGGAGGACTGCGCGCCGACCTGCGTGTCCGTGTCGAGCGGGTTGCCCTGCTTGAGGTTCTCGACCCGCTTGACGCCCGCGGCCAGGAAGTCCGAGTAGTGGCCCTGCTGGATCAGCGCGCGCGACGGGCAGGTGCACACCTCGCCCTGGTTGAGCGCGAACATCGCGAAGCCCTCGAGCGCCTTGTCGAAGAAGTCGTCCTGCTGCGTGCTGATGTCGTCGAAGAACAGGTTCGGGCTCTTGCCGCCGAGTTCCAGGGTGACCGGGATGATGTTCTCGGAGGCGTACTGCATGATCAGCCGCCCGGTGGTGGTCTCGCCGGTGAAGGCGACCTTCGCCACCCGCTTCGACGACGCCAGCGGCTTGCCGGCCTCCACGCCGAAGCCGTTGACGATGTTGACCACGCCCGGCGGCAGCAGGTCGCCGATGATCGACATCAGATAGTGGATCGACGCCGGGGTCTGCTCGGCCGGCTTGAGCACCACCGCGTTGCCCGCGGCCAGCGCCGGGGCGAGCTTCCAGACCGCCATGAGGATCGGGAAGTTCCACGGGATGATCTGCCCGACCACGCCCAGCGGCTCGTGGAAGTGATAGGCGACGGTGTCGTCGTCGAGCTCGCCGAGGCTGCCCTCCTGGGCCCGCACGGCGCCGGCGAAGTAGCGGAAGTGGTCGATGGCCAGTGGCAGGTCGGCGGCCAGCGTCTCGCGGACGGGCTTGCCGTTCTCCCAGGTCTCGGCGACGGCCAGCCGCTCGAGGTTCGCCTCCATGCGGTCGGCGATCTTGTTGAGGATGTTCGCCCGCTCCGCGACGGAGGTACGGGCCCAGCCGGGCGCCGCCCCGTGCGCGGCGTCCAGCGCGCGCTCGACGTCGTCGGCGGTGCCGCGGGCGATCTCGCAGAAGGGCTGTCCCGTGACGGGGGACGGGTTCTCGAAGTACTGACCCTTGGCGGGCGGGACGTACTCGCCGCCGATCCAGTGGTCGTACCGGCTCGCATAGTCTTCCGGGGGCGAATAAACCGTCATGCCGCCGGACGCTAGTTACGCGGACGTTGCACAGACGTTGCAAGCCCGTACTCGCCGGCGAGGCGGGCGACCTTCCGACCGGTGATCCGGCGCACCGGTGAGCCCGGTGGCAGCGCCGACTGATAGGCCTCCCACATCTGCAGGTCGTCCGCGCCCCACGGCGAGTCGACCCAGGTCCGCAGCAGGTGCAGCGTCCCGTCCGCCAGAACCGCGGTGCGCAGCCGGGCGTCGATCAGGTCGCGCAGCCTGGCCACCCCGGGCGCGTCCGAGGACGGCAGCAACGGCCCGGCGTACGCGTCGAGCGCCTCCGCCACGCGCCCCTCATCCAGCAGCCGCGTCACCGTCAGGAAGTCGGCATCCAGTCGTTGCCGGATCCGGTAGGGCCGCGAGTCCAGCAGGCCGGTCCCCAGAATCCGCCGCAGCCGGGACAGCTCCGCCCGGATCGTGACCGGATTCAGGTCGTCGGCATAAAGATCAAGGGCTAATTGCTCCCCCGTACGCCCGTCGGGGTGGGCCAGCAGCAGGCACAGCAGCTCGGAATGCCGCCGCCCCAGCCGCCGCCCGTCGAACAGCGCCTCGTCATGCCCGAGCATCGCCACCGCGGGCGCGCCGGGTGGCCGATGCGCCCCGAGGTACGCCTCGGCGGCCAGCGCGGTCGCCCGTACCAGCGCCAGGCTGTGCGGATGCGCCAGATGATCGCCGCCCGTCACGTCGATCGCCCCGAGCAGCCGCCCGCTCGCCGGATCGTGAATGGGCGCCGCCGCGCAGGTCCACCGCTGCACCCCGCGACTGAAGTGCTCCGTCGCGAAGATCTGCACCGAGTGATCCAGCGCCAGCGCCGTCCCGGGGGCGTTCGTCCCGGCATGCGCCTCGTCCCAGCGCGCCCCGGGCACGAAGTTCATCGCCTCGGCGCCCTTCCGCACGGCCGCGGCCCCCTCCACCCAGAGCAGCCGCCCGTGAGCGTCGCAGACCGCCATGAGATGCGCCCCGTCGTCGGCGAGCCCGCCCAGCAGATCCCGGAAGATCGGCAGCACCCCCGCCAGGGGATGCCGGGTCCGATAGTCCTCCAGCTGATCATCGGTGAGCTCGATCGGCGCCGTGCCGTCGGGATTCATCGCCGCGCCGGCCGAGCGGCGCCAGGAATCGACGACCACGGCTCGCACGCCGCCCGTCCCGCTGCGCGCCACCCGCCTCCCACCCTGGGTGGGAGGAAACCCGCCCTGGGTGGGATGCCCCGCCCCGGGTGGGGTCCCGCCCCGGGGTGGGAGCGCCGGCAAGCCCCGATCGTCCTCCTCCGGCCCCTCGAGAGGCGACCCGCTCGCCAGGAACCGCTCGTACGCGCGGCCGATCTGCCCGATCCGCTCCGCGGGGTCGGAGCCGAGGTCGAGGGCGAGCCAGGGGTTGGACATGGGGCACCTCCCAGACGCCTCATCGTGACGCGGATCACGCCCTCAGACAACAGTCGGCGAGTTATCCACAGGCTGTGCTCAGCCGGGGCGCGGCGGACCCCGGCAGGCATAGGGTGAATCCGTGACAGCTTTCTATGTGGCCGGCACCCCGGCCAACGGTGACGACGAGGTGCTGGTGACGCACCCGTTCGACGGACGCACCGTCGGGCGCACGACGTGGGCGACCGAGGCGCAGGTCGAGACCGCGGTGGCCGCGGCGGCCGCCGTCGCCGCGGAGGCTGCCGCGCTGCCCGCCCACGTCCGGGCGGCGGCGCTCGACCACGTCTCCCGCCGCATCGCCGAGCGCAGGCAGGAGATCGCCGAGCTGATCACGGCGGAGAACGGCAAGCCGCTCAAGTGGGCGCTGATCGAGGCCGACCGCGCGGTGTCGGTCTTCCGGTGGGCGGCGGAGGAGGCGCGGCGCTTCTCCGGCAGCCTGCAGCGGCTCGACACCGACCCGGGCGGCACGGGCCGCATCGCCGTGGTCAAGCGGGTGCCGCGCGGGCCGGTGCTGGGCATCGCGCCCTTCAACTTCCCGCTCAACCTGGTCGCCCACAAGGTCGCCCCGGCGCTCGCCGTGGGGGCGCCGATCGTGCTCAAGCCCGCCCCGGCCACCCCGCTGACCGCCCTGCTGCTCGGGTCGATCCTCGCGGAGACCGGCCTGCCGGAGGGCATCTTCTCCGTCCTGCCGGTGCCCAACGAGCGCGCCGAGGCCCTGGTCACCGATCCGCGTCTGCCCATCGTGTCCTTCACCGGCTCGGGGCCGGTCGGGGCTCAGATCCGGCGCGCGGCGCCCGACAAGCACGTGACGCTCGAGCTCGGTGGCAATGCGGCGGTGCTGGTCTGTGGCGACTACGGCAGCGAGCGGGATCTCGACTGGGCCGCGACCCGCATCGCGACCTTCAGCAACTATCAGGCCGGTCAGAGCTGCATCGCGGTCCAGCGCGTCTTCGTCCACGCGGGTCTCGACCTTCAGGAGCGGCTGGTCCGGGCGGTCGAGGCTCTGCGCACGGGCGACCCCACGGATCCGGGCGTCGACGTCGGCCCGATGATCAGCGAGGAGGCCGCCAAGCGGGTCGAGTCGTGGGTCGAGGAGGCGGTCGCGGCCGGGGCCACGGTCCTCGCCGGCGGCAAGCGCGACGGCGCCACCTATCCGCCCACGGTCCTGTCCGGAGTGCCCGCCGGCGCCAAGGTGACCACCGAGGAGGTGTTCGGGCCCGTGCTCGTGGTCTCCGAGGTGCCGAGCGACGAGGCCGGCTTCGCAGCGATCAACAACTCGGCGTACGGGTTGCAGGCCGGCGTCTTCACCCACAACGTGCAGACGGCGTTCGCCGCCCACCGGCAGCTGGAGGTCGGCGGCGTGATCGTGGGCGACGTGCCGAGCTACCGGGCCGACCAGATGCCGTACGGCGGGCAGAAGGGCAGCGGTGTGGGGCGCGAGGGCGTGGCCAGCGCGATGGAGGACTACACGGAGCCGCGTGTGATGGTGCTGACGGGAGTGGAGCTCTGACGATGCCTTTCACCACGGGTGCGGCTGACGAACCCGCCGTCGCGCCCGGCCGGCCTGGGACGTCGACGCGGCCCGGGTGGCCACGGACGGTGCCTCCGGCCGGGTGGCCGCGGACCGAGGACGAGGCGCTCGCGGAGCAGGACAGGCTGCGGGGGCGGTTCGTGCGCGGCGCGGGTCCCGGGCGGGTCGCCACGGTGGCCGGGCTCGATGTGGCCTATCACGAGGACGGCGAGCGGCTGGCGGCTGCCGTCGTGGTGCTCGACGCGGCGGACCTGACGGTCAGGGACAGTGTCGTGGTGCGGGGGACGGCGGCTTTTCCGTACGTGCCGGGGCTGTTCGCCTTTCGGGAGATCCCGGCGCTGCTCGAGGCGCTCGACCGGCTCACCGTGCGGCCCGACGTGCTGGTCTGCGACGGGCACGGGCTCGCCCACCCGCGACGGTTCGGGCTGGCGTGCCATCTCGGGGTGCTCAGCGGGCTGCCCGCGTACGGGGTGGGGAAGACGCCCTTGATCGGCACCTGGGAGCCGCCGGGCCCGGCCCGCGGCGCGAGGTCGGACCTGGTGGACGGGGTGAGGTCGTCGGGTCGGTGCTGCGGACGCAGGACGGGGTGAAGCCGGTGTTCGTCTCCGCCGGCCACCGGACGGATCTTGACGCGGCGTGCGACCTGACGCTGCGGCTCGCCCCTCGGTACCGATTGCCTGAAACGACACGCTTGGCCGATCGTGCGTGCCGTGACGGTCTTCTGTAACCGCACCGAGACGGTGGTGGCATCGGTTTGACGCCTTCTGTCTGCTGACGCTCCGTTAGTCTCTGCGGGACGGAAACTCGGCCGAGGAGCATGCGTTGACTGACCTGTCCCAGCTCGTGAAGGCGTATGACGTGCGGGGCGTCGTGCCCGACCAGCTGAACGAGACCGTGGCGCGGGCCCTGGGTGTCGCCTTCGTGGAGATGCTCCGGGAGACCGGCGACACCGCGGAGAAGATCGTCATCGCCCACGACATGCGCGAGAGCGGCCCGGGTCTCGCCGCTGCGTTCGCCCGTGGCGCCAACGCCGCCGGTGCCGCGGTCACCCACATCGGGCTGGCCTCGACCGACCAGCTCTACTACGCCTCCGGCGTGCTGCAGCTGCCCGGCGCCATGTTCACCGCCAGCCACAACCCGGCGCAGTACAACGGGATCAAGCTCTGCCGCGCGGGCGCGAAGCCGGTCGGCCAGGACAGCGGGCTCGTCATCGTCCGCACCCGGGCCGAGCAGCTGCTGGGCGACCTGGACGCCATCGCCGACATGCCGCCGAACGTGGAGCACATCAGCCTGCTCGGTGGCTACGCCGAGCACCTGCGCTCGCTGGTCGACCTCTCGGGCATCCGCCCGCTCAAGGTCGTCGTGGACGCCGGCAACGGCATGGGCGGCTACACCGTGCCGGCCGTGCTCGGCGACCAGCTGCTCCCGGCGCTGCCGCTGGAGATCGTCCCGATGTACTTCGAGCTGGACGGCTCCTTCCCCAACCACGAGGCGAACCCGCTCGACCCGGCCAACCTCGTCGACCTGCAGGCGGCCGTCCGCGAGCACGGCGCCGACATCGGGCTGGCCTTCGACGGCGACGCCGACCGGTGCTTCGTGGTCGACGAGAACGGCGACCCCGTCTCCCCGTCCGCGATCACGGCGCTGGTGGCCAAGCGGGAGCTGGCGAAGGCCCCGGGTGCGGCGGTGATCCACAACCTGATCACCTCGGCGGCCGTGCCGGAGATCATCGCCGAGAGCGGCGGCGAGCCGATCCGCAGCCGGGTGGGGCACTCGTTCATCAAGGCCGAGATGGCCCGGACCAACGCGATCTTCGGCGGCGAGCACTCGGCGCACTACTACTTCCGCGACTTCTGGTTCGCCGACACCGGCATGCTCGCCGCGATGCACGTGCTGGCCGCGCTGGGCGGGCAGGGCGAGCCGCTGTCGGCCTTCGCCGCCGAGTACGAGCGGTACAGCGCCTCGGGTGAGATCAACTCCACCGTCCCGGACGCCGCCGCCAAGATCGCAGAGGTCAGGGCCGCGTTCCCGGACGCGGAGTTCGACCACCTCGACGGCATGACCGTGAAGCTGGGCGACGGCTCCTGGTTCAACCTGCGCGCCTCGAACACCGAGCCGCTGCTGCGGCTCAACGTCGAGGCGCCGAAGCCCGACCGGATGGCGGCGCTGCGCGACGAGGTGCTGTCTCTCGTACGCGGTTAGGATCACCTGGTTCCTGGGGAAGTCAATCCCCACAGATCCGTACCGCGAAGGAGCCCAGGTGGCCCTCGACCCGCAGTTGCTGGACATCCTGGCATGCCCGGACACCCATCACGCCCCGCTCGGGTACGACGCCGGTGAGCAGACCCTGACCTGCACCGAGTGCGGCCGGGTCTTCGAGGTGCGCGACGACATCCCGGTGCTGCTGCTGGACGAGGCCCGGCCCGGCACCGGCCCTGGCACGCACAGTGAGGTGGCCTGACATGGCAAGCCCCGACGACGGGACGGCGGGCCTCAGCGGGCGCCGCGTCGCCGACGAGTCCCTGCTCGCCGACGAGAAGGAGATGCTGGCGAACGACCCGGGCGGCATGCTGCGCGCCACGGCGTCCGCCGGTGCCCAGGTACGCGAGGCTGCGTCGCTGGCCGCCGAGGCCGACCTGACGAGCCTGGCCGACGAGGGCCGCCCCCGTGCGGTCGTGGTCGCCGGCATCGGCACCGCCGGGCTCACCGGCAACATCCTGTCCACGGTCGCGGGCCCCCGCTGCCCGGTTCCCGTGATCGGGCACCGCAGCGCGGGCATCCCCGGCTGGGTGGGTGCCGCCGACGTGGTGATCGCCGTGTCCGCGTCCGGCCGCAGCCCCGAGGCGCTCGCCGCCGCGGACGCCGCCACCCGGCGCGGGGCCCGGCTCGTGGCCATCGGCCGCCCCGACTCCGAGCTGCAGTCGATGGCCGAGCGGGCCCGGGCGCCGTTCATCCCGGTGCCCCGGCGGGCGCCGGCCCGGGCCACCCTGTGGGGCCTGGCCGTCCCGGTGCTACTCGCCGGTCGCGCGCTCGGCCTGGTGAAGGTCAACGAGGCCGACTTCGCCGAGACCGCCACCCGCCTGGACGCCGACGCCGAGCGCTGCCGCCCGGCCGCCGAGTCGTTCGTCAACCCGGCCAAGTCGCTCGCCCTCGACATCGCGGGCTCGGTCCCGATCGTGTGGGGCTCGTCGCCGCTGGCCACGGTCGCGGCCCGGCGCTTCGCCGACACGCTCGCCGCCAACGCCCGCTACCCGGTGATGGCCGGTGCGCTGGGCGAGGCCGGCCGCGGCCGCGTCGGCCTGCTCGACGGCCCGTTCGGCGGCCTGGCCGAGACGTCCCGCGACATCTTCGCCGACCCGGAGGACGAGGAGGCCACCACCCGGCTGCGCCTCGTCGTGTTCCGCGACGGCGGTCTCAACCCGGAGGACGACGCGGACGAGCCGGTCGCCGTCGAGGAGCGCCGGGCGGAGGCCGTCCAGGTCCTCGCCGAGCGCCGCGGCGTGCGCTGCGACGTGCTCACCGCCGAGGGCGGATCCGCGCTGGAGCGGCTCGCGTCGCTCACCGCGGTGCCCGACTTCGCGTCGATCTACCTGGCCCTCGCGCACGGCCTCGACCCCATGGCCGTGCCCGCCATCAACGAGATGAAGGAACTGAGCAATCCCATGCCGGAGACCCTGCAGTGAGTGCTGAAGGCGGCACCAAGGCGATCATCGCGGCGCTGTCCGCGAACCTCGGCATCGCCCTCACCAAGTTCATCGCGTTCCTGCTCACCGGCAGCTCGTCCATGCTGGCCGAGTCGATCCACTCGGTCGCCGACTCCGGCAACCAGGGCCTGCTGCTGCTGGGCGGCAAGCGCTCCCGGCGCAGGCCCACCCGCGAGCACCCCTTCGGGTACGGGCGGGAGCGCTACATCTACGCGTTCATCGTCGCGATCGTGCTGTTCAGCGTGGGTGGCCTCTTCGCGCTCTACGAGGGCTGGCACAAGATCCAGCACCCCGAGCCGATCGAGAGCTGGCAGTGGGTGCCCGTCGCGGTGCTGGTGGTTTCCATCGGCCTGGAGGGCTATTCCTTCCGGACGGCGATCAAGGAGTCCAACCACACCCGCGGCAAGATCGGCTGGGTCGACTACGTGCGCCGGGCCAAGGCGCCCGAGCTGCCCGTGGTGCTCCTGGAGGACGCCGGTGCGCTGACCGGCCTGGTCTTCGCGCTCTTCGGTGTGGGCCTGACGCTGATCACCGGCAACGGCATCTGGGACGGCATCGGCACGCTCTTCATCGGCGCGCTGCTCGTGGTCATCGCGGCCGTGCTGGCCATCGAGACCAAGAGCCTGCTGCTCGGCGAGGGCGCCAATCCGGAGGACATCACCAAGCTGCAGAAGGCCATCACGGCCGGCCCGGGCGTCGAGCGGGTCATCCACATGAAGACGCTCTACCTCGGCCCCGAGGAGCTGCTCGTCGCGGCGAAGATCGCGGTCCCGCCGACGGAGAGCGCCGAAGAGGTCGCCCGGCACATCAACGAGACCGAGCAGCGCATCCGGGCGGCCCTGCCGATCGCCCGCGTGATCTACCTCGAGCCGGACATCTACAGTCCGCAGCTGGCCGCCGCCGCGAAGGAAGAGGCCGCTGCCGAACCGGCGCACTGACGCACTTCCGGGACCCGCGAGTCACGTGCTCGCGGGTCCTTCCATGTCCAGACGTTTAAGGAGGCGGCCCCGTGGCTGCTGTTCTTCCGCTGACCGGCGTGATCCGCCCGTACGCGTGGGGCTCACGCACCGCCCTGGCCGAGCTGCAGGGTCGCCCGGCCCCGACCGAGGAGCCCGAGGCCGAGCTGTGGCTGGGCGCGCATCCCGGTGACCCGTCCACGGTCCCGGGCGACGCGGGCCCGGTGACCCTGAACACGTTGATCGAGCAGGACCCCGCGGGGCAGCTCGGTGCCGAGGTGGCCGCCGAGTTCGGGACGCGGTTGCCGTACCTCATGAAGGTCCTGGCAGCCGGAGCCCCGCTCTCGCTGCAGGCGCACCCGGACGCCGAGTACGCGAAGCGTGCCTTCGCCGCGCAGGAGGCCGACCCGGCGGCGCCCAGGAACTACACCGACGCGTTCCACAAGCCGGAGATGCTCGTGGCGCTGACGCCCTTCGAGGCGCTGTGCGGCTTCCGGGACCCGCACGCGGCGGCCGACGAGCTCGCCACCCTGGGCATCGACCGCCTCGGCCCGGTCGTCGATGCGCTGCGCAAGGGCGTCGACGGGCTCGCCTTCGCGGTGCGCACGCTGCTCGAATGGCCGGCGGACGACCGCGCCGCCCTGATCGCCGAGGCCGCGGGCGCGCCGCTGGTCGCCCGGCTCGCGGAGAGCTATCCGGCGGACCCGGGCGTGCTGGTCGCGCTGCTGCTCAACCTCGTCCGGCTGGAGCCGGGCCAGGCGATCTGGATGCCGGCGGGAAACCTCCACGCCTACCTCAGCGGTACGGGCGTCGAGATCATGGCCGCGAGCGACAACGTGCTGCGCGGGGGGCTGACGCCGAAGCGCGTGGACGTGGACGAGTTGCTGCGCGTGCTCCGCTTCGAGGTGCTCGAGGAGCCGATCCTGCCGGCGACCGAGGTGTCTCCCGGGGTGGTGACGTGGCGGGTTCCCGTACGGGAGTTCGCGCTGTACCGGATGACGCTGACCCCGGCCACGCCGCCGCAGCGCCTGCCTGTCGACGGGCCGCGGATCGTGCTGGGCGTCGCGGGGGACACGTTCGTGGCGGAGGCCGTCGACGGGACGCCGGTGGAGCTGACTCCGGGGACTGCGGCGTACATCCCCGCGGCGACCGGGGCGGCGACGGCGGCGGGCGTGGGCGAGCTGTTCGTGGCGGCCCCGGCAAACTGACTTTTCCGACTTTTCCGGATTTGCTTGACATGGGCTGTGCGGAGTGTGAATCTATAACCACGCAGCGTCACTGGTGATCGGGGGGTCCCACGACGCGCGCGGTACCAAACCGGGGGGATGAACGGGGCGGCGGGTCTTCGGGCCTGTCGCCTCGTTCGCTTTCCCGGGACTTTTCGCGTCTGTCGCCCAGTGGCGCCCGGGTCGTCGCCGGAAGCGGGTGTGGCCAGGCGTTCCGCCCGTGACATGGAAAAGCGAACCGGTGGTTGCCGCCATCCGGTTCGCTTTCCGACATCCGCGCCCCGCCCCCGCAGGCGAAGCGCAGGTGGTGCCTGGTCTCCCGCCCGGCGACCCGCACCAAGTCGTACCTCCTATCCCATTAGCACATGGTCAGGGCGGATCTGCAAGTGCAGATCGTGGTCTGCAAGTTGCACAGAGTCGCCGGTACGGTGGTCGCGTGGCGCGATCGACATCCATGGCTGCCCGTCGGGAACTCGGAGAGGAGCTGCGCCGCCTGCGCGGGGAGCGCCGGGGCTCCCGGGTGGCGGCCGAGCTCCGGTGGTCGGAGTCGAAGCTGTCCCGGATCGAGACGGCCCGCACCGGCATCAGCGACGCCGACCTCGAGCGGCTGCTCGACCTGTTGGGCGTACCCCAGGGGGAGCGTGCCCCGCTCCGGGAGCTGGCGCGTCGCGGCCGGGCCCGGGGATGGTGGGCGCCCTACCGTTCCTCCGTGGCCGAGCCTTATGACGAGTACGTGGCATTCGAGGCCGAAGCCATGCGGATGTGCGAGTGGGAGCCGCAGCTCGTGCCGGGCCTCCTGCAGACCGACGAGTACGCGCACGCGATCATCCAGGTGGGTGCCGACGTCCGCGATCCGGAGGTGCTGCAGCAGCGCACCGCCCTGCGCATGGCGCGCCAGAGTGTGCTGACCCGCGACCCCGCGCCCGAGCTCTGTGTGGTGCTGGACGAGGCCGTGCTGCGGCGCGAGGTCGGCGGCGCCGGCGTGCTCAGGCGCCAGCTGCAGCGGCTGTACGACGCGAGCCAGCGCCCCCGGGTGGAGGTCCGCGTGCTTCCCTTTCGCGCGGGGTCGCACGCCGCGCTGACCGACGCCTTCGTGATCTTCGACTTCGACGACCGGCCGCCGCTGGTGCACACCGAGGATCTGGTCGGCGGGCAGCTGCGTACCCGTGGCAGGGATGTGCAGGTCTACCGCGATGCGTTCGACGATGTCCGGTCGCGCGCCCTTGATTTGTCCGAAACACGCAGTTTCATCGCCCGATCAGTGGAACGTCTCGGCTGATCGGGCCCACCGGACGTTATCTCCACGGACTATTCATTCCGTGGAAGGTATTACATTGCAGCAGCCCACTCTGACCTGGCGGAAGAGCTCTCGCAGCGGGGCCGCCGGGCACTGTGTGGAGATCGCTTCGGCCGCGGCCGCGATCTTCGTACGGGACAGCAAGGACGTCTCGGGTCCGGTGCTCGAGTTCGGGCGTGCGGGCTGGCAGGAGTTCATCGCCGGCGTGCGCGCCGGGGAGTTCGACCGCTGACGGCTCCGTGACGCCGGTGCGGGCGGCGCCGCCGTCCGCATCGTCCCCCTCACTCTCTGGCTTTTCCGGGCCCGCCACGCCATGATCGGCAGGCCCGTCGCGATGGTGATCGACGGGCGGTCACACGGGCCGGAAGGGGACAGTGCAATATTGGATCGCATGAGAGCCCGCGTACTCGTCGTCGACGACGACCCCGCGCTGGCCGAGATGCTCGGCATCGTCCTGCGCAGCGAGGGCTTCCTGCCCTCGTTCGTCGCCGACGGTGAGCGGGCGCTCGCCGCGTTCCGGGAGAACAGGCCCGACATAGTCCTGCTCGACCTGATGCTGCCCGGGATGAGCGGCATCGACGTGGCCCGGGCCATCCGCGCCGAGTCCGGCATCCCGATCGTCATGCTGACCGCCAAGAGCGACACGGTCGACGTGGTGCTCGGCCTGGAGTCCGGGGCCGACGACTACGTGGTGAAGCCCTTCAAGCCCAAGGAGCTGGTGGCGCGCATGCGTGCCCGCCTGCGCCGGGGCGAGGACGCCGCCCCGGAGATGCTGACCATCGGCCCGCCCGGCAACCAGATCACCATCGACGTCCCGGCGCACACCGTGTCGCGCGACGGCGAGGAGGTCAAGCTGACGCCGCTGGAGTTCGACCTGCTGGTCGCGCTCGCCCGCAAGCCGCGCCAGGTCTTCACCCGCGAGGTGCTGCTGGAGCAGGTCTGGGGCTATCGGCACGCGGCCGACACGCGGCTGGTCAACGTGCACGTGCAGCGGCTGCGGGCCAAGATCGAGCCGGATCCGGAGCGGCCGGAGATCATCCTGACCGTGCGCGGGGTGGGCTACAAGGCCGGCACGGGCTGAGCCTCTTTCGTCCCCTGGCCCCGCTCCCCGCTGCCGCGGGGAGCGGGGCCTCGTGTTTGTCCACAGGGTCGACGCGGCTTGTCGGGGGTCGGGGCTAACCTTGGCCCCGATGCGTGCTCCTGCCTGGCTTCCGATGCCCGTCCGCCGCCCCCTCCGCGTGGTGCGGCGGCAGTGGCGCATGGCCCTGCGCAGGCTCAAGCGCTACTCCGCCCCGGCCCGCCGGGCGTGGCGGCGCTCCCTGCACCTGCGCGTCGTCACGCTCACCCTGGTCACGTCGAGCCTGCTCGTGGGGGCCTTCGGCTGGTTCATCGCCGACCGCAGCACCAAGATCCTGCTCGACCGCGCCGAGGACGAGGTGCACTCGCAGATGGTCGGCAAGGTCGACTATGCGATCAGCCAGCTGACCGTGCACCGGCAGGTGCGCGACCCGAAGCTGCCGGTCACGCTCAACAACACCGTGACGCGGCTGGCGGCCGGCGACCCCGACGAGACCGGCGGCGCCATCCTCGAGCTGCGCGCCGACAGCATCCCCGACCTCAAGCCGGTCACGTCCGCCAAGTTCGACACCAGCACGCTGATCAGCCGGGAGCTGCGGCACGACGTCTCCGGCGAGAGCCTCGTCGCCCAGCAGATCCGCACCACCGACGTGGGCGGCGAGCCGGTGAAATACCTGGTCTACGGGTCGCCGGTGCCCGCCGTCTTCGGCCACCTCGAGCTCTACTACATGGTGCCGCTCACCACCGAGGACCGCGCGGCCAACGAGATCCGGACCACGGTGCTCGTCACCGGCCTCGCGCTGGTGATCCTGCTCGGCGTCATGGCCGGCCTGGTCACGCGCATGGTGGTGACGCCGGTCCGGGTGGCCGCGCGCACCGCCCAGCGGCTCTCCGCCGGCCTGCTCGACCAGCGGATGAAGGTCGACGGCGAGGACGACCTCGCGCTGCTGGCCGCCTCCTTCAACCAGATGGCGGCCAACCTCCAGCGCCAGATCGTGCGGCTGGAGGAGATGTCGCGGCTGCAACGGCGCTTCACGTCCGACGTGTCCCACGAGCTGCGCACCCCGCTGACGACCGTGCGGATGGCCGCGGACCTCATCTTCTCGTCGCGCGACGAGTTCGACCCGGCCGTGGCGCGCAGCGCCGAGCTGCTGCAGGCCGAGCTCGACCGCTTCGAGGGCCTGCTCACCGACCTGCTCGAGATCAGCCGCTTCGACGCGGGCTTCGCGGCGCTCGACGCCGAGCACACCGACCTGGTGCCGATCGTGGAACGCGTCGCCGAGCGGCTCACCGGCCTGGCCGAGCGGGTCGGCGTCGAGATCGTGCTCCGCCTGCCGGACACGCCGGTCATCGCGGAGGTCGACCCCCGCCGCGTCGAGCGCATCCTGCGCAACCTCGTCGGCAACGCGGTCGAGCACGGCGAGCGCAAGCCGGTCGAGGTCACCATGGCCACCGACGACGCCGCGGTCGCCGTCACGGTCCGGGACCACGGCGTCGGCCTCAAGCCGGGGGAGGAGCGCCTGGTCTTCAACCGCTTCTGGCGCGCCGACCCGTCGCGGGCCCGCCAGACCGGCGGCACCGGCCTGGGCCTGTCCATCTCCGTCGAGGACGCCCGCCTGCACGGCGGCTGGCTCGAGGCCTGGGGCGAGCCCGGCGGCGGTGCGCAGTTCCGCCTGACCGTGCCCGTCCGCTCCGGCGACCGCCTCGTCGCGGCGCCGCTGCCGCTGATCCCGCGCGACCGGGCCGTCGACGCGCTCCCGGCGCCCGGCGCGCCCGCCCAGCTCCCTGCGCCTGGGGCGCCCGCCCAACTTCCGGTGCCCGGTACTTCCGCCCAGCTTCCGCCCCGTCCCGCGGCTGCTGCTCCCGCGAGTGCCGGTTCCGCGGCTGCCGGCTCGGCGGCCGCTGGGCCGGCGGACGGGTCCGAGATCGAGGTGTCGTCCGCGGAGCCTTCGCGGGCGCCGGACGTTGTCGCCGGGGACGACGAGCCCGCGGAGGTGGGTCGATGAGGGGCGGCCGGGGTCTGCGCCCGCTGCTGGCCGGTGCGCTGGCGGCGGCGCTGGTGCTCGGGGGCTGCGGCATCCCCGACGAGACCGACGTCGAGCGTCTCGCGCCGGGTCCCTCGCAGGGGCAGTCCTCGGAGAACGAGTCCCAGCGGTCCAAGCCGACCCGCGAGGAGGCGGCGGACGACACCACCGCCCTCGTCGAGAACTATCTCGAAGCCGCGGCGGCCGGCGACCCGGACTCGTCACTCGAGCAGGTGAAGAGCTTCCTGTCGCCGTCGGCCGCCATCCCGTTCGCCAAGCTGCCGGCCACCATCAAGGTCATCCACCTGGTCGAGGACCCGCTCGTCAACCCGGGCAGCGACGAGGTCACGCTGCAGGCGCGCACGGTGGGGCTGCTCACCCCCGACGGCATCATGGAGGCGTCCCCGGACTCCGGCGTGCAGACCTACAAGCTGACGGTCGCGCGCATCACGGGCAAGGACGGGCTGTTCGTCACCAAGGCGCCACAGGTGCTGCTGCTGACGGACCAGGCGCTGACCTCCTACTACGACCAGCGCACCATCTACTTCTGGAACAAGGATCACACGTCGCTGGTGCCCGACGTCCGGTGGATCTCCGCCGAGGTGCCGCCGGTGCAGGTGCCGCAGCAGATCATCAACTGGCTCATCGACGGTCCCTCGGCGTGGCTGGAGAATGCCGTCGACCCGCTGCCCGAGGGCACCCAGCTGATCGGCAACGTGCCCGCCGTCACCGAGGGCAAGCTGCAGATCAACCTGAGCAACCAGGCGATCGACCCGGCCGACGGCGAGGATCCCGGCAAGGCGCTGGAGCGGTTGCGGCTGCAGCTGATGTGGTCGCTGCGCAAGCAGCTGCCGCGGGTGCTCGAGCTGAAGATCGGCAACCAGGAGCAGCGGGACTACTCCGGCGACGACTACCTGACCAGCAACGCGTCCGACCAGCTGGCGGCCACGCCCGAGCGCTTCATCGTCTACAACGGCGAGGTGCGGCGGCTGGACCTGTCGGCGGGCTCCACCGAGCCGGTGCCGGTGCTGCGGGCCGAGGACAACCGCAACGTGCGCTCGGCCGCGATCGCCCGCGGCATGGCCGACCACGGCTATGTCGCCCTGGTGGCCACCGAGAAGGGCAGCCCGGTGCTCCGGGTCGGCAGCGCGGCCCCCGGCGAGTCGGCCAACCTGCACTCGGTGCCGTTGCCGGGCGAGCCGTCGGCACCCCCGGTGTGGGCGCTGACCGACGACGACGCCCAGAGCGGCGAGCTGGGGATGCTGATCATCGGCGGCAAGCTCTACAGCTTCTCGGCCGAGGGACCGGCGCTGCGCGAGATCAAGTGGACCGGCCCGGCCGGCCCGATCACCTCCGTGGCGGTGGCCCCCGACGGCCGCCGCGTCGCGCTGGTCGTCGGCGGCAAGCTCTACGTGGCGGCGCTGACGGCCGAGGGCGACGAGCCGGAGCTGACCGCGCCCCGCTTCACCGAGGTCGTCGACCTGGCCACGGTCACCGCCGTCGACTGGGGCACCGAGACGGCCGTCGTCGTCGCGGGCACCCGCAGCGACCGCAACCGCGTCGCCATCGTGGCCAGCGAGATCGACGGCAGCCTGCGCACCGAGATCCTCTCCGACCTGGGCACGACGCCGGTCACCTACCTGGCCGCGTATCCCGTCAGCCCCACCACCGGCAAATACGTCCCCGACATCACCGAGTACATGTCCAACGGCGCGGCGTTCGACGTCCTCTCGGGCCCCGAGACCATCGAGACCGACGACCTGACCGGCGACGTCCAGAACCCGCCGGCGGGCGTCCGGCCCGTCAACCCGTTCTTCCTGCGCTGACCGCGGGTCCTCGCCTGCGCTGACCCGGGGCCGCGCCTGGGCTGACCCGGGGCCGCGCCTGCGTTGACCCGGGGCCGCGCCTGCGCTGCCCGGGGCCTTGCCCGGTGGGGCCTTGCGCGCTTGGCCGGGCTCAGCGATCGCCGGCCTCGGCGTGGCTCGGCCTTCGTGGGAGTGCGGACGATGTGGTTGAGGCTGGGAGGTTCGGGTGCTGAGCGGGCGGGATGTCGAGGCAGGGGGCTGGGCGCGTCGGGCGGCAGGGGCGCTCGGGTCCGCGGGGCTGGGCGGGGATTTGGCGGATCTGATTTTGCCCAGCGCCTGTGCGGGGTGCGGCGCGGAGCGGGTGCCGTTGCGGTACGGGACGTGTGCGAGCTGTGTGACCGAGCTGGAGGCGCTCCGGCCGTACCCGACGGCCCCGACGCCTTCGCCGGTGGGGATGCCGGCTTGCGTGGCGGCCGGGGCTTATGCGGGGGCTCTGCGGCAGACGCTGCTGGCGTACAAGGAGCGGGGGCGGCATCGGCTCGCGGGTCCGCTCGGGGCGGTGCTGGCGGCGTCGATCGCTGCGGCTGCCGTGTGGGGTGGCGGCGGGCGGCGCGGGCCGGTTGTGGTTGTTCCCGTGCCGTCGACCGCTGCGGCCGTACGGGAGCGGCACGGCGACCACATGGCGAGACTGACCGCACACGCTGTGCGCCGTCTGCGGGACGCTGGTTGGCAGGCTCGAATGACTCGGCCGTTGCGGGCGCTTCCCCGCCCTGACTCGGCGTCACTGGACGTGAGCGGACGGGCCGCGGCGGCTGAGAGTTCACTGCGAATAAGGGGTGACGGGATCCGTATTCCGCGGCGGCGGCCGACGATCAGGGGCACGCTGATAGTGGTGGACGACATCGTCACGACGGGGGCCACGCTGGCCGCAGTGACGAGCCGGCTGCGGGAGGTGGACATGCAGGTCACGGGTGCCGCGGTGCTGGCGGCGACGCGCCTGCGCAGATCCCGCGCCGCAGCCGGTGGCCCCGGCGTGCCGTGGTCGGCGCCAGGGCCGGAAGTCCCGCCATCGGGTTGTCGAACGAGGGGTGACGGGCGGGCTTCGGCAGGTTAGCGTTCTGGTGACGAGGACAAGCGCGATTGCTTGTCCGCCACCGGGAGCGAAGTCGAAGGTCCGACCCGCCGCACCGGAAAGGAGCGTCCTCGCAAGCCTTTTGCCGGTCGTGCGCGTGGGATCGCTCCGCGAAAGCGAAACCAGCCGAGCAAGCGAAGCGAGCCGAGCAAGCGAAGCCCGCCGGGTGAGTGAAGCCCGCAACGCGGATGCAGCCCGCAAGGCGGATGCAGCCCGCAAGGCGGATGCAGCCCGCGGCGCGGAAGAGATCAGCCGAGCTGATCAATCCCGCGAGCGAGCGCAGCCGGCCCGGTCGAGCGGAGCTTCCCCGAGCTGGGTGAGCAAGCGAAGCCAGGCAGTCCCGCCGGCGCCGGCACCAGCACGTAGCTGTTGATTTGGCCAACGTTGGGGGAGGTCACGAGTGGACATTGTCGTCAAGGGCCGCAACGTAGAGGTTCCCGATCACTATCGGGAACACGTCGCCGACAAACTGGCAAAAGTCGAACGGTACGACCAGAAGCTCATCAGGGTCGACGTGGAGCTCTTCCACGAGCGTAATCCGCGGCAGTCGGACAACTGCCAGCGTGTGGAGATCACGGTGGTGACCCGCGGGCCGGTCGTGCGGGCCGAGGCCTGCGCCAAGGATTTCTACGCCGCGCTGGACGTGGCGATCAACAAGCTCGACGCCCGGTTGCGTCGCGCCGCCGACCGCCGCCGCGTGCACCGTGGCCGGCACGCTCCGGTGTCCGTGGCTGCCGCCACCGCCGGGCTGCCGACCGACCTGCCGAGTGTGACACCGCCGGACGACGGGCTGGTCGACCTGCAGGAGCAGGACGACAACCAGCCGTGGCGCATCGTGCGCGAGAAGGAACACCCCGCGGACCCGATGACGGTGGACGACGCGCTCTTCCAGATGGAGCTCGTCGGCCACGACTTCTACCTCTTCCATGACAAGGAGAGCGGCCGGCCCAGCGTCGTCTACCGCAGACGCGGTTACGACTACGGCATCCTCAGCCTCGAGACGACGGGGTAGCGGCTGCTCGGAGGCCGGCGGAAGCCGGCCTCCCCCTCACTCGGCAGTGGCGTGGGCCAGCAGATCCTCGGCCAGGAGAACGAACTGGACGTCGTCCGACCGGCGGCCGTCCGGGCCCGGCAGCCGCGAGCGCAGGTAGGCCTCGCGCCGGAAGCCGGCCTTCTCCAGCACCCGCTGCGAGCCGAGGTTGGTCGGCAGGGCGCCGGCGATCAGCCGGGCGATTCCGGTCTCCGCGAAGGCCCACAAGGCCACGAGCTGGGCCGCCCGCGTCGGGTAACCGCGCCTGCGCCACGCCGGCATCATGCTGTAGCCGATCATCGCCTGGGCGGTCGGCGGCTCCATGTAGTACAGGCCGATCTCCCCGGCCAGGGCGCCCGTGGCGGTGTCGACGATCACCAGGTCGGCGCGCTCTCCGGCCAGCCAGGCCGCCTCGCTGCGGTCACAGCGCTGCTCCATCTTCCGGCGGCTGGGCGGCACCGGCGGCACGGTGGTGGCCACGACGTCCGGCAGGCTGTGCAGCTCCAGATAGAAGTCGAGATCCTCCGGGGCGAGCGGCCGCAGGGTCACCACGCCGTCGGAGAGCTCGCCGCCGGGCAGGTCGGGCAGCAGCCGTACGACGGGATCCGGCGGGTCACCGGCCAGGCGGGCGAAGACGAGGAGGTCGTCGCGGCCGCCGTCGCGATCCTGGACGGCTCCCCGGCGTACGCCCTCGCGCTGGAAGCCACCCGCGAGCGCGACCCGCTGGCTGGTGCCGTTCTCCCAGTGGGTGAGCAGCTCCAGGCGCTTGAGGCCGGTGCTGAACGCGTGCTCGGTCACCGCGCGGAGGGCGGCGGTGGCGACACCCCGGTGGCGCGCCCCGGGCGCTGTCCAATAGCCGATCTCGGCCTGGCCGCGCTCGGCGATCACCCGGTCGAGTCCGACGCCGCCCAGCAGCCGGTCGGTCGCCGGGTCGGCGACGGCCCAGAAGCCGCCGCCCGCCGCGATCATGCCCGGCACGACGTCGCGCAGGTAGTTGTCGGCGTGCGTGCGGGTGAAGGGGATCGGCAGCGCGGGCAGGAAGCGCCGCAGGTCCCAGTCGTTGTACGCGACCAGCAGATCGTCCAGGTCATCGCGGGTCAGCGCGCGCAGCACGACGCCGTCGCCGGAGATGGTGGGAACCCTCACACGACCTCTTCTCTCAGCAGCGACGCCACCCGGGCGTCATGCCGCTCACCGTTGATGATCAAAGCCTGCCTCATCAGGCCCTCCACGGTGAAGCCCGCTTTGACCGCGACGCGGACGGAGGCGTCGTTGCCGTCGGCCGCGCGGATCTCCAGGCGGCTCAGCCCGAGCGCGTCGAACGCCCACCGGCTGAGCGCCTTGACAGCGGCCACGGCATGCCCCTGGCCCCGCGCCCGCGGCGCCACCAGATAACCCAGCTCGCCCACCGCCGGGTCGCGGGTGGTCACCCGCACATCCACCGATCCCTGGTACGCGTCCCGCCCGTCGACGATCGCGAAGACCGCCTCCTCGCCCCGGGCCCACAGCCGCGGCACCTCGTCGCGGACGTGACTCTCCGCTTCGGCGCAACCGTAGGGCAACCGGACCCCGAACCACCTGACCACGCCGGGATCGTTCATCGCCGTCACGAGGGCCGGGATGTCGCGCTCCTCGGGCCTGCGGAGCGTCACCGGGCCGGCGTCGATGACCGGGGGCCCGGCGTGGAAGGTGCGGGCTGAGCGGCGTACCGGAAAAGGCAGGTCCCGGGCCTCGGCCGCGAGGTCGCCGGGGGTCAGCGCGCCCAGCCACTTGTCGGGCGCGGGCCGGATGCCGATCATGCGGAAGCCGATCCGCAGCGCCGTGACGCGCGACGCGTGATTACCCACCGCAGCGCGCCAGTCGATACGCTTCAGCCCCTCCCCGAACGCCCAGCTGCACAACGCGCGACCGGCCCGTTCGGTCACTCGGCGTCCCCGGGCGGGCCCGGCCGCCCAGTAGCCGATCTCCGCGGTGCCGGCCCCCTCGTCGACGGCGTGCAGGGCGACGCCGCCGAGCACCTCCCCGCCCGCGAAGATGCCCAGGTCCAGCGCGCGGTGCCGGCCCTTGCCGATGAACTCGACGGCGTCGGCCAGCCGGTAGGGATCGGGCCACCCGCCCAGCCAGCGGCGCAGCTCAGGGTCCTGACACGCCCGGGTCATCGGCTCCGCGTCGGCGAGCCGCCACGGCCGGATGAGGAGCTCGTCCACGGAAATCTCGGGGGTCCGCACGCGGCCATCCTCGCGCGCTGAGCGGCCGTGTCGCCACCGGGTCGCGCGGTGCGCTGTCAGCGAACGAGCCGGGCGATTTCGGCGCCTTTGTGCCGTTGGCCCGGGGCTCGGGTCACAGCCTCCCAGCAAAGGCGCCTACGATGGGTCGGCAGACCGTCTAGGGGAGCGTTGACCCGTGTCGATTTTGGAAAAAGTCCTCCGCGCCGGCGAAGGCCGACTGGTGCGTCGCCTCAAGGCGATCGCCGACGCGGTCAACTCGATCGAGGACGAGTACACCGACCTGACCGATGACGAGTTGCGCGAGCAGACCGCCGAGTTCAAGCAGCGGTTCGCCGACGGCGAGTCGCTCGACGACATGATGGTGGAGGCGTTCGCGGTGGCCCGCGAGGGCGCCCGCCGCGTGCTCGGTCAGCGCGCCTACGACGTCCAGCTCATGGGCGGCGCCGCCCTGCACTTCGGCAACATCCCCGAGATGAAGACGGGTGAGGGCAAGACCCTGACCGGTGTCTTCCCGGCCTACCTCAACGCGCTCAGCGGCGAGGGCGTGCACATCATCACGGTCAACGACTACCTCGCGCAGCGCGACGCCGAGTGGGTCGGCCGGGTGCACACGTTCCTGGGCCTGACGGTCGGCGTCATCCTGCCGAACAGGCCCGCCGCCGAGCACCGCGCGGCCTACCAGTGCGACATCACGTACGGCACCAACAACGAGTTCGGCTTCGACTACCTGCGCGACAACATGGCGTGGTCGGCGAGCGAGCTGGTGCAGCGCGGGCACAACTTCGCCATCGTGGACGAGGTCGACTCGATCCTCATCGACGAGGCCCGCACCCCGCTGATCATCTCCGGCCCCGGCGAGCACTCCCAGCGGTGGTACGGCGAGTTCGCCAACCTGGTCGGCCGCCTGCAGAAGGGCAAGGACGGCGAGGGCGACTACGAGGTCGACGAGGCCAAGCGCACGGTGGCGATCACCGAGCGCGGCGTCGCCCGGGTCGAGGATCGGCTCGGCATCGACAATCTCTACGAGTCGGTCAACACCCCGCTCGTGGGCTACCTGAACAACGCCATCAAGGCCAAGGAGCTCTACAAGCGCGACAAGGACTACATCGTCGACGAGAACGGCGAGGTCCTGATCGTCGACGAGTTCACCGGCCGCATCCTGCACGGCCGCCGCTACAACGAGGGCATGCACCAGGCCATCGAGGCGAAGGAGGGGGTGGAGGTCAAGCAGGAGAACCAGACCCTGGCGACCATCACCCTGCAGAACTACTTCCGCCTCTACAACAAGCTGGGCGGCATGACGGGTACGGCGCAGACCGAGGCCGGCGAGTTCAATCAGGTCTACAAGGTCGGCGTCGTGAGCATCCCGACGCACCGCCCGATGGTCCGCGTCGACCACCCGGACGTCATCTACAAGACCGAGAAGGCCAAGTTCAACGCGGTCATCGAGGACATCGCCGAGCGGCACGCCACCGGCCAGCCGATCCTCGTCGGCACGGTCTCCGTGGAGAATTCCGAGATCCTCTCGCAGCTCCTGCGCCGCCGCGGCATCGCGCACAGCGTGCTGAACGCGAAGTTCCACGCCCAGGAGGCGACGATCATCGCCCAGGCCGGGCGCAAGGGCGGCGTCACCGTGGCCACCAACATGGCCGGCCGCGGCACGGACATCCTGCTCGGCGGCAACCCCGAGTTCCTGGCCGCGTCCGAGCTCGCCCAGCGCGGCCTCGACCCGGTCGAGAGCCCGGAGGAGTACGCGAAGGCCCTCGAAGAGGTCCTCCCGGCCTGGAAGGAAGCCTGCGAGGCCGAGGCCGCCGAGGTCCAGGCCGCCGGCGGGCTCTACGTCCTGGGCACCGAGCGCCACGACTCCCGCCGCATCGACAACCAGCTGCGCGGCCGCTCCGGCCGTCAGGGCGACCCGGGCGAGTCCCGGTTCTACCTGTCGCTGCAGGACGACCTGATGAAGCGGTTCCGCGCCGGCGCCGTCGAGGCGGTCATGGACCGCTTCAACATCCCGGAGGACGTCCCCATCGAGTCGAAGATGGTGACCCGCCAGATCCGTAGCGCGCAGACCCAGATCGAGGCGCAGAACGCCGAGATCCGCAAGAACGTCCTCAAGTACGACGAGGTCCTCAACAAGCAGCGCATGGTCATCTACGCCGAGCGCAAGCGCGTGCTCGACGGCGAGGACATGCACGACCAGGCCCAGCACATGATCGACGACACGGTCACCGAGTATGTGCGCGCGGCCACCTCCGAGGGCTACGCGGAGGACTGGGACCTCGAGCAGCTCTGGGCCAACCTCAAGCGGCTCTTCCCGCTGACCCTCACGATCGACGACGTCATCGAGGAGAACGGCGGCGAGCGGGCCGGCATCGACCAGGACTACCTGATCGAGAAGATCAAGACCGAGGCCCGCAACGCCTACCAGGCCCGCGAGGACGAGCTGGGCGAGGAGGCCGTCCGCGAGCTCGAGCGCCAGGTGCTGCTCGCCGTCATCGACCGCAAGTGGCGCGAGCACCTCTACGAGATGGACTACCTGCAGGAAGGCATCAGCCTGCGGGCGTACGCCCAGCGCGACCCGGTGGTCGAGTACCAGCGCGAGGGCTTCGACATGTTCAACCAGATGATGGAGGGCATCAAGGAGGAGGCGGTCGGCTTCCTCTTCAACCTGGAGGTCCAGGTCGAGGAGCAGCCCACCGTCACGGTCGACCCGTCCCAGGCCGTGGCGATGCCGCGGGCCGGCGACGACGAGCCCCAGGTCGAGGTCCGCGCCAAGGGCCTCGGCGCCCCGGCCACCCGCCCGGCCAACCTCCAGTACACGGCCCCGACCATCGACGGCGAGGCCGGCGCGGGCGCCCCGCAGATCCAGCAGGAGCCGCAGAACGCCCCGGCCCTCGGCCTCGGCGGCTCGCCGGTGGTCCCGGCCAGCCCGGCCCACACCGGCGCCCACCGCGCCCCGGCCAGCCGCACGTCGGGCCAGGCCGAGGCGAGCAACGGACCGTCCCGCAACGCCCCGTGCTACTGCGGCTCGGGCAAGAAGTACAAGCGCTGCCACGGCGCCCCGGGCGCGGTCTGATCCTTCGACCGGCAGCGAGGCTCCGCTCCGGCCCCCACGGCACCACGCCGTGGGGGCCGGCGTCATTTCCGCCCCGCGCGGTCTTCCTTACTCGGCGCTCGTCTCCACAATCCTGCGTGTGGCACCGTGTCCGGGGCGGATCGCGTGGCTGGGTGACGGGTTAACGCCCCGCGCGTGGCATGCGGGTGGCACCTGTCGACAGCCCGCGCATGGGATGCGTGTGGCACCTGCCCATGGGCCGCGCGCGTGGGATGCGTGTGGCTTGTCGATGGCCCGCGCGCGCAACGGCTTGGGGGAGGGCTGCACGAAACGCGGCTTGCGCGGGATGCGTGTGGCTTGTCGATGGCCCGCGCGCGTGGGATGCGTGTGCGGTTTCCGCTCTGCGCGGTCTTCGCACGCGGCGCCGATCGAGCCGTCGAACGCGAGTTTTGCGCGGGTTTTCTCCAGTGGTGGAGCCCGGGACGGCCGCCGCCTGCGGTGCTCGGTGGACGCCCCGGGGATGAGGGCGTGGCGGGGTGACTCAGACGAGGTACATGACCGTGGCCAGCCAAGATTTGTTGTGCTGTTCGAGGCGGAGGGCCAAGGCCCACGATCGATCCCGGGTGGCCAGGACAGCGACGGCTTCGACGGCTCCGGGGCGGGGCTCGCAGATGTTGAGCTGGCCGACGGCGGCGCGGGTGGGGCCCCCGCGGGAGCTGCGGGATCGGCTCACGGAACGCGCCGCTGACACGCGTTGGGCAGCGGCCTGACCGGCGGCCACCACCGTGGAGGCGTCGGCGGGAAGGGTCAGCTGGCGGAGGTGGGCGGCGGGGCGGTAGCCGTTGATGACCTCGAGGCAGGCGCCCACGAAGCGGCGGATGGCGGCTCGGCCTGCCGCGCTCTCGCCCTCGCCCATGGGCCTGCTGGTGACGACCCGTGCCGCCCCCGACGGCTGATCCGGCCCGGGTCGCACCTGCCCGCACGGCGCCGGCCCGGGTCGCGCCTGCCCGCACGGCGCCGGCCCGGGTCGCGCTTGCCCGTCCGGCGCTGGCGACGGGGGGATGGGCACGGGAGGCGCGCCGGGCGGGATTGCCAGGGCTGGCGCGAGGCTCTGTGCTTCTGGGGCGCTTGAGGTCGGCGGGGGCGGTGCGGAGTCGCGGACCTGGGTGGCTCGTGCGGCGCCGAGGAGAGCGGGCTGCTCGGTGCGGAGTAGCTTTCGGTCGGGCCGGCGGTCGGGACGGCGGCCTGGCCAGCGGTCGGTGGGGGACGGCGTCTCGGTGCGGAGGGAGATCTCGGTGGCGAGGGCGGTCACGGCGGCCTGGACCTTGGAGCGGTTGAGGGCTTCGAGCTCGGGGTCGTACCGTTCGTCGTCGTAGGGCGGGTCGTAGCAGGGTGCGCGCCGGAGACGCAGAGCCGCTCGTTGCGCGGCCGCCAGCTGTGCTGCCGCGCGCTGCGCCGGGGTCGGCGGCTCGGCTGCTCGCTGCCTCTCGTCGCCGGACGACCCGGCTCGGGGCGCGCCGTGAAGGCCGGGGGAGAACAGCTCGGTCTGCCCCGTCGTGAGCGGCTCGGCCGCCACCTGATGTCTCGCTGGTCGGTGCGGCGGGGTGCGGTCGTCCAGCCGCGTCGACTGGGAGCTGACCACTCTTTCCAGATCCGGCGGATCCATCACCACGATCGACATCGTCACCCCTGACAACCTCGTTTGCCTACGTTTGCCTTCGATGAGCCTCGACAGGCTTCAACGACGAGTGTCGGGACGGAGAGCCGGGCGGTCAACGGGTGCCGCCCGCGGCTGTGGATAGCGCGCGGGCGGACAAAAGGGAACTGTGGACAGCGGGTCAGTCGGGTTCGCGGTCGGTGAGAGGATTCTGCTGCACCCACTCAGCGGTTTCCGCATACTTCTGCTCGATGTAGGCCTCGAGTCGGGCGCGCTCCACCCGCCACTGGCCCCGGCCGCCGATCTTGATCGCGGGCAGTTCGCCGCTGCGGACCATGTGGTAGACCTGCGAGTCGGAGACGTTCAGCTCGGCGGCGACGTCCGACAGCAGGAGAAATCGGGGCTCCACAGCCTCAGTTTGCCACCGGCAGCCTGCGACAGCGTGAGGAGGGTGACAGTGTGGACGGCCGAAAATAGCTACCAGCGGGTGCCGGCGGCGGCCTGCCAGCTGAAGTCGGGCGGCGTCGGCGAACGGCCGGAGTCGGCCAGCGCTCGGCACCGTGGACCCGGGGCCGCGCGGGGTCGGCGACTTGTGACCGTGTCAGGCGGGTGGCGCGACGGAACGGCCGGTCAGCGGGCTGGAGTAGACCACGCTGGTCGTCACCGAGCCGAGGCCGCTGATGCGTCCGGTCACTTCTTCGAGGTGTCGCATCGAGCGGGCGAGCACCTTGAGCACGAAGCAGTCCTCGCCCGTCACGTGATGGGCCTCGACGATCTCGGGAGTCGTGTCGAGCAGCGCGTGGAAGGGCTTGTAGTTCCCCGTCGGATAGCGCAGCCGGACGAAGGCCATCACCGTCAGCCCGACCCGCTCGGGGTCGACCGTGGCGTGATATCCGGCGATGACTCCGGTCTCCTCCAGCCGGCGCACCCGCTCCGCCACGGCGCTCGGCGACATCGCCACGGCGCGCGCCAGCTCCGCGAAACTCGCCCGCCCGTCGCGCTGCAACTCGGCCAGCAAACGCCAATCCGTGCGGTCGAGCGCGGGATCAACGGTCATGGCGGCACGGTACCGGGGTTTCGTCGGCGCGGGAAGCCGTACGCCGTGGGTCGGGCCTTAAGCGGGAACGACGCGACTTTTAGCGTCATGGCCATGAGAAATGCCATGGAGATCTTTGCTGAGCACCTGGCCACGCAGACGGATGTCGCCGACGTCCGGACGGCGCCGCCGGGCAGCTTCGTCCTTGTCGACTCGCGGTCGCGGCAGGCCTGGGACCAGGGACATCTGCCCGGCGCCGTGCACCTGCCCACCGCGGAGATCCCCGCCCGGGCGGCCGAGGTGGCGGGGCCCGGTGTCGCCGTTGTCACGTACTGCTGGGGCCCGGGTTGCAACGGCGCCACCCGGGCGGCGCTGGCGTTCGCCCGGCTCGGCTACGAGGTTCGCGAGATGATCGGGGGCGTCGAGTACTGGATCCGCGAGGGATTCCCGATCATCACCCCGGCCGGCGAGATCACGCACGAGCCGGACCCGCTCACCGCGCCCGCGGCCGCCAGCGAAGGAGCGCCAGGCGCGCTGCCGGCGGGCAAGGGAGCGCCCGGCTCGCTATCAGCGGGAAGGGAAGCGCCCGGCGCGCTGACGGCGGAGAAGGGAACGCTGGGCTCGCTGACAGCGGGGGAGGGAGCGCCAGGCGCGTTGACAGCGGGGGAGGGAGCGCTGGGCTCGTTGACAGCGGGGAGAGAAGCGGCGGGGGTTGAGGCGACCGGGCGGGACCCCCTCACAGCGCCCAGCTGCGGGTGCTGATGAGATAGCGGGGAGCTGCAATCACAGGCGGGGAGACGAGAGTGCCGATCACCGAGCAGGTCCGGGTCTACGTGCCGGCCACCGTGCCCATGCTGGCCGAGCTGCGGGAGACCGGCAGGCTCGGCGACGCGCCGCCGGCTGCGCACGCGGTCACCCCGGCGCTGCGCGAGTGGTACGCCGAGGGCGACGAGGAGGAGCTCGAATACGTCGCCTTCACCCGCGCCGCCCAGGCCGCCCTGCAACTGCTCCGGCTCGACCCCGACGCGCCGCGGCGCCGGGTGGTGGTCTCCGCCGACGTGCCCGCAGCGGCCCTCGCCTCGCGCGACTCCGAGCTGGGCTCCAGCGCCGTCCGGCTGGCGCACCCGGTGGTGCTCAAGCAGGTCGCCGCCGTCCACGTTGACGGGGCGGACGCGGCGGACGACGTCGCAGCGGCCGCCGGCGTCGTCGAGAAGGCGCTGGCCGGCGACGAGGACGCCCAGTTCACGGTCGACAGCGCCGAGGACCACGAGCTTGAGTGGTACGCCCCCAGCGAGCTCGACCAGCTCACCTGAGGGTCAGTCGTCCTTCGTGCCGGCGGCCGCGGACGCCCCGGCGGGCGCAGCAGCGGTCGGCTTGCCGGAAGCGGTGGCAGTCGGCTCGCCCGGCGCAGTAACGCCCGACTCGCCCGGGGCAGTAGCGGTCGGCGCGCCCGAGGCAGCGGCGCCCGACTTGCCAGGGGTAGTAGTGGTGGGCGTGCCCGAGGCGGCGGCGGTCGGCTTGCCAGGGACAGTAGTGGTTGGCGCGCCCGGGGCGGCGGCGGTCGGCTTGCCAGGGACAGTAGTGGTGGGCGCGCTCGAGGCGGCGGCGGTCGGCTTGCCGGGGGCAGTGGCGGTCGGCTCGCTGGGGTCAGCGGACTCCGGATCGTCGTCCTCGGCCCGGGCCGCCCGCTCGATCTCCTCGGGGTCGGCCGGGCGCTCCGACAGCCGTTCCGCCGCGGGCGTGCCCGCTTTGTCGGAAGAGGCGGCGGCCCCGCCCGTGCCTGCCGCGGCCCCGCCCGTGCCTGCGGCGGCCCGGCCCGTGCCCGCCGCGGCCTGGCGCGTGCCCGCCGCGGCCCGGCTGCGGGCGTTGCGCCGCCCCGCCACGGCCGCCTCCTCGCTCGGCGCCTCGTCGGGCGGCGCCTGGAGCGTGCGCCCCACGGCCACGATCGCCGCGAACGCCCCCACGAACAGCACCATCAGCGCGTTGTTGATCCGCGCGGCGCTCAGCACCGACTGGATGCTGCTGTCGGCCGCGCTGACCTTGGCCGCGAGCGAGAGGAGCCGCGAGCCGAGCGTGTGGGTCAGGATCTCGGCCACGATCAGCAGCAGGCCGGGCCCGGCCGCGGCGAGCGCGTAGAGCGGCCACCGCACGTCGGAGCCCGTGCGCTTGCGGATGCGCCGCAGCACCAGGAACGTGACCACGCCGGACGCCAGGCCGCTGAGGATGCCCTGCGCATAGCCCCAGTAGTTGGCGGCGTCGGCCCGTGACGCCGAGGTGTCGCCCGCGCCGAACACGGGCAGCAGGTCGTCCTGCAGGAAGGCCAGCACCACGCCGACCAGGAAGACGACGATGGCCGCCCAGGCCGCCGCCGTGACGACCCGGGGCAGGCGGAAGCCCGCCAGCGCGCCGCCGATCGTGGCGGCCGCGGCGATCGTGCCGCCCATGACTGCGTAGATCCAGCCGTCGGTGTTGATCGTGATGATGGTGAGCGCGCCGAGCAGGCCGATCACCAGGCCGGCGCCGGTCGAGACCGCGAATCGGACGGTGGCGCCGAGCTGCCGGCGGCGGGTGACGAAGGCGAGCACGGCGGAGGCCACGGCCATGCCGGCGACCAGGCTCGCGGACACCACGCCCGGCATCGCATAGGACGTGGTGACGACCTCGAGCTCCGCCTGCGACGTGCTCGTGATGCTGACGCGCGCCGAGAGGAGCATGGCGGCCGCCCACACCAGCCCGGCGACGGCCAGCAGAACGCCACCCCAGGTCGTGCGCTCCGGGGACTGCTGCACCGCTTCCGCCTCACTCATGGCCCACAGAGTAATCGGGCCCCCTGACAAGCCCGCGGGGCCGTGGCCTGGGTGGGACGATGACGTGAGACACATCTGAGGAGTGCGCGATGGACGCTCAGCTCGTCGTTCCTGCCCCGATCAACGAACCGGTCCGGAGCTATGCGCCCGGCAGCCCCGAGCGGGAGTCGCTCCGGACGCGCATCGCCGCGCTGGCGGCCGAGCGCCTCGAGCTGACCAGCACGATCGGCGGCGTGCAGCGGCCGGGCGGGGGAGATCCCGTCGACGTCGTGCAGCCGCACAAGCGCCGGCACGTACTCGGTGTGCTGCGCAATGCCACGCACGAGGACGCGCGGGCAGCGGTCGACGCCGCCAAGCAGGCCGCGCCGGCGTGGCGCTCCCTGCCGTACAGCGAACGGGCCTCGGTCTTTCTCCGCGCCGCGGAGCTGCTGGCCGGCGGATGGCGCGACACGCTCAACGCGGCCACGATCCTGGGCCAGTCGAAGTCGGTCCAGCAGGCGGAGATCGACTCCGCGTGCGAGCTGATCGACTTCCTACGCTTCAACGTCGCCTTCGGCGAGCGGATCCTCGGCGAGCAGCCGCAGTCGTCACCCGGGGTCTGGAACCGCTTCGACCATCGCCCGCTCGAAGGCTTCGTGTACGCCGTCACGCCCTTCAACTTCACCGCCATCGCCGGCAACCTCCCCTCGGCCCCCGCCCTGATGGGCAACACGGTCGTCTGGAAGCCCTCGCCGACCCAGCAGTTCGCGGCGCACTTCACGATGCGGCTCTTCGAGGCGGCGGAGCTGCCCCCGGGCGTCATCAACATGGTCACCGGCGACGGGCTGGCGGTCTCCGACGTGGTGCTGTCCGACCCGGCGCTCGCGGGCATCCACTTCACGGGCTCCACGGCGACGTTCCGGCACCTGTGGCGCGAGGTCGGGAGCAACATCGACCGCTACCGTACGTACCCCAGGCTCGTCGGCGAGACCGGCGGCAAGGACTTCGTGATCGCCCATCCGAGCGCCGACGTGGACGCCCTGCACGTGGCGCTGGTCCGCGGCGCGTACGAGTATCAGGGCCAGAAGTGCTCGGCGGCCTCCCGCGCGTACGTGCCGCGGGGTATTTGGGAAGGCGGCCTGCGCGACCGGCTCGCGGCGACCGTCGCCACCATCAAATACGGCGACGTGACCGACTTGTCCGTCTTCGGGGGAGCGGTGATCGACGCCCGCGCCTTCGCCAAGCATGCCGCCGCCCTCGACCGCATCAAGAACAGTGCCTCGTGCACTGTCCTCGCCGGCGGCACGGTCGACGACAGCGAGGGCTGGTTCGTGGCACCGACCCTCGTGGAGTCGTCGGACCCGGGTCACGAGCTGTTCTCCACCGAGTACTTCGGGCCGATCCTCGGCGTGCACGTCTATCCCGACGACGCGTTCGAGGCGATGGTGGCCCAGGCCGAGGCGGTCGCGGACTACGCGCTGACCGGCTCGATCTTCGCCACGGACCGGACGGTGGTCGACTGGGCGGCCGGTGCCCTGCGCAACGCGGCCGGCAACTTCTATGTCAACGACAAGCCGACCGGCGCGGTGGTCGGGCAGCAACCCTTCGGCGGCGCCCGGGGCAGCGGCACGAACGACAAGGCCGGCTCGATCCTCAACCTGCAGCGCTGGGTCTCGCCGCGCACGATGAAGGAAACCTTTGAGCCGCCTGTGACCTGGCAGTATCCCCACATGGGCTGATTGTCGGCTTTACCCCTGGAAGTCGTTTCTTCAGGAAGTCTGGCCCCGGCCGGACGCGGCCTTTGGCGGGATAACGGACTTCGAGCGCCGTCTGACCGATTTCCTGAGCCATTCTACCCGCCGACACCCCGGCTCACCGGCAAAAACGCCCCGACACGACCCTCGTGGTCGGACTGTCTGTGCGGGACAGTCGTTTGTGGAGACGCAAATTGGACGGATCGGGCGAAATCCTGGACGCCACGACGACAAAGTGGCAGCTTAGAAGGCATGCCCGACTCTCAAATCAACCCTACGGCTGCCGCTCTGCTCGGCCTGCTCCACGATGGGCCGATGACCGGCGGACAGCTCATGGCGGCTGCCGAACGCCGCCTCGGGCCCTACTGGTCGATGACGCGGAGCCAGGTCTACCGCGAACTGCCGGTCCTCGCCGAGATGGGCTACGTCCGCCTCGGCAAGCCCGGCCCCCGGTCCAGTCAGCCCTACGCCATCACCGCCTCCGGCAAGCGCGCCTTCAGCCGGTGGCTCGCCGAGTCGCCCGGCCGCGACGCGATCCGCAACCCGATCGCCCTGCGCGTGGCATTCGGCCAGCAGCACGCCGGTGGCCAGCTCAAGACGCTCTACACCGGCGCCAACGAGTTCCACTCCGAGGCGCTCGCCATGGCCCGGGAGCAGGCCAAGGAGGCCAAGAAGGCCGGCGACCAGTACGGTGCCGCCGCCCTCGAGTTCGCCGTGGCGTACCACAAGGCCGCCCTGACCTGGCTCAAGACCGCGCCGGCGGAGTGACGCGAACCGACACCGGAATGGGCCGCCCGGCCGCGACACGGGCCGGGCGGCGTATTCTTGACAGTCGTGAGTGCAGCCGACTTTCCTGACCAGCTCAAGGCGCTCGACGCCACCCTGCGCAACATCGAGAACGTGCTCGACCTCGACAAGCTGCGCCGGGACCGCGCGGAGCTCGAGGAGCAGGCCTCCGCCCCGGACCTGTGGGACGACCAGGCGCGGGCCCAGGAGGTCAACTCGCGCTTGTCGTACGTCGCGGGCGAGATCTCGAAGATGGAGCGGCTCCGCACCCGGCTCGACGACGCGGGGCTGCTGCTCGAGATGGCCGAGGCCGAGAGCGACGCCGACTCGGTCGCCGAAGTGGGCACCGAGCTCGTCGCCCTGCAGAAGGCCGTCGAGGAGATGGAGGTGCGCACCCTGCTCTCCGGCGACTACGACGCCCGGGAAGCAGTCGTCTCCATCCGGGCCGGCGCCGGCGGCGTGGACGCGGCCGACTTCGCCGAGATGCTCCTCCGGATGTACCTGCGCTGGGCGGAGCGGCACGGCTATCCCACCGAGGTCTACGACACGTCGTACGCGGAGGAGGCCGGGCTCAAGTCCGCCACGTTCGCGGTCAAGGTGCCGTACGCGTTCGGCACCCTCAGCGTCGAGTCGGGCACCCACCGCCTGGTGCGCATCAGCCCCTTCGACAACCAGGGCCGGCGGCAGACCAGCTTCGCGGGCGTGGAGGTCATGCCGGTCGTCGAGCAGACGGACCACATCGACATTCCGGACAACGAGCTGCGCGTGGACGTCTACCGGTCCTCGGGCCCCGGCGGCCAGAGCGTCAACACCACCGACTCCGCGGTGCGGCTGACGCACATCCCGACCGGCATCGTCGTGACGTGTCAGAACGAGAAGTCCCAGCTGCAGAACAAGGCGTCCGCCATGCGCGTGCTCCAGGCCCGGCTGCTGGAGCGCAAGCGCCAGGAGGAGGAGGCCAAGATGGCCGGCCTCAAGCAGGACACCACCGGCTCGTGGGGCGACCAGATGCGGTCGTACGTGCTGCACCCCTATCAGATGGTGAAGGATCTGCGGACCGAGGAGGAAACGGGCAACCCGTCCTCCGTGTTCGACGGCGAGATCGACGAGTTCATCGAGGCCGGCATCCGCTGGCGCAAGCAGTCGCAGATCGCCGCGGGCTGAGCCGCGTAAATTTTTCGGAATCGGCAGAAACCGGCTCCGACCAGGGTCTCGCACGCTGAGTGACACGCCGTCTGAACGAAGAGTCAGGCGGCGCTCACCCGTCGTGCTGATCAGCGGGCCTCGGGGCCAAAACTGGGCCACCGCCGGACTTGGCGATTTCGTTACACCGCGTAGACTCTCCACCCGTGATTCAGCTCGAGAACGTGACGAAGACGTACCCGAAGGCGTCTCGGCCGTCGCTGGACGATGTCAGCGTCGGTATCGAGAAGGGCGAGTTCGTCTTCTTCATCGGCCCTTCCGGTTCCGGCAAGTCGACGATCATCAAGCTTCTGCTGCACGAGGTCGCCCCGACCCGCGGCAAGGTCGTGGTCAACTCCAAGGACGTGACGGCCCTGCGCTCCTGGAAGATCCCGCACTTCCGCCGCTCGATCGGCTGCGTGTTCCAGGACTTCCGGCTGCTGCCCAACCGCACGGCGTACGAGAACGTCGCGTTCGCCCTCGAGGTCATCGGCAAGACGAAGGCGGTCGCCCGCCGCGTCGTGCCCGAGGTGCTCGAGCTGGTCGGCCTCGGCGGCAAGGAGCACCGCTACCCGCACGAGCTCTCCGGTGGTGAGCAGCAGCGTGTCGCGGTGGCGCGGGCCTTCGTCAACCGGCCGCTGATCCTGCTGGCCGACGAGCCCACGGGCAACCTCGACCCGGACACCTCGATCGAGATCATGCGCCTGCTGGACCGGATCAACCGGACCGGCACGACGGTCGTGATGGTCACCCACGACTCGAACATCGTCAACCAGATGCGCCGCCGGGTCATCGAGATCGAGAGCGGCCGCATCGTCCGCGACCAGGCTCGCGGCGTCTACGGCTGACCTGGGCTCCGTCCCCGCTCCACCTACCTGTTTGACGACCGCGGAGTCCCGGAAGGAACCCCCCGATGCGTGCCAAGTACGTCCTCAACGAGGTGCTGGTCGGCCTGTGGCGCAACGTCACGATGACCATCGCCATGATCATCACCATGTCGGTGTCGCTGACCATGCTCGGCGCCAGCGTGCTGATGTACATGCAGGTCGACCAGATGAAGGATTATTACTACGGGGAGATCGAGGTCTCGATCTTCCTGCGTGAGGACGTGACCGACGCACAGCGCGAGGCCATCAACCAGGCGATCGACCAGAACTCTCTCGTGCAGAGCAAGGAGTACGAGAGCCGCGACGCCGCCTTCGAGAAGTTCAAGACGCTCTGGAAGGACTCGCCGGACTTCGTCAACTCCGTCACGCCGGAGAGCCTGCCCGAGTCCTACCGCGTCAAGCTGAAGGACCCGCAGCAGTACCAGACCTTCGCCGAGCAGATCAAGGATCAGCAGGGCATTCAGGACATCGTCGACCAGCGCGAGCTGCTCGACAAGGTGTTCAAGATCTTCAACGCGATCCAGGTCTTCGCGCTGGTCGTGGCCGGCTTCATGGCGCTGGCGGCGCTGCTCCTGGTCGGTAACACGATCCAGGTCGCGGCGTACAGCAAGCGCCGCGAGGTCGCGGTCATGAAGCTGGTCGGCGCGTCCAACTGGTTCATCCAGGCGCCGTTCGTGCTCGAAGCGGTCGCGGCCGGCCTGATCGGCGCGATCCTCGGCTTCGTGATGATCTTCCTGATCAAGGTCGTGCTGCTGGACGGCAGGCTGCAGGCGCTGACGAACATCCTCACGCCGATCCCGAGCGAGAACGTCTGGCTGATGTTGCCGCTGCTGGCCGGCGTGGGTGCCGGCGTGAGCGCCATCACCGGGTGGGTCACCCTGCGCTTCTACCTCAAGGTCTGAGCTGCATCACCCTCGATCGCCGCGCTTCCGGTACGCCCGGAGGCGCGGCGATCGTCGTTTCGGCCGAAAGCCGCGCGTTCTGGGTGATTTGGCCGCATAGATACCAAGAGTCAGAGTACGGTGACTCCTCGTGGGGTCCCATCGACGCAGCCGGTTCCGTGCCGCGCTGGCAGCGTGCCTGAGCGTGTGCTGCCTCGCGGCTCCCGCACTGGTGGCGCCCGGGGCCGCCCACGCCGACCCGTCGCCCGGCGACGCGCGGAAGGCGAGCAAGGCCGTGGACCGCGCCGAGGCCATCCTCGAACACGCCACGGTGACCGCCCGCAACGCCGCGCGCCGGCTGGAGGCTGCCACGGCCGCCCTCCCGGCCGCTCAGGAGAAGGTCGCCAAGTCCCGGGGCGTCGTCGCCGCCGCGTCCGTACAGGCCTCCACGGCCCGCCGCAAGGCCGATGCCGCCCGGGCCGCGTACCACGAGACCGTCGGCTCCTTCGACGCCGCTCAGGCCCAGGTCGACATGGCTCGGGAGCGGGTCGACGAGATTGCGGCCGCCTCGTACATGGGCAGCAACTTCGCCAGCCTCAACGTGCTGGTCGGCGCGCGCGGCCCCCAGGACGCCATGGACCGCCTCGGGCTCGTCGACCAGGTCATGCAGAAGCAGCAGGGCGACGTGGAACGGCTGATGCTGGCTCGGCGCGCCGCTCGTACGGCTCAGGACAAGGCCGGGCTCGCCCGCCGCGCCGCCGAGGCCGCCGAGCAGGAGGCCGTCGACAAGCTCGACGCCGCGAAGGACGCGCAGGCGGCCGCCATACGGGCTCGGGCCGCCGTGATTCAGCTCGCCCAGAGCCGCAAGGACGCCCTCCGGGTCGCACGCAGCCAGCGCTCGGCGGTGCTCGCCAAGTACGAGCAGGCGAAGGCCGAGGAGGCCCGCATCCAGAACGCGCTGCGCGGCTGGGACGAGAAGAACGGCGGGACGACCTCCACCTACTCCGGCGGCAAGCTGCTCATGCCGGTGCACGGGTGGAAGACGAGCGACTTCGGCTCCCGGTACGACCCGTACTACCACGTCTGGCAGCTGCACGCGGGCACGGACATCGCCGCGCCGGGCGGGGCCCCGATCCGCGCGGCCGAGAGCGGGCGGATCATCCAGGCCGGCTGGGCGGGCGGCTACGGCAACTACACGTGCATCAGTCACGGCTCGGGCTTCAGCACCTGCTACGGCCACCAGTCGAAGATCCTGGTCAGCCCCGGCGAGTACGTGCGGCGGGGTGAGGTCATCGGGCGGGTCGGCACGACCGGCGCGTCGACGGGGTTCCACCTGCACTTCGAGACGCGGTTCGGCGGCGTACCGAAAAATCCCCTGAATCTGCTGCCGAGCTGCCTCTGTTAGCTCCTGGGTAAGATGGTCTTTTCGGCCCTTCCAAGGAGTGAGTCATGCCGCGCGAACAGGGCCGTAAGGTCGTGGCCTCGAACCGCAAGGCGCGCCACGACTACACGATCCTCGACACCTACGAGGCCGGCATGCAGCTGACCGGCACCGAGGTCAAGTCGCTGCGCGCCGGGCGGGCGTCGCTCGTTGACGCGTTCGGCCACGAGAGCAACGGCGAGATCTTCCTGCACGGGATGCACATCCCGGAGTACACGCAGGGCACCTGGACCAACCACGAGCCGCGCCGCACCCGCAAGCTGCTCCTCCACCGCGAGGAGATCCACAAGATGATGGGCAAGCTGCGCGACGACGGCGTCACCCTGGTGCCGCTCCAGGTCTATTTCGACAACGGGTACGCCAAGGTGGAGCTCGGCGTCGCGAAGGGCAAGAAGTCGTACGACAAGCGGCAGGACCTCGCCACGCGGGACGCGAACCGGGAGATCAACCGGGCGCTGGGCCGGCGCAGCAAGGGCATGGACTGACGAGTCGCCTCGCTGCTCCGGGGCCGGGCGGTCTCGCCGCTTCCGGGGCTCGGTGGTCACGCGGCTTCCGAGCCGGTGGTCTCGCCGCTTCCGGGCCGGTGATGTCGTTGCTTCCGGGCCGGTGGTCTCGTTGCTTCCGGGCCGGGTGGCCTTGCTGCTTCCGGGCCGCCGTGGCGCTGGGGCCGACTGGCGGGTAACCTCGCCGCGGTTCGATTTCCCGCCCGCGCCGAAGGGATCGCCGTTGCCCGGCAAGCAGCAACCCGTCCTCCGCCTGCCCCGCTACTCGCTGATCATCCTGGCAGCCTCGCTCCTCATCGCGATGGTCGCCTGGGTGGCGATCCGGTCCGCCGGGCCCACGAAGGACAGCTCACCCAAGCTCGTCGTCCCGACCACGGCCGCCTCGGTGGTCCCGGCCGCGGTGATCGAGACGCCCACCCCGCCGCCGTCGTCCCGGCCCGCGAAGGTCAGCCTGGCCGCCACCTCGGAGATCTCCAAGCGGCCCAGCGCGAGCGCGAGCCCCAGCCCCACCCCGGACCGGTCCTCGGCCAGCCCCACCCCGTCGCCCACGCCGTCCTCCGCGGCGCCTGTTGTGCTGACCGCCACGTACAAGACGGGGGCGAGCTGGGGCGAAGGCTTCATCGGCTGGCTGACCGTCCGCAACAAGGGCGACAAGTCGGTCCCATGGTCCGTCACGGTGACCTTCCCGTCTCGCGCGGACGTTCGCCTCGGCCCGGTCTGGAACGCCCAGGCCACCACCTCGGGCGACACCGTCACGTTCACCGGCGGGCCGCTGGAGCCCGGCAGGTCCGTCGACGCGGGCTTCTCGGCCGGCAAGTCCAGCGAAGGCAAGGTCACACCCGTCTCCTGCAGCATCGCGGGCCGCCCCTGCGAGTGAGGTGCGCGCCACCCGGGATACCGGAATGACCTACGGGCCGTGACGCGTTACGCTTGTACGGCCGCCGCATGGTGGCCCTACGAGGGGGTGACTGGTTTCGACTTCGTACGTGGAGACAGGGGAAGCGAGCCGAGGAAGCCGACGTCGTCTCGAGAATCGGTCGTCGGAAACCAATAAGCGCCAATAACAAGCGCTCTTCGTTCGCTCTCGCCGCCTGAGGCGAGTAACGAACGTGTCGGACTGAGCACACCTCCGGCTCAGATCTCCGGCATCAGCTAGGAGGTTGGCCAACCGGTCCCGGTCGCGGGGACCGTGCGGCGAGATCAATCAGCGACTGGGCCCGTCACACCAAACTTGCTCACGTGATCGGTGGGGCCGAGTAGAGGCACAGTGAGCTGCGCTCGGAGAAGCCCTGACAAAACAACGAAGGACCCGGGTTCGATTCCCGGCACCTCCACGAGAGGCGGAGGCCCCTGTTCGCGGAAAGCGCGAACCGGGGCCTCTCGTCATATCTGCTCCGGGGGCCGAGCCCCCGGACGCCCCGCGGTGCGGTGGTTGCGCGATGTGGGGCCGTTGCGGTGGGCGGTCGGCCGCGCTTCGGCGCTGCGCGCCTGGCGCTCACGGGAAGAGCGGTCATCCCGACCGAAGGGTCAGTGGTGGGCGGTCGACTGCGCTTCGGGGCTGGGTGCCTGGTGTTCGGTGGGGCGGGGCGGGGCGTGGGCCGGGTTGGGCGGGCGCGCCGGGCGTTTCGCTTCGGTTTGGCGATGGGCGCTGGCTACGGCTATCGCGGCGGGTGGGTGACCGGGTTATGTCGGGGTCGGGGGCTCGGGCTGGTTGGTGGGTGCGGTGAGTTGGCCGGCGCGGGTGGGCTGGGCGCCGTCCGGGGGTGGGGGCGTGGGGGTGAGGGCCTCCGTCAGCTGGGTGGCGAGGGTGGCCAGCTGGTCGGCGTTGAGGTTGCGGACGCGTTGGGCTGAGAGCTCGAGGCGGGCGCCGTCCGGGCGGCGGACCGTCAGGCGGGCGGTGCCGGTGCGGTGTCGGATCCATGTCAGGACGATGGTGGAGAAGGCGCCGAGGGCCGCCGGGCTGAGGTCGACGAGGAGGGTCGTCAGCGTCTCGTTGAGGCCGGGGGCGTGGTGGCCTTCGGCGCCCAGTTGAGTGCGACCGCGCAGGTGGGGGTGGCTGTCAAGGGCCGTTGAAAGGTTGCGCATCTCCGGGCCGGGTGGGTTGCCACCGCCGTCCAGCCGCAGGCTCACTCGCACGAACCGGCTCCTTTCCGTTCGCGAAAACGGGGCGGCGGCGCCGGTCCCCTGTGGACCATACTCGCTGCGGTCGACATTGATTGTCTTGATGGTGAGGTGGCGGCGGCGGTGATCGCGGAGAGTGTGGCCGGGGCGGGGTTGGCGGAGCGGGCCACCGTGGGGCGGCCGAACAATTTTCCGAGCGTGCTGATGTGGTTCCGGTACGGCGTGCTGCGTAATGCGCGGGGTGTGCTGACCGCGTTCGTCGCGGCGTGGCTCTACGTTCCCGCGGCGCTGGCCTCGGCGGCGATCCTGGCGGTCGGTGCCGGCGTGACGGCCTTCGTCTACAGCGGGGTGCAGGGCGAGAACACCCTGCCCCAAGAGATCCGCGACGTGCCGCTGCTCGGGGACGCGATGGAGAATGTGTTGCTGCGTTCCAGCGGGGTGCAGGCGGCCCTTCTGGGTGTCCTGCTCGGCGCTGTGCTCGGGTTCGTGATCGGGCTGATCTGGGTCTTCATCGGCCCGTTCCAGGACGGCGTGCTGGACGGGCTCGCCACCGTGCTGGGCTCTGTCGTCCTGGGCGTCGTCGTCGGCTTGCTCTACACCGGCTACCGGGTGGTGTTCGAGCGACGCATCCTCGCGATCACCGGTGCGCGGCGGCTCAGCCGGCGGGAGATCGCATATCTGATGCCGTTGGTGGCCGAGGCGGCGCAGCGGCTCGGTCTGCCGAATCATCCGCCGGTGCTGATCGACGACAGCCGGGAGCCCAACGCGTACGCGTACACCCGGCACCTGGTGATCAACCAGGGACTGCTGGAGGAGTTCAACTACGAGCGCGACCCGATCGCCGCGGTCCTGGCGCACGAATTGGTGCACTGGCGCAACGGTGATCCGCTGTCGGCGGTCTTCGTCCGCGGTATCGCCCTGCCCCTCTATCTGGTGCAGGCGGGCGGCGGCTGGCTGCACGCCCGGGCCCGCAACTCCGTGCTGCGGTTCCTGGTGTGGCTCGCGTTCTGGCCGGTGTTTCTGACCGTGCGCTATGTCGTGGTGCCGATGCAGGCCGCCGATTCAAGGCAGGCCGAATACCGGGCCGACGAAGGCGCCGTCCTCGCCGGCCACCGGGCCGGGATGCGGCGGGTGCTGGCGCGTTTCCGCCGCTCGTTCGAGGGCGGGCGTAATGGCTGGGTGGCGGCGATCTGCGCGGCACATCCGCCGAACGAGTTGCGTCTGGAGCGGTTGGAGGAACCCGGTCGGGACTATGCCCTTCCGGACGAGGATGCCCCGGCTTTGCCGCTTCCCGTCCTGCTGACCGATTCGCCGTACGCCGGGTGAGGGAGTGAGATGCCGACGCTGACATCTTGTCCGCACTGCCGGACGGTCGCCATGCCGCGGCAGGAATCGTGCCTGCGGTGCGGCCAGGCACTTGAGGCTCCGGTCCTCGCATGCGCCGGCTGCGGCAGTCCGCACGACGAGCGGGACCGGTTCTGCTCGCACTGCGGCCGGTCGTTGACAACCCCTGTCGAAGCGGAGCCGCCGCCTCCCGGCGAACCTCCTTTCCTGCCCGAGCCGCAGCGCTTTCCTCGAAGGCTTGTCGCCCTGCTGGCCGTTTTCGCCGCATTGCTGGTGTCGGTGACCGGTCTCAAAATCGTCGACGGGCGGTACTTCCGGCCGGGGAATGCGGTCGTTGCCTTCTTCGAGGCCCTCGCCGACCGCGACGCGGACGCGGCGATCGCACGGTTGGCGGTCGCCCCGGACGGGGACTCGACGCTGCTGCGCACGGCGGTGCTCCGCTCCGGCGGCTATACCCCGCCTTCCGATGTACGCGTGGGGGCGTACGAGGTCACGGCGGACCGGGCGACAGTCGAGGCTGAATTCCGGGTCGGTGGCACCAGCCATCGGCGGGAATTCTCGCTGGTACGCGACGCCGAGGCGACGGCGGGAATCTTCTACCGCTGGCGCATCGACGGCGGCGTCTTCCCGCTCGATGTGGCAGCGAGCGGTGTGGACTCCGTTCTTGTGGCAGGGACACCTGTTGCGCTCGCCGCATCGGAGTACGGCCGGAATACGCTCCCGGCGCTTCCCGGGTCCTACCGGGTGACGCTGCCGGAGCAGCCCCTGCTCGAAGCCACCGAGTCCGTCGTCCACGTCGGGGTCTCCGACACGGAATATGCCTCGGTGCTGGTGGAACCGGTGGTCAAGAACGGCGCTCGTGAAGCGGTCGACCAGCAGATCCGCGCGTATCTGGAGGACTGCGCCGAGCAGCCGGTTCTCGCGCCGGTCGGCTGTCCGTTTTCGTCGTACTCCTTCGGCGAGGTCCGCAACGTCCGCTGGAAGATCGACGAATACCCGCCGTACGACCTGAGGGTGGACGAAGGTGGCGCGATCCTGACAAACGTTCAGTACGGGACGGCCACGGTCACCGGAAAGTCGGTGTCGAGCTTCGGCAGCGGCACCTATCCGTACGAGGACACGGTGACGTTCACCATCGCCGGAACGATCACCGCATCGGGCGGCACCATCAATTTTCTGCCCGCGGCCGACTGAGCGGGGTCAGTAGTTGCCGTTGTTCTGGAAGTTGGACCAGGCGCCGCAGGGGGTGTTGTAGCGGCCTTCGATGTAGCCGAGGCCCCATTTGATCTGGGTTGCCGGGTTGGTCTTCCAGTCGGCGCCGGCGGAGGCCATTTTGCTGCCCGGGAGCGCCTGGGGGATGCCGTAGGCGCCGGAGCCGGTGTTCTCGGCCTTGTAGTTCCAGCCGCTTTCGTGGTCCCAGAGCTCGTTGAGGCAGGGGAACTCGGCGATGCCGAAGCCGGCGGCGAGCATGAGGGCGCAGCCGGTTTGGCGGGCGCCGCTGTATTCGTTGCAGGAGCTCGGGATGGGGCCGTCGTAGGGGACCGGGCCGCCGTTTTCGGCGGCCTTCTTGGCCTCCTCTTCCTTCTTCTTCTCGATGGCCTTCTTCTCGGTGGTGCGGGCCTTGGCGGCGGCGCTCTTCGCGGCGGCGGTGGCCTTCTTGACGGCGATGCCTTCGGCCTGGCGCTGCAGGGCGCGGGCGGCGGCGTGCTCGCTCTGGCGCTCCTTGAGCAGCTGCATGTCGGCGTCCTGGATCAGGATTGTGCTGCTGGCCAGGGTGGCGTCGGTCGACAGCTCGCGCTGCTGGCCGACGTAGACGCCGCCGGCGAGGCCGGTGAGGAGCAGGGCGACCGAGGCGGCGCGGGTCGCGGTGCGGGTCCAGAGCCGATCCACGGGGGTCCCTTTCCGAGGCGATGGCAGCAGCACGGCACTATAACCGGACCTCTGCGGCACAGGCCAGATCGGGACAAAAAACTACGGATCGTGTCTTGAGGATGACGATTCCATAGTCGACGTTCGGCTGACCCCGGGGGGTCTGTTGGGCCGCCGATCGTCGTGGCGTTACCTGCGAGTAATCGCCTCTGTTTACGATCCGGCGGGATCCATTGTCCTCGGAGGAAAATCTCGATGCGTCGATATCTACCCAAAACGCGTTTCACCGCGCGTTCCCTGGGTGCGGCCGCCGTCGCTACCGCGGTCGGCCTGACCTTCACCGGGCATCCGGTGCTCGCGGCGGACGCCACCCCGTTCATCAGCGAGATCCACTACGACAACACCGGCACCGACAGCGGCGAGGCGATCGAGGTCGAGGCGCCCGCCGGGTTCGACCTGGCCGGCTGGTCGCTTGTTCTCTACAACGGCGACAACAAGTCGACCTATGGCACGGCGGCGGCCCTGAGCGGCACCGGCATCGCCGTGGCGAACTACCCGGCGAACGGCGTCCAGAACGGCTCGCCGGACGGCGTGGCGCTGGTCAAGCCGGACGGCTCGGTCGCCGAGTTCCTCAGCTACGAGGGCTCCTTCACCGCCGCGAACGGCCCGGCGGCCGGGCAGGCGAGTGTCGACATCGGCGTGTCCGAGACCGGCGCGGAGCCGGCCGGCCAGTCGCTGCAGAAGATCGACGGCGCCTGGACGGGCCCCGCCACCAGCAGCTTCGGGGTGAAGAACACCGGCGAGGGGCCGGGGGAGCCGGCGCCGGCCTGCAGCACGGCCGTGACGAACACGATCGCCGAGGTGCAGGGCACCACGGACACGTCCCCGCTGGCCGGCAAGCAGGTCACCGTGCAGGGCGTCGTGACGGCCGACCACCGTACGGGCGGCTACAACGGCATCTACGTCCAGACGGCGGGCACCGGCGGCGACCGGCCGGTCACCGCGGCCACCCCGTCGGACGCGATCTTCGTCTACCTGTCGAAGGCCGCCGGCACGAACCTCGCCATCGGCGACACCGTGCGGGTCACCGGCGCGGTCACCGAGTTCAACGGGCTGACCGAGCTGACCCCCGGCGCGCTCGCCGACGTACAGGTCTGCGACGGCGACGCGAAGTTGCCCGAGCCGGTCGCGCTCACGCTGCCGCTCGACGCCGCCGCGCGCGAGTCGCTCGAGGGCATGCTGGTCGCCCCGGCCGGGACGTACACGGTCTCGGAGGTCTACGACACCAACCGGTACGGCGAGATCGACCTCGCCGCGGGCACCTCGCCGGCGCGGATCCCGACCGACGTGGCCGAGCCGGGCAGTGCCGCCGCCGCGAAGGTCAAGAGCGAGAACGCTCTGCACAAGGTCGTGCTCGACGACGGGTCGAGCGCCACGCTCACCGGCGCGCCGCCGTACTTCTCGAAGGAGGAGCCGCTCCGGGTCGGTGACCAGGTGGGGACCTTCGGGGCGACGGTGTTCAGCTACGGCTTCAGCGAGTGGCGCCTGCAGCCGGTCACCCCGGTGAGCGCGGCCACGTGGAAGACCGCGGGCTTCACCTTCGCGCACACCAATCCGCGTACGGCCGGCCCGGTCGACGTCGGCGGCGACCTGCGCGTGGCGAGCTTCAACGTGCTCAACTACTTCGTCCACTTCGGTGGCGACGCCCGCGGGGCGGACGACGCCGCCGCGCTGGAGAAGCAGCAGGCGAAGATCGTCTCCGCGATCAGCGCGCTGAACGCCGACGTCGTCGCGCTCATGGAGATCGAGAACTCGGTCCGCTTCGAGGGCGACCCGCAGCTGGCCCTGCAGACGCTGGTCGGCGCGCTCAACGCGAAGGACGGCGCCGGCACGTGGGACTACGTCCGGACGCCGGCCGAGCTCCCGGGCGCCGCGCAGCAGGACGTCATCACCACCGCCATCATCTACAAGCCGGCGAAGGCCACCCCGAAGGGCGCCTCCCGCTCGGTCAACGACGAGTCGGTGTGGTTCAACGCCCGCGAGCCGATCGCCCAGACGTTCACGTCCGGGTCGATCGACTTCACCGTGATCGCGAACCACCTCAAGTCGAAGAGCACCTCCGACGCCGCGACCGGCGACAACGCCGACACGGGCGACGGGCAGGGCGCGTTCAACGGCGACCGGGTCCGGCAGGCGACCGCGCTGGCCGCCTTCGTCGAGGACGTCGAGAAGAGCAGCGGCACGGACAAGGTCATTCTGCTGGGCGACTTCAACGCCTACACGCACGAGGACCCGCTGCAGGTGCTCTACGACGCCGGCTTCAGCGACCTGAACAAGGACAAGAACTCGTACGTCTTCGGCGGCGAGTCCGGCTCCCTGGACCACGCGCTGGCCACCCGCTCCCTGGCCGACCGGGTCACGGGCGTGGACATCTGGAACATCAACTCCGTCGAGTCGTTCTCCTTCCAGTACGACGGCTACGCGCCGTTCTACTCGGCGGACCCGTACCGGGCCAGCGACCACGACCCGGTCGTGGTGGGCCTGAACACCAAGGCGGCCGCGCAGACGCCCGTCGACCTGCAGCTGCTGAGCGTCAACGACTTCCACGGCCGGCTCGAGTCGCCGAGCACCGTGGACGGGCAGCCCGTCGGCGGCGCGGCCCAGCTGGTCGGCATGATCAACCAGCTGCGTACGCAGAACCCGGCCACCGCCTGGGTCTCGGCCGGTGACAACATCGGCGCGTCGACCTTCATCTCGGCGATCGACGGCGACAACCCGACGATCGACGCGCTGAACTCGGGCGGCCTGGCCGTCTCGGCGGTCGGCAACCACGAGTTCGACAAGGGGCTCGCCGACCTGACCGGCCGCGTGTCGGACCGGGCGACCTTCCCCTACCTGGGCGCCAACGTCTACAAGGACGGCAAGCGCGTCCTGCCCGGCTACGACGTGCAGACGGTCGGCGGCGTCAAGGTCGGCTACATCGGCGTCGTCACCGAGCAGACCGCGTCGCTGGTCAGCCCGGACGGCATCGCCGGCGTCGAGTTCCGGGACCCGGTGGCCGAGGCCAACCAGGTCGCCGCGGAGCTCTCCGACGGCAACGAGGCGAACGGCGAGGCCGACGTGCTGGTGCTGCTCGCCCACGAGGGTGCGGCGGCCGAGAACATCGACTCCGCCGCGAAGCTGCAGGCCGACCCGGTCTTCGGCGACTTCACGCGGGTCAGCGCCGACATCGACGCGATCCTGTCCGGGCACACCCACCAGCCGTACGCCTTCGAGGTGCCGGTGCCGGGCACCGACCGTACCCGTCCGGTCATCCAGGCCGAGGACTACGGCCTGCGCGTCGGCCGGGCGGTCCTCACCTACGACCCGGCGACCAAGGCGGTCACCAAGTCGACGGCCGAGCTGCTCGACGTCAAGGGCTACACCCCGGACCCGGCCGTCGCGGACATCGTGACCAAGGCCAAGGCGACCGCCACCGAGCTGGGCAAGCAGCCGCTCGGCAAGATCACGGCGGACATCAAGCGGGCGTACGTCACCGGCACGGACGGCACGGTCTCCGAGGACCGGGGCAGCGAGTCGGTGCTCGGCAACTTCATCGCCGACGTCCAGCTCGACCAGACCAGCGCGGCCGGTCGCGGCGGCGCGCAGATCGCCTTCATGAACCCGGGCGGCCTGCGGGCGGACCTCAAGTTCGGCACGGACGGCACGATCACGTACGCCGACGCGTTCGCCGTGCAGCCGTTCGCCAACGACGTGGTGACCCAGACGCTCACCGGCGCCCAGATCAAGCAGGTGCTGGAGGAGCAGTGGCAGCCGGCGGGGGCCTCCCGTCCGGTGCTGCACCTGGGCTCGTCGAAGGGCCTGACCTACTCGTACGACCCGGCGAAGCCCCGGGGCGAGAAGATCATCGCCGCGTCGCTGAAGCTCAACGGGACGGTCCTGAACCCGACCGGCACCTACCGCGTGACGTCGAACTCGTTCCTCGCCGCCGGCGGTGACAACTTCACGACCCTGGGTCAGGGCACGGACAAGATCACGACCGGCGACAACGACCTGACGATGCTGGTCAACTACTTCGCCAAGTACTCGCCGATCACGGCCGACGCGACGCCCCGCTCCACCCAGGGCGTCGCCGACACGACCGCGCCGGCGGGCACGTACCAGCTGCGGTCGAACGCCGCGTGGGCCGGCCAGACGGTGTCGCTCAAGGAGCTCTCCGTCAGCGACGACGTCACCGCCGCCGACAAGATCCGCAAGGTCGTGGACTGGGGTGACGGCACCAAGCCGGACACGATCTACGGCGACCACGGTCACACGTACGCCAAGGCCGGCAAGTTCACGGTCGTGATCACGCTGACCGACGAGGCCGGCAACGGCTCGAAGGCCGAGTTCCAGGGCTCGGCCACGGTCACCGTCACGGCGCAGCCCGGCAAGTTCGGCCTGAGCAAGACCTGGGCCTGGCTCTCGCAGCCGGTGACCGTGACCGTCAAGGGCATCACCCCCGACGTCACGAAGCTCGTGGTCAACTGGGGCGACGGCAAGTCCTCGACGGTCTCGCCGAAGTCGTCGACGGTGAGCCACGTGTACGCGAAGAACACCGCGTACACGGTCAAGGTCACGCCGTACAACGCCACGGGCGCCGGCAAGACGGTCACCGTGGGCACGGTCAAGGTGCTCAAGGACTACTACAAGCCGTCCGTCAGCCTCACCAAGCCGGCCAAGCCGGGCCACGTCTCCTCCTGGAAGACGCTGCACGGCAAGGCGGCCGACAAGGGCGTCGGGGTCGCGAAGGTCCAGGTCAAGCTGGTCCAGCAGCGGTCCGGCACCTGGTACTACTACAACGGCGCAAAGTGGGTGAAGGCCTCGTCCCTGAGCGTGGCCAACGCCAAGGCCAAGGTCGTCACCACGACCAAGGCGTCCTGGAGCATCCCCGTCAAGGGCCTGGCCAAGGGGACCCTCAAGGTCTCCTACTGGGCGTACGACAAGGTGGGCAACCGCTCCGCCACCTATGTGCACACGGTCAAGCTGACCAAGTAGTCCAGTGGTTCCGAGGGCCCTCACCGCACGCGGTGGGGGCCCTTCACATTCCCCCGGGGATTTCGCCTTCGGTCTGCTTGTACTCCGGGGGCCGCCAGTCGCCCCGGACCTTGCGCCCCGGACCCCCGAGATGGCCCAGGCAGAGCAGACCGGGCTGCTCGTAGCACTGCCCCCGCCCGCCGCAGTCCGCCAGATAGCGCCGCCCGCCGGGCACGCCGAGGTGGGCGTCCAGCCGGAAGAGCAGCGGCAGGCCGTCGAAGCCGAGCCGCTCGTCCTCCCGCGCCAGCCGCCAGGTCAGCCCCAGCCGGCCGGGATCGTCCGGCACCGGGGCGTAGGGGAGCGGCCGCCCCAGGGCCCTCGTGCAGAACTCGTCGTAGTCGCGGGTGTGGCGGGAGAAGAGCTGCCAGAGGTCGCCGACGACGACCGACGGCATGGCCACGGCCGCCTTCGGATGGCGCGCGTTGATCCGGAACCACTGCCGCAGCCCGGCCTCGACGTCCTTGCCGCCCGGCGAGCGTACGGAGTGCGGAAGGTCGTACCCGTTGATGAAGGAGACCCGGCGGCCGGTCGCCCGGCGCCAGGGACGCAGGACAGTCATCCCCGCAGCCTGCTCCCCGTACGGGTGACCCGCCAGCCACTTGTCGTGACCCCGTCACCGTTCTTATCCGCCTTTGGCGTCGATCTCCGCCCCGTTCTCGCGCAGGCCTTATCGCTGGCCGGACTGCAAGCTAATGTCCAAGCATGGCGCGAAGGCGAGGCTGTTGTGTTCAGTGAAGAGCAGCGCATCGGAGGTCGGTCGGTGGAGTCGATGACCGGTCAGCTCCTGGTCGCGACCCCCACCCTCAAGGACCCCAACTTCGACCGCACGGTCGTGCTGCTCGTGGCCCACGAAACAGGCGGCGCCCTGGGCGTCGTCCTCAACCGCGCCACCGAGGTGCCGGTGGCCGACGTCCTGGGCGGCTGGGGCGAGCTGGCCGGCGACCCGGCGGTTCTCTTCGAGGGCGGCCCGGTCCAGCCCGAGTCGGCCATCTGCCTCGCCCGCACCCGGCCCGAGGTCAAGCGCCGGGTCTCCGGCTTCCACCAGGTCTCCGGCGCCCTGGGCACGGTCGACCTGTCCGCCGACCCGGACAGGCTGCGCGAGAGCGTCGCCGGCATCCGCGTCTTCGCGGGCTACTCGGGCTGGTCCCCGGGCCAGCTCGAGGACGAGATCGCCGCCGGCTCGTGGTTCGTCTTCGACGCCCTCCCCGGCGATCCCTTCGTCAACCGCCCCGACGACCTGTGGGCCATGGTCCTGCGCCGCCAGGGCGACATCCTCGCCGCCGTGGCGCACTTCCCGCCGGACGTCTCGCTCAACTGACCCCGCCGGGCCTCGCTCCGATCGGCTGCAGCCTGCAGCGGCTCGCGGGGGGACCCCGTGCCGGGGGCCCCGGCGAGGGTGTGTATATTTCTTTCCGTGCCCGGGTGATCCGGGGACAGCAGCAAGGCAAGGGGCTGTGGCGCAGCTGGTAGCGCACCACACTGGCAGTGTGGGGGTCAGGGGTTCGAGTCCCCTCAGCTCCACCCTTGGAGAAACGCCCGGACTTCGGTCCGGGTGTTTTCTTTTGTGCCAGATCTGTGCCAGATCATGAAGTTACCTGCTCGCGAGCCTCAACGATGAGCGCGTCCAGGGCGGCGCCAATGGCATCATCCCTGTCCCTGCTGGCGTGTTGGTAGATCATGGCTGCTCGGGTGCTGGGATGGCCGATACGGGCCATCAGCTCTTTGAGGGTCGCTCCGCTCTGTGCCGACCACGTACTACCTGTGTGCCGCAGGTCATGCAGGTGGAGGTCGAGAGTGGCCGGGATACCGGCTTTGTGAAGTGCTGCCCGCCATGTCCGGTTGAAGTTGCGCCGGCGGAGAATGCCGCCCTGCGGGTCAATGAAGAGAAGGCCTTCCGCGCCAGGCTGGGCGAACCGCTTCAAGTGGTCCTGGATGTCTTCCTTCAGCCCGGCCAGCAGGCTGATGGGGCGGTTACCCGCTTCTGACTTAGGGTCGCCGTCGAGCTGGCTGCCGTCTTCCATCTCGACAGTAGCCAGCGTGACCCGAAGCTCCATACGGTGCAGGCTGATGTCACTACGACGGAGAGCGACGAGTTCACCTAAGCGAAGTTGGGCGAAGGCGGCGAGGAGAATCATGAGCCGGTAGCGCGGCTGGATGACCTCCGCAATGGCGAAGACCCGAGACGGGCCGCTCACGCCGCCGCCAGGGCGCGAGTGTGTCCGGGCCGCTTCTCCAAGCTCAAGGGCGCTTCGCATCGCAAGCGACGGCCACAACCCGGCCGCCCTTGACCTCGGAGCCTCTACGCCCCTCTCGGGCAGGGGGTCAAGGGCAGGCCGGTGGCCTGCCCTCACCGGGTACGCACCGCCGGCCCCGGTGCCCTCCTGAGTAGCGCCTGAGGCGTCGTCAAGAAGTGCTTGACAGCTTTTGCCCGCTCTCGCAAGCTGCATAGCTTGTTGGCCGACTAAGCGTCAAGGACAGAAGCCAGACAATATCAATAACCATGCCACCTAGCCATGCGTACAAGATACTTGCGACTCTCGATGTATGGCGAGGGCTAACAGGGCATCTCAGCGGGTTATCCCGAAAAGGTATAAGGCTGGTGCCATCCTTCTCTCTATACCCGCAGCAGTCATCTTTTTTCCTATTTCACTAATCAACCACGATTGGCCAATGCTGGGATGGTCAGCTTCCCTTGCTATTGCAATTCCTTGCTGGCTTCTGGCGTTCGAGGCTCCCACTGTGTGCGGCTTCACCACTCAGAACTCAACGAATTGCAAGAACTTCACAACGGGTCTTCTATTTGGCTGTCACGCCGAAGGGCATTTCTGGGGGAAAGCTTTCTCGTGGTTCGGTTGGCATAGAGGGGTCGCAGTTATTGCAAAAACGCGCACTACTGCGTCGGTTGGCTTGGGATCAAATGTCATCAGTGAACCGCTGGAGGCAGAGCCTGTACTGGTTCGTATGCATGAAACGCGCAGTAGTAAAGCAGCCATCTGGGTAGCGGTTACTTCTATGTTGTGTGCAATCATTTCTGCCGGGGTCGACATAACCAGTGTGTGAGATCTGGGGGTATCAGGCGTGGTGAGGAGGTGGGCAAGACAGCAGATGAACTGCCATGGACGAGGGCAGGCTGTCTCCTTGTCCTAAAGCGGGTTAGTGCCGTCGACGTGCCGGCGCGCCAAGATTGGGGACCATCCCGCGCTGGAGGTCGTGCGTGTATGCCTCGGCAAGGTTGCCGCCATGAAGTCCGAGCAGGATGACGTAGTAACGATCAAGCTCGTCCGCGCAGGCCTTGCAGATCCACCCGTACGGAGGCTTCTCCGATCGGCAGCCTCGTTGGCACCGCTCGCAGTGCTTTGCGGTAGATCTTCGTGGCGTCTCTTCCGCAGGGGTTGGGGCCGGAAGTTCCGGCGTGCCGGCCGCCCGCCTTGCTCGCTTGCGTTGCCGTCGCTCAGATGCCAACTCGGTTTCTCCGACTCAGGCTGGTCAGCGGTAGGACATCGACCACGGTAATGGCCATGGGCGTCCGCGCCCGTGCCAAATTCGTGCCAGACGGAGCGGTCGAGCACGGGACGTGGCGGGGACTTACGGGGAATCGATCGACGTTTCGGCTGCTCAAGTGCTTGCAGGTTAGCGATCTTGGGCGAGTCCCGCCCTGGCAGTGTGGGGGTCAAGGGTTCGAGTCCCCTCAGCTCCACGACATGGTATTCGCGTAGAATGTCCATTTCGTGATGCTCGCGATACGTCGCTTGAGCTGCGGAAACGTTCTTCGGGGTGGTGTTGCACCCCGAAGGGTGGCCGGGTCGGCTTGGCGGGCCATGCTGATTCGCCCAATTCGAGGCTGGCCAGGCCGCCCCCACGGGGTTCGGCCGACGGGGTCGGCTGGCAGGCGACGCGTTGATCATGCGCAACTCCTTCGGGCCGACGCTTCACCCGGACGACCGTGCCTCGACCACTCATCCCGGCCCCGCGGCGCTCGTCGAGAACCTCCGCCGGCATTGGAAACTGACCTCGACGAGCAAGAGGTGGAAGGCGTTGTCCGACCTCGGGTTTGGACGCCGTTCGCGTGAGCCTGTGACGATCTGGGTGCCGAGCCGGCCCGGACGGAAGCCTGGACCAGTCCGTTTGCCCGTCACTGCCGCTGCGACAATGCAACGGTGAGCACGCGTTCCGGCCAGGCGTCCAAGCCGATCGAGCACCCTAAGCCTTCGCTCGGAACCGTCAAGCTGCTCTACGCCGCCGCTGTCGAGTGCGCGAAGCCGGGTTGTCACGCCGGGCTGTTCAAAGTGAACTCAGAGACCGGCCAACATGCTTTGAACAGCAATATCGCTCACATTCACGCCCGCAGTGAAGGCGGCCCGCGCTGGAACCCGGACATGAGCGCAGCGCAGAACCGGGATGCGAGCAACCTGCTTCTCCTATGCCTTCTCCACGCCTTGGAGATTGACCAGTTCCCCGACGAGTACCCCGCCGAGATGCTGCGGGAGTGGAAACGCGGTCAGGTCGCCGCCTACGAACACGGCCGACAGTCCGTCACGATCAGCGACGACGAGGCCGAAGCAGCAATCGGCCCGGTCGACCTCGCAGAAGCTATCGAGAAGATCAGTGCGGTCGTACCGTTCAACCCGCGGATGCGCACCCGAGTACAAGCGTGGCAACTCGCCGCTCGCAAAGGCCATGGTCTACGTCTCGCCCACGTGACACCGTTCGTGCGAGCATCGCGCAGACCGGCAGTGCTCGCCTGGATGGCGACGACCGATAGACCGGCCCTCGAGGTGGAGCCGGGCCAGGTTAGAGTCCTGATTGCCCAGCTTGGCGCGGGCAAGACCGAGCTGGCGCTGCGCTGGTGGGAACAGGGCCTCCTCGATGCTGCGGGCGACGAGCAGACGGAGATCCCCGTCTTCCTCACCGCCCGGCATGTCACTGCGAGCCTGGAATCGGCGGTCGTGTCCGAGCTCGGCGGCGAGCCGACTCGACCGTGCCGCGTCGTGCTTGACGACCTCGACGGTGTCAGCATCCGCGAGGCGAATCAGCTGCTCGTCGAGGCCCGTCAGCTTGTGCAGGTGTGGCCTACCGTCAGCCTGCTCGCGACGGCTCGCCCTGATATCCAGGTTCCCGACGAAGAGCGGCTCCTTGTCGACTCGTGGCCGGTGTGGCGCGGCGCCGAGCTGATGGAGCTCGCCTTGGGCCGCGAGGTGGCCTGGCATCGGTGGACCACCGAACAGGCCCAGCTGCTCAGTAGCCCGCTGACCGCTCTCGGGCTGGCCACACGCCTTGAAGCCGGCCGCGATGCACCAGTCACCCGTGCTCAACTGCTGGCCGGCCTCGCGGAGGACGTCATCCGCAGCCGGGACATCGAGGTCTCTGATGACACGTGGAGCGACCTGGCACGGCTGGCGATCCGCGTCCTCATGCAGTCCGAACCGGTCGCGGCGACCGATTTCGGACCGCTGCCGCGTGTCCAGCGGCTCACCGCCACCGACCTTGTTGTCGCCGACCGCAGCGGGTTAACTTTCGCGTTGCCGGTGTTCGAGCAGTACTTCGGAGCCGAAGCGCTGCGGGAAGATCTGATCGACCTGGAGACGATCGCGGCGGCGACGGCCTTCCCGCGCTGGCGATATGCGATCGCCCTGGCGCTCTCGGCCGCCACCGACAAGGACCAAGAGGCACTGCTCATCAGGCTGGCTGAGGCGAACCCTGGGGCGGCGTTCTGGGTACTCGACCAGGTCGCCGACGCCACCGGCGACAAAACCCACGATGGCGCGTCCGACGAAACCATCGCCGCCTTGATCACCCGCCGTGACCCCACCGACGCGCCCGCGGACGGGCAGGAGCTCGCGGTCCGGGCTGTCCGATGGCTGCGCGGTGCGGAGCAAGCCCTGCTGACCGGGCTGGGGCCGCTGGCTCCGACACTCGCCCGGCACCGCGACGGGCAGCTCGTGCAGTGGGGAGCCCATCTGGGGCACGGCTACGTGACGCTCGCGCGTTCCCGCGATCAGCTACCGCCGCCGGACGTCATCCTGCTCACCGAACCCCGACCCTCACTGGGGTCATGGCACCGCTCGACCCTACGGCGCTTTCCCACCTCCGACTTCGGCCGCTGGCTGCACGCCCGCGAAGAGTTACGGCACCAGCTCAAAGAAGCCATCAAGCGACGCAGACTCCCCATCCCGCCGACCTCAGTACTCGCGCGCGAGCGGCTCTACAAACTGGCCGCCTTCGCCCACAAGCGCCAGCGGTCCTCGGGGCGACGAGAAATCGACCTACGCGCAGTGCGGGAGATCGTGGCTGAGTGGATGGAGACGGTCAACAGATCAGTGCACGCTTCGTGGGGCAACGACGTGGACTCCCACGACGTTCGCTGGCTCTCCGACCAGTTGGACGGCCAGCCTGGGGATTCACTTCTGCCGCCATGGCCGCGCGGCGATCAGCCAGGAGGCCGGTGGATGTCACACCGCTATTCGCCTGAGCTGGCCTTGGAACTGGCAACGAGCATCGTGCGCGCGGCGATCGTCGGCTACCGGGAACTCGCCGAGACCTCGTTCCCCAAATTTGGAGACGCGCTGGGCCTCTACAGCACGCTCCCCGTACGCGTCGACGGGCTCGTCAAGCTGCCTACCGCCGAGGAGGACTACCCCATCCAGATGCTCATCCGGCTGGCATCGGACCCGGCAACCGGGCGCAGCGCCGCTCCGACAGTTGACCTGCAGCTGGCTGACGACGACCACACGTTCTGGGAGTTCGGCCAACAGCACCGCAGCGGAGCTCGGACGGCGTTCGGCCCCGACGACCTCCAAAGTCTGGATCTACCGCTTCACCTTGACGGCCCGGCGACCAGCCTGACGTATCGATGGCTGATCCGGGACCTCATCGAAATCGGCTGGCTCGACAACGACCATTGGCTGCGCGACTAGAAACCCGCCAGTTCCAGACGGCGCCGCGACACCGCCTCATCACCGAGGTCAGGGTAACGGCGCCGCGCTGGCCATCACGCGCATCGACAGACTCGCCAGACCGAGCAATTGAATGCCTCGCTGACCTCCACGACGCCCAAGGGCTCGTGCGCAGCCGGGTCACCAATCGCTGCGACGCGCGTGTCGGTGATCCTGGCGGTCTTCGACCTCGTGACAAAGCTGGCCTTGGCGGAAAGTCAGTGGGAATTACGCTCGCATTCGTCGACACTGGCTCCATCAGATGTTGGTACCGGGGGCGACAGTGCGACAGCTTGAGTTCGTGATTGTGCAGCTCGATGAGGTACTGCGCCTCATCAAGGTTGGCCGCGTCCCGCAACTCAGGTTGGCGCACATTCTTCTCGATAGCGCTGTCGAACTGATCATGCATCGAATGGTAGAGCAGCGCCTCCGGTGGGAGCATCGCAACTTCGACCAACTGGAAGGTCTTTACCGGCTTCGCCGATGGCGACAAAATGGGACTCGCCTGCAGCGACAGTTCGCAAATGAGCTATCCGAGTCGCAACTTGAGCAGGAAATTGCGCGACTGGAACCATCGGTCACTTCCAAGGCTGACCGAAAGAAGATCGATCGCGATTTCTTGAGAAAGGCGGAGTTCCTCGTCGAAAAGGACGCGCTGCCCGCCACGCTCGTTCCAGTCCTCCGAAAGCTGCACGCCTATCGCAACGAGACGTATCACCGCGACCATCACCGGATAGAGATCCTATTGCCAGCGGTGCTGATCTACTTTGATGTCGCTTGCTCCGTTCTAGATCTGTACAGTCCTGGAAGCGTGATTGGGGCTGACGCCGTTGGTCCTGAGCTCGCGAGATTTCAGCCGAACTGGAGAAGTGGAGATCCATTCGAGATTCCGCATCTCGCAGCGACTAAACTGCGAGAAGAGATCGGATTGGACCTACCCGCCCTTCAAGATGCCTTAGCGGATCACCTCAGCCTGCGCCTACAAGAAATGCTCTCGGGCCTGAATTACATAGAAGAGAACGCGCGTCGTCTGCAACCAGGCGACGCGATCCGGCTAATGCAAATCGACGACGGCGACGTGGACGCGATTTTCGATTCGGAAGTGCTGCGTTCCCGTCGGCTACCGATAACAATGCAAAGCCTTCGAGATTGGGTTGAACGAGCGGAAGCGCTTCGCGAGGTGACCGACCGAGATACCCTCTTCGCCGAGTTCGCCATACTAGAAGACCTCTTCGAACCTCTTGAAGGCCGAGTCAATGAGGCGATCTGGAACATCGACGAGCAGGCCAATATGCGCGACTGATGGACCGTGGTCGTCTCTCGGTCGACACGCTGGAGCCTGTGCTCCGTAGGCCGCTGAGCTCACCCTGGCCGCGCCCGCACCCACCGGCATGATCCCTGAGCGGCGAGCCGAATTTGTCTCGCTGCTCACCGACATGATCGCTAGCTGGCGCCATAAGCAACACTTCGAACGGGCCCGGGCGGCGGCGGTTTCCTGATCCCCGGAGGTCCTGCGACACCCAGGCCGTCTCGGTCGGTGCCGGTTGGGGGCGACCGGGGACGACGGGGGTTAACACCAAGCCCGGGCTACTCGTTGTTGTTGATCGAGGAGCGTGCCGAGATCACCGATGCGCAAAGGCGGCCCTCGGTGTCGATTCCCCAAGGTTGAGTGCGGAGAAGCCGCCGTCTGGCCAGTTCGACATCGACCGCGGTCAGGTCCTCGTCACTTGGCCGTTCGTCGGCCGTTCGAGTCGACAGGTTGATCCAGGCCTGTTCGCGGCCAGGTAAGTCGACCCAGTCCCGGCCGTTGGTGTAGTCGATCAGCAGGATGTACCCGGCAGGGTTGACCGCGGCGATCGTCGCGCGCTGCGGTCTGCCGAGAAACCAATTCGGGGGCGGGCGCAGGGATGCGAGAGCCCGTTTGGCGGCGAGCCAGGGGTTGAACATCTTCGCCACCTCCGGCTATCGCCGACGCCCCAGGCCGGGTAGACCTCCGCGTACTACCTGCAGACGGGCCTCGGCAATGTCGCCTGCTCGCCGGCGGCCTGCCGGTGTGGTGCGGGAGGGCGCCTGTCGTTCGGCTAGGGCGGCGGCACGAATCGTGCTGCATTCGCGGCACAAGGGAGTTCCGGGCGGCCGTCGGGGCCAGATCGGGGTGGTCGGCAAGAAGCGGCGTCCGCACATCGCCCGTAGGCGTAGGCCCGGATATGGCTGATGCAAGACGCGGTGACCTGGGGTTTCTGTCAGGATGACCCAGCCCGTTGTGCGCCAGGGATTCGTGGAGGTCTTAGCGATGGTCGGCGGCCGAGGCGGGTCGATCGGTGGGCTCGGGTCGCGTTCGCGGGTCCGAGTGCGTGCCACCGGCCGGCGTTCGACATGCGCAGGTTGAGGTGACTTCGCGCGCTGACGCGGTAGTCGCGAAGCCGGTGCGCTCAGCGGCGCCATCCCGATCGGAGCGAGGGCAGTGAACCGGGCCGAACATCGCGCGCACGGGAAGCCGGCTTGTTCCCGAGGTACGGGCTGTTTTTCGGCCGGCAGTTGCCGTTCGCACAACGTCCATCCCGGACGGCTCGGGTCGGTACGGTGTCGACTACGACCATCGCCAGCGTCGGGCAGCGAGACCCACTCGCTACTCTTTGCTTCCACTAGATAACAATATGTGTCGGGCTCGGGATCTGGCTACACCCCAGGGTCGGGCATTCTGCTAATGCGATCTCAGATCAACGAGTCGCATGACCTCGACGAACTGGCTGGCGCCCCCCGGACGGCCCAGCTCCCGCGCGGCGAGCAAGCACATTGAGGCGCCCTAGATCGAAATGACCATGCCCTGGACACCCCGAACGCCTGCCGCCGCTGACGCGCCGGGTTCAACTGGCGGGCGTCAGCCGCCCTCGATCCATGCGCGTACCTCGTTGCGTTCGGTGTCCGACAACTCCATACGGGCGTTGATCGTCAGGCGCAGCACGTTGCCGGCGAACTCTGCCGCGAGGTGCGCCGCGTCGTGCTGCGTTTCGCGCCAGTCGACTTGGCTGTATTGCAATCCGATGAGCACGAAGTGGATCACATTCCTGGTGACCTTGTGTCCGCGCTGGCTGCATGCCTCTCGGATCACCTCCTCCGCCTGGGCCTGTGGGAGGTCTGGGTCGGCGCGTCCCTCTGCAGCGATTGACTGGAACAATGCCCGGTAGGTGTCAGTGTCGATCAGTGGCGCTCCGACGACCCGGCTTACTCGTTCGGCGATCTCCGGCACGGTCGCCGGTTGAGCCAGTTCGTGCCTTGCCGGGTCGAGCAGCCAGCCGGGATGACGTGGATTCAGCACCAGGGAGTCGTTTTGGATGGTTGTCACGAACTGCTTGAAGCCACCCGCCCCAGCCCAGTCCGTTGTCGCTTCCCGTCCCACGACCTTGCGGACATGATGGGCCGCGGAGGCAAGGTCAACCGGCACCGATGACTGCGCCACGAACTGCCGGACGGCCGTCTCGATGCGGGCACGAACGCTCGGGCGGTTGCAGGCGCGCAGCCGTGATGCCCCAGGGGCCGGACGCCGAGCCAAGCCCGTGGCCTGAGCTGAGTAGCTCACCACGCTGGTCGAGCGCGGGATCAACGGCGTCGAGCTGCCTGAGTACACAGGGAGGCCAGACCGTGGGACTACCCTGCTGCGGCGTAGAGCCCTGCACACCGCGTTGATCGCGGCGTGGCGCGCTCGCAGTAAGTTCCAGCTCCTCGCGTGGGAGTCCGTCGCCCCGGAGGGCGGCGTTCGTTGAACCCGTCGATGGGTTGTGCCCGTCATGTCTTTGGTTGACTCTTCGGGGGTGCGGATGGGTCGAGATCGCTCATACCCTTCCCAGCCGTACGCATGTTCGACAAGATGATTCTTACAACGGGAGGAGGCTGCAGTGGCGAACAACAGCGCGATTGAGTGGACCGAGGCCACCTGGAATCCGACCACCGGCTGCGACCGCATCTCGGCAGGCTGCGATAACTGCTACGCCCTTGTCCTGGCGAAGCGCCTGAAGGCCATGGGCTCGGCCAAGTATCAGAACGACGGTGACCCTCGGACCAGCGGTCCCGGATTCGCGGTCACGCTTCACGCAGATGCGCTGGGCATTCCCCTGCGATGGCGTGACCCGAAGTTAGTGTTCGTGAACTCGATGTCTGATCTCTTCCACGCCCGAGTGCCGTTCGAGTACGTCGAGAAGGTCTTCGAGGTCATGGCGCAAACCCCGCGCCATACCTACCAGATCCTGACCAAACGCGCCGCGCGTCTTGCGAAGATCGCTTCCAGGCTCACCTGGCCGGACAATGTCTGGATCGGCGTGTCGGTCGAGGACATAGGACAAGCGGACCGCATCGACCATCTCCGGCAGGTGCCGGCCGCGGTGCGCTTCATCTCGGCGGAGCCGCTGATCGGGCCACTCGGCGGCATCGACCTCACCGAGATCCAGTGGTTGATTGCTGGCGGCGAGTCCGGCCAGGGCAGTCGGCCTATGAGCTCCGACTGGGTACGCGAGCTTCGCGATCAATGCGCGTCCAGCGGGACAGCGTTCTTCTTCAAGCAGTGGGGAGGCCGGACACCGAAGGCCGGGGGCCGGGAACTCGACGGCCGGACCTGGGATGAGATGCCGTCGGTGGAGCGCCGGTTGGCTGCGGTGACTGTCTAGCGGCTGGTCGCCGTCAGGCTGGCTCGATCCACTTCTCAAAGAGCCTCTGTCCCGTTGGTGGCGTTCGAGTGAACCCGGGATACAGCCGCTTCCACGCAGCTCGAAGGTGCAGTTCGCGTGCGAGGCCGACCGTGCTGCCGAACACCGTCGCGTACCTGTCGACCACGCGGAACGCTTGGCCCTTACTCAACTCGGCGCTCAGGTTCTTCTCGATCTCCGCGATCCATCGGTCCCTGAGGACCGTCTCATCGGTCTTGAAGATCACCTCGGGATCGAAGAGCATCGCCTCGTCATAGTCGCCGAGAGTGACAGCGTGACGCCACTGCTCCAGCCCTTTGGAGGCGGCCTCGCCGTAGACGTACATGCCGTCGGGATGGCGGGTCAGGAAGAGCAAGTAGTAGACGGCTTTGTGATGGGGTTTGTTCTTCACCTCGGTCACCCGATAGCCGCAGCGACCGTCTGTGGCCAGCCGTCGCGCGTACTCGGCCACGACGGCTTTTTCGGCTGTGTCCTTGTCCGGCATGGCGGCACGCCAAGTGTTTCTCCACCAGTCGCCACCGCAGACCTCGTCCATCCGGCCGAGCGTCGCCTGTGGACCGTTGCCGCTGACCAGAAGTCCGCAGATCCTACGGACGGCGCCCGCGTTGAAGTTGATCAGTACCTCCGTCGCCGCAGCACCGCGATTGTTCGGGCGGCCCCAGGGCTTTATGGCCGAGTCGAACGGGATCATCAGGCCGTAGGGATCCAGGAACAGCAGGAGCGGGATCCCTTCCGCGAAGGTCAGTACGTCGTCAAGGTGGTCGTTGATCTCGCCGTGAACCGCTCGCGCGGCGATGCCGCCGGCCTCCGCTTCCACCATCGCCTTGAGTCGACCGAAAGCCTTGTTGTCTCTTTCGACGAACATGCACTCAAGTCGGCGGGGCATGGTCAAGAGATCCCTAGCTGTTTTGATCGCCAGGGCCGGGGAGCCTGGTTCGCCGTCCTCGTAGCGCCCTTCGCCGGCATAACCGTCCACAAAGGCAACGCGTCCCTGCGGTGATCGAGATCCAGTCTTTGCCGTGAACGGGACGAGATACCTCGAAAGAATGGCATGTTTCAAGATCGCTGCCGACTTCTTCGACTCGAAGAAATCCGCCATGCTGGGCTCCCGTCTCCTCGATGAGTGCAGAGCGGAGCCTACTAGTGGCAGAGAGTTCACGGAACCGCAAATTGATCGATCCCTGACCACAGCCCAGCTACCTCGGGACGAGTCGGGGCGAGAGTGCGCCTTTGATCCCCGAAGTCCTGCGGCGGTAGCTTATTTGAGCTGCGGAAACCTCCGTAGAGCTAGAGTTCGACCCCGAGCGCGCACTTCGTGGCGTCGACGGCGGAAATCCGGGTTCGGCCCGTTGACTTCTTCAGCCGCGTCTGGCTCCTGACCAAGGTTCGCGTTGGTGATTCAGTGGTTCAGTCGGCGGTGATCTCTGGCTTCGCTGTGCCCGGCGAGCTCGTGTCTAGGGCAGGCGTTTCAAGCGCTCCTGCAACGGCCTCGGTGATCTTGCCGCTGTACCCGGAGGAGATGAAAAGGGCCTGTAGGGCGGGCTTGAACGTGAGCCCGACGGAATCGGTCAGCTTGCGGTCGTTCATCGCTCCGGCAGCGTAACCGTCGAACGGGCAGTGGGGATTCTGCCGGTGCTTGGCCCGGTCGGGGAGGCGCGCCGACGAGGTGAGGCTCCGCCAGAAGATAGGCCCCCGCTCGCCGGTGATCGACGACGACAGGCCGACACGCCAGTCGAGTCGGTGCCGCACTAGTCGTCGGCGACGGTGGGTCCCAGCGAATTGAGGGCTGTGGGCCAGTTCGTACATCCGGTGCAGGACGGCAACGATCTCGTCCAGCGAGAGTTCGACGCCTGGCTCGCTGCACGGGATTGGTGTCGCCTGCAGCACCCATTGCAGCATGACCAGGCCGTTGGGGAAGATCCGCAGCATGTGCGTGGTGCCAGGCCGGCTCAGCTCGGGAGGCGTGCCGGCTACCAGGCGAAGTTCAGCGCTGCCGGAGTACTCAACATAGAACGGTTCATCGGCGAAGAACCTCCTCGCCAACTCGTCAGCCCGGTCGACGAACTCGACTGGATCGAGGGCCTCGGGTGAGTGGTTCGGAGCGACGGCTACCTTGAGCCAGAAGGCAGCGCCGTGTCCGTTGAGACTCCCCGTGCCGGTGATCGGCTGGTGATCCGCGATCAACGCCGCCTCGGCCCGGCGGGTCAGTTGCGGCAGGAAGCGGGCGGCGCCCGCCAAAGCCTTCCGCAGACCGCTTTCCAGCACAGCCATCTCCGGCACCTTCAGACTCAACAACCGGCTACGCCTCGCGCCGAACAACGGCACCTTATGCGTACGAGGAGCTTGACCGTACACCGGGGAACTCATACTGCAGCACCTTTGCCGTCGGCCGCGCTGTTGCGTTGCGGCGGATGGCCCTGCTGCGCAGGGAGCAACGCTCGGCATAGACGTCATCAGCGAGTGGCCCGTTAGCCGAGGCGTGTTCCGCGGCCGGCCCGAGGCCCCACGTTTCGACGCGGATGACGGATGGTCGAAGCTCTGTGAGCGTGGATGTCCGGCGTGGACGGCTCTGGCGGACATGCGGTGCGGGTGCCTAATCTCAGTCGGTGACGGAGCGTTAGGGTGGCGGCCGTCTCGATCGAGCGGGATGGGAGCCGATGAGCGAGAGCCGGGCGACGAGGCGGATCTCCGGTGCTGCGTACAACGCGTTGAGGGCCGCGCTGGCCGGGGTGTTCTGGTACCGGCCGACGCTGGAGAAGTTTCTGCGGGCTGCGTTGCGGGAGCATCCGGAGTTGCTGGCCGGGGTGAACTTCGGGGTTTCGAAGCGGGAGATCGCCGACGAGGTGGTCGACCGGCTTATCGACGGCGAGCGGGTCTATCAGCACGCGAGCGTGCAGTTGATGGTCGAGCTGGCCAACATGCAACGGTTTCCCGAGCTGGAGCGGCACGAGGACGCCGAGAAATGGCTGCCGCGGGCACAGGCCGCCGTCGCCGACCTGAAGACGTATACGGCGGCGTACGAGGATTTGATCAGCGAACGTGAGCGCCTGGACGCCGAGCAGGCGGCCTACACCCAGCAGGTCGAGCTGCAGCGGCGCTTCGCGCAGGACCTCGACGATCTGCGCGGTCGGTTCCTGGCCATGCACTCGATGGGCGACGTGCACGAGCGGGGCCGGCAGTTCGAGGACTTTCTCAACTCCCTGTTCGCGTTGTTCGACCTCTCTCCGCGGCTGGCTTACTCGCTGGCGGCCGAGCAGATCGACGGGTCGATTAGCTTCGACACCGACGACTACATCATCGAGGCGAAGTGGACCAAGGATCCGGTCAGCCGGAAACAGGCTGACGCCTTCGCCAAGAAAGTCGAGCGTAAGGGCAAGAACGCGCTCGGGCTGATCATCAGCATCAACGATTTGAGCGAGCCCGCGCGTACCACCTACAGCGAGGGCACCTGCTTCATGACGATGAGCGGCTCCGACCTTTTCATGATCCTCGACGGGCGCATCCCGTTGGACGATGCGCTGCGGCGTAAGAAGCGGCACGCCAACGACACTGGCAGCTGCCACTTCCCGGTCGCCGAAATGTTCTGACCCGGCCACCGGAGACCGCGCAGACACGGCCCGGGAGCGTCAGACGACCGCGATCCGGTTTACCAGCGGGGCGTCGAACTGTGTGCGGATCTCGTCGCAGACCATGCGGACGGCCTCGGAGCCTTGGCCGGCGGGGTCGTCGAGTTTTCAGTCCTCGTAGCGTTTGCCGGGGAAGATCGGGCAGGCGTCGCCGCAGCCCATGGTGATGATGACGTCGAAGTCCTGGGCGGTCTCGTACCCGAGGCGTCTCTGGGTTTCACTGCCTGAGCCAGATACGCTCCAGGCCATGAGCAACACGGCCGGGACGAGAGCGAAACGTGAAGAAGAGATCGCCTTCTTGGCTATGGAGCAGGTGCTCAAAATTGACATCGAGCTCGCGGATGCAGGCGCTGGAGACAAGATGCCTGACGGTTCATGGGTATATCCCGATGGCCAGGAGCGCCGAGGCATCGTCGAAGTCACCTCGCCCCCAGCCACGAACCTGATGACTGAATGGGCGCGCGCGAAGAAGGCAGGGCAACCCCAGACCGAAAGCGGATCGATCCCCGTGCGCTTGAACGAACTCGCGCAGGTGTGCTCGGAGATGCTTGCGGAAGGCTGGGCCCGCGAGAACCTGGACAAACTCCTCGCCCAATCCGCCCACGAGCGGCACCTCTTCCTTTTCGCGCGAGGCCACAAGGACGGCCACTACTTCAACCGACTGTCCGATTCTTATGACGACGGAACGACCGAGCACGTCGATGACCTCGTTCTTCCTGAAGGCATCTCGGACGTCTGGTTCCGGGGTCGGGCACGGCGGAACCGCGATCAGCCACTGGGCACGACGGAACTCTGGCTCGCAAGGTTTCACGCAGGGTCAGGTTGGCACCGGTATGTCGTGCAGATCGAAGAACGGCACCTGCCGTCGCCCAATCCGCACATCGCCCACGATCAGGTTCCCGACGGCTGGCGACTTCCGAAGGACCGAACTACCGGGCCGGCCGCCGACTAAAATCGAGGCCAATTTGGCTATTGTTTTCGGTACCAACCGCCTGAGCGGTCCGACGCACTCCCTATGCCGCCGACAGCGCGCGCCAACCGACTCGGCGGATACTTTCCGTGCCTGTCCACCAAAGGGGTCGAAGTCATAGCTTGGGTTTTAACCTGCGGCCGTCAGATATCGACCCCGGCTGATCATGAGGACAGCCCTTGATT
>NZ_JAUQWH010000210.1 GCF_030757795.1 Actinoplanes oryzae
CGGTCAGCGGCCGGCGGCGCCCGCCGAAGACCGTGCGGAGGGCGGCGATCTCGATGGGGTCGCCGATCGGGGTGCCGGTGCCGTGGGCCTCCAGGTAGCCGAGGTCGTCAGGGGTCAGGCCCGCCGCCGCGAGGGCCTGGCGGATCACCGCCGCGTGCCCGCCGACCGACGGCGCCGCGTAGCCGGCCTTGTCCGAGCCGTCGTTGTTGACGGCCGTGCCGGTGATGACGGCGTGCACGGTGTCGCCGTCGGCGAGGGCCCGGTCGAGCGGCTTGAGCAGCAGCGCGGCCACGCCGTTGCCGCCCACGGTGCCGTCGGCGGCGGCGTCGAACGGGCGGCAGACGCCGGTGGGCGACAGGATGGATCCCGGCTCGTACCGGTAGCCCGCGACGCCCGGCACGTGCAGCGCCGCGGCCCCGGCCAGCGCGAGCTCCGCGTCGCCGGCCTGCAGGGCGCGCACGGCCTGGTGGACCGCGACCAGCGCGGTGGAGCAGGCCGTCTGCACGCCGACCGCCGGCCCGGTCAGCCCCAGCTTGTACGCCACCCGGCTGGCCAGGAAGTCCGGCTCGTTGCCGATCGTGGCCCGCAGCGCCGCCACCTGGTCGCCGGGATCCACGTCGCCCAGGTGCGCGCGCAGATAGGTGCGCAACGAGTACAAGTGCATGCCCGAGCCGGCGAAGAGCGCCACGGGACCGGCGCTGCCCGCGTACCCGCCGTCCTCCAGCGCCTCGTGGCACACCTCCAGGAACTTGCGGTGCTGCGGATCCATGAGCGCGGCCTCGCCCGGGCTGATCCCGAAGAACGCCGCGTCGAAGCCGGCGATGTCGTCGAGGGCGCCGCTGGCCGGCACGAACCGCGGGTCGTCGACCAGCCCGGCGGGCAGCCCGGCGGCGAGCAGCTCCGCCCGGCCGAAGCGGCGGATGCTCACCCGGGCGTCGAGCAGATTCCGCCAGTACTGCGCGGGATCCGCGGCGTCCGGGAAGCGCAGCGCGATGCCGATCACGGCGATGCGGCCGTCCCGGGTGGCCGCCCCGGCCGGCGCGGCGCTGCCCGGGGCGGAGGCGCCCGCCAGGTGTGCCCGCAGCGCCGCCGGGGTGCCGTGCTCGAAGAACAAGGTCTGCGGCAGGGTACGCCCGAGAGCCCGCTCCAGCAGCGCGTGCGCCCGCAGGATCGCCACCGAGTCGAGTCCCGCGTCGTGGAACGGCACGTCGTCGGGGATCCCGCCGGGCACCGCCTCGCGCAACGCCGCGTCGACGAGCTGCCGCACGGGCCCGGACACCGCGGGGACGGGTTCGGATCCCATGGGCGGAGGCTGGGACCCCACGGGTGGGGGCTGGGACACCGCGGGCGGGGGCAGCTCGGTGCCGAAGGCGTCGGTCCCGGCGGCGGTCTCCAGTGCTCGCGGCGGGTGCACGAGGCCACGGAAGCGGACGGCTGCCGGGTCCACGCCGAGGTACAGCCGCCCGGGTGGCAGGCGCAGCGCCCGGTGGGTGAGGGCGGCGGCCTGGGCGGGCTCGAGCACGTACGCGTACCGGCGCAGGGTGTCCTCGATCGCCTCCTGGCCGGCGCTGATCCCGGTGCCCCGCCAGGCGCCCCAGGCCAGGCACCACACCGGCCGCTGCGGCGCGAGCTGCTCGCACCAGGCCTCGAGGAAGCGGTTGCCGGCCGCGTAGGCGCCCGCCCCGGCGACCGGGACCTGCCCGACCAGCGACGAGAAGGCGATCAGGGCGGCGCCGGGGTGCCGGGCCAGCAGCTCCCCCACGGCGAGCGACCCCTCGACCTTGGCGGCGAGCTGGGCACGCCACCGGCCGGGGTCGGCGTTCGCCAGGGGTTCGAGCTGGTACCGGCCGGCCAGGTGCAGCACGCCGTCGAGGCCCTCGCCCCACGCGTCCCGCACGGCCCGGTCCAGGGCTTGCGGGTCGGTGATGTCCAGGGCTGCGTACTGGATCCGGTGTCCGGCCTCGCGCAGCGCCACCAGGGCCGGATCGTCGCCGGGGACGGGCGTGCGGCCGGTGATCAGCAGGTCCAGGCCGGCCGGCAGCGAGCCGAGCAGAGCCCCCGCCACTCCCCCGCGCCCGCCGGTGACGAGCCAGCGCGAGCCGGGCCGCAGCGGCGACTCCCCGTCGCCGGAGGCCAGCGGGACCTGCTCGAGCCGGCGGACCAGCGCCCGGCCGCGCCACGCGATCACCGGCTCGTGGTGCCGCCAGGTGAGCGCGCGGCGGAGGATCGCGGCGTCCTCGCGGGCGTCGTGCCCGGGCAGCTCGAGATGCCACGCGCGCACGCCGGGGTGTTCGACGGCGAGGCCGGCCGCCACAGAGGCGACCACGGCCGCTTCGGGCGACGGCGTACCCAGGGTGATCAGTTCGCCGGTCCAGCCCTCGGCGGCGATGCGCCGGGCCAGCGCCAGCAGCTTGTCCGCCCCCGGGTGCGCGTAGACGATGCGGGGCGGCAGGGGCTCCCCCGCCACGGACGACTCGCCGATCTCCAGGGTGGCGACCGGGCTTGGATCCTCAGGGAACGTCCGGGGATGCCACACGGCCCGATAGGCACAGTCCGGCGCGGTCCGGGGATCCGCGGTGGTGGCGGACCGGACGTCGTCGTAGCCGCCGGCCAGCCAGCGCGCCCGCATCCCCGCCCGCTGGATCTTGCCGCTGGTCGTCTTGTCGAACCGGTCCGCCGGCACCGCCACGACCTCCGCGCCGGTGATCTGCATCCGGCGCGCAAGATGGGCCCGGACCCGGCTGAGCAGGCCGGGATCCGCGCTGCCGGAGGGCACCAGCAGCACCGCGATCCGCTCGAGGCCCTCGGCGTCCGGCACGCCCAGGGCGGCCACGTTGCTGACGGCCACCCCCTCGACCTCGCCGGCGACGTCCTCGATCTCGTGACAGAAGTAGTGGACGCCGTTGACGATGATGACTTCCTTGGCGCGGCCGGTGATCGTCATGCGGCCGTCGTGCAGGTACGCGAGGTCGCCCGTGTCGAACCACTCGCCGCCGGGGAACGCCTCCCGGTTCGCCTCCGGGTTGTGCAGATAGCCGGGCAGCACCCGCTCGGACCGGACCTGCAGCCGGCCGATGTGCCGCTCGGGCAGCACGGTCCGCCCGTCCGGGCCCGCCACGCGCATCGCCGTGCCGGCCACGGGCGGACCCATGCTGAGCAACGTGCTGCCGGACGCATCCCAGGACAGGCGTACGCCATCCGGCCCGACCCGGACCCGCTGCACCGCCGCGGCGTCGAACGGCTGGTACGTGCAGACCGTGCACGTCTCGGCCATCCCCCACGCCAGCAGCAGCGGGCGCGCGCCGAGACCGAAGCGCTCGGTCGTCTCGGCGAACCGGCGCATCACCGGCTCGGTGCACTGCTCACCGGCGTTGATCAGGCTGCGGACGTGCCGCAGGTCCCAGGTACGGGAGCTGTCCGCCCGCCGCAGGGCCTCGGCGACCAGCTTGAACCCGAAGTTCGGCGCCCAGCTGTGCGCGGCCCGGTGCTCCGCGAGCAGATCCAGCCAGCGCAGCGGGTCCGCGAGCACCAGCGGCGTCGCGACGTGCACCGTCGGCGACCCGAGCAGCACCGGGCCCAGATGCGTCATCACCAGGGCGGCCACGTGGTCGAGCGGCAGCCAGTTGAGGGCCGTGTCGCCCGGGCGGAAGCGGCCGGCGTGCCGGGAGCCCTGGGCGTAGCGGACGAGCCCGCGATGGGTCAGCGGGATGATCTTCGACCGGCTGGTGCTGCCGGACGACAGCTGCAGGGTCGCCACGTCACCCGGCTCGGGCAGATGCACCTCCGGCGCGGGCGGTGCGTCGCGCCAGGCGGCGAGGTCCAGGACGCGCATCCCGCTGCTTCCCGCGTACGCCCGCAGTGCCTCCACCGTCGACCCGCCGGACAGCACCGGCGGTTTCCCGAGCGTGCGCCAGGCGTGCAGCAGCTTGTCGAGCGTGGCGTTCCGGTGCTCGTAGGTCGGCGCCTGGGCCACGGCCACGGGCTGCAGCCCGCCGAGCACGCACGCCCACAGCCCGGTGAAGTGGCCGGTCAGCGTGGGCGCGTGCAGGATGACCGGGTCGCCCGGGCGCAGCCCCTCGGCGCGCAGTCCGGTGAGGATCCGGCGCGCGGCGTCGACTAGCTCGGGATAGGACAGTCGCCGGGTTGCGTCCGCCTCGACCAGGGTCAGCCCCCGATCGGGCCAGGTGGCGGCGGCGTGGAGCAGGGCGCGGACGAGATCGGGCTGGTCGTGCTCCTCCGCCGGCAGCTCCCCGCCGCCCGCCACCGCGGGAGAGCCGGTAGGCTCGCCCCCAGCCGCATCCGGAAGGCCGGCCGGCTCGCTCCCATGCCCCGCCGGAGAGCCGGCAGGTTCGCCTCCACCCGCCCCCGGAAGGCCGACCGGCTCGCTCCCCTGCCCCGCCGGAGGGCCGGCCGGCTCGTCGACCGGCGCCGGGGGCACCGGCAGGGCGAGCGGGACGGTGGGCACGGGCGGCGGCGCGGCGGGCCGGATCGGGGTGCCGGCCGAGGTGGCGACGGGCAGGCGGTGCAGGGCGGGCCAGTCGACGTCGCCGGTGCCCGTACGCGGAACAGCCGTCACCACGACGACGTCGGGCAGCTCCGGACGGGATCCCAGCGCCGCGGCGGTGACCGAGCGGCGCAGGTCCGCGGGGTCCACTCCGGGCAGCGGCGCGACATACACGACGGTGCGCCGCCGCCCCGCCGCGTCGATGCGGTCGCCGACGGCGAGGTCGGCCACCCCGGCAAGCTCACCCAGCGGGTCGCTCGTCTGGTGCGGCATGCGGTTCCTCTCTGGCTGCCGGCCGGGCGCGGCCGGGAGCAGCCGGCCGGACGCGGGCGGAAGCAGCCGCTCGGGCGCGCGCGGAAGCAGCCGGCCGGACGCGGGCGAGACCGGTCCGGGCGGACAGCAGCACGGCGAGGATGACCACCACGCCGTGCATGGCCAGGGCCGTCGTCAGCGGTCCCCACAGCTCGATCAGCCCGCCGGCGACGAGCATCCCGGCGCCGAAGCCGCCGTTCTCGGCCATCGCGGTGAGCCCGAACGCGTAGCCCCGGGCCGGCTCCGGCTCGGCCTGCAGGCGCGTGGAGTAGGTGATCTCGGTGTAGCCGTCCGCGATGCCGGCGACCAGGGCGACGCCGAGCATGCCGGCCGTGGGCAGGCCCGCGAACGCCGCGACGAACGCGATCGACATGACGCAGGTGCCGATGACGAAGCCGCGTTGCGTACGGACGGGGTCGTCGTAGGCGGCACCCAGCCGGCGGCGGGCCAGCCGCACGCCCTGGTGCGCGACGATCAGGCCGACCGCCCAGACGGCGAAGAACGTGCCCACGAAGCCGGCCGGGTCGCCGGGGCGGATCTGGGTCGCGTAGACGGGCAGGCCCACGTTGTGGGAGGCCGAGCCGAACGCGTCGGCCGCGCGCACGGCGACGATGACGGCGATGACAGGGGTCGTGGCCAGCGCGGCGAAGGCCGTACGCCGCCAGGTCCTGCCGTGTCTCTCCCGGACCGGCGTGGCGTCCGGCCGCGGCCGCTCGAACGGCATCGGCACCAGCAGCAGGACGAGCGCCGGGGCCAGGAAGGTCGCGGCGTCCACGGCGAACGCGGCCCGGTAGCCGAGCCACCCGACCAGGACCGCGCCCGTCGCGAAGCCCGCCGCCGTGGCGACCGCGCGCCCGGTGACCAGCAGCCCGTTGGCGGCGACCCGGTGCTCGGGGCCGACGAGGCCGGGAACGCTGCTGCGCAGGACGACAGCCGACACGGTTCCGAGCACGCCGGAGACCACGGCGACGACGGGCAGCAGGGCGATCTGGGCCGGCTCGGGGGACACGGCGAGCGCGGTCAGGGATGCCGCCTGGACGAGGTGGGATCCGATCAGGACGGCCCGGCGCGGCAGCCGGGCGGCGACCCAGCCGGCGCCGAGACCGGCCACGAAACCGCAGCCCAGCCGCAGGGCGAGGAAGGCGCCGACGCCGACCGCGCTGCCGGTGGCCTGATAGACGAACAGGTTCAGCGCGACCATGTTGAGGTAGCCGCCGAACGTGGAGATCATGCTCCCGGCGGCCAGCACCCGGAAGCGGGCCAGCGACGGCTCCGGACGGGCACGGCTGCGCAGATCCGCCACGCCGCCAGCTTGCCAGGCTCAAGGTCATCAATCAATGGCATCGCGGCCCGTCGATGACCAGGCGCAGGTCAGCGCCGATCGGGAGCCGGGGTGCCGCGGAACCACAGACGCAGCCCGTAGGCCGCGGCGAGCACCGCGAGCAGCGCCCCGGTCCCGCCGCCCAGGGCGACCAGGAACGGCATGCTCGCCCAGAGCAGCAACGCCACGACCGGCCGCCGGGGCAGCTCCCGCGGCTCGGGGACCTGCCTGTTCCCGAAGCCCGGGTCCTCCGCCAGCAGCCCCGAGACGATCTCGTTGAACCGCCGGCGATCGTACGAACTGAGCACCTTGCCTCCCGCACCGCGTCATGCCGGAACCCCGGCCGGTGGCCGCACCGCTGCGACCGCCGCCAGAGGCAGATACGCACAGCCTTCCCGCTCCGGACGAACCCATGACGGACAACTTGAAGGACTTCCGTCACACCGGGCCGCGACCTCGGCATTCAGCCGCACTCACTCATGCGGCCCGGCCGCTATTTCACCCGGCGGGTGGAGCGGGCCACGAGCTTGTCGTACTCGCGGTGCTGGTCGAGCCACCCGCTGAGCACCGGGCAGATCGGCACGACGGTCCGGTTCTTCGCCCGGGCGTCCTCGAGGGCGGCGCGGGCCAGCGCGTCCGCGACGCCGGTGTCCTCGAAGGCCGGCTCGACGCGAGTGTGCGTACAGGCCATGATCGGGCCCGTCACCTGATAGGTCAGCACGCCCGCCAGCGCGCCCTCGGCGTCCCGCGCCTCGAAGCGCTCCTTGTCAGGGACGTCGGCAACCACGAACTCCACGTCCCCACTCAACCACGCCCCCGCGCCGGGCGTGCGCCGCCCCCGGCGAATCCGCAGACCAAAGGCCCAAACGTCAGAGTCATCCCCGTGCCTTCACCTTCGAGGCCGAGTGCGACGGCGATCCGGCGGGCTCCTGCGTCACCTCGGCCGACGAGGTCACCCGGCCGCCGCTGCAGTGGCCCGGCTCGGTGTCCCACGACTCGAACCGGACGGCGGCGACGTGATCCTCGCCGGGGCTGCGGAAGTCGACACGGTTGGGCAGCAACCACACCGCCTCGCCCGCCGGCACCTCGCCACCCGGCCACGGCGGATCGCCGCCGTCGACGTCCACCAGCGCGAACAGATGCCGCTCGACCAGCACGGAGTCGTCCCCCGCCCGGGCCGGTGCCGCTCCGGACATCGTCCCTCCCCGCTTGACGCCGCCCGCTTCGCCTACGGAGTATGCCGCTCATGTCCGCTGCCCGCGACCTGCTCGTCACCCGTCCGGTTCTCGCCGGGGGCTGCTGCCTCACCTTTGTGGACCGTGCCGATGTCGCCGGGGTCGCCGCCTCGGTGACCGGATCCGCCGACGTGCCGTACGAGGTCGCGGCCGCGGACGGCCTCGCGCTGCTGGTGCGGTCGGGATCATGGTCGGTGCTGCTGGAACCCCGTGGTCACCAGGGCGCCCGCGACGACGTCCTCCCGGCGCTGAGTGCCGGGGGCCGGGCGGTGAGCGTCGTCTGGGACGTGAGCGGCCGCTGCCGATGGCGGCAAGCCGTGGACGGCGCGCTGACCACATCGGTCACCACGGATCCGGCGACCGCGCTGACGGCGGCGCTCGAGAGCACCGGGGTCCGGGTGGATCCGGCGTGGTTCGATGCGCCGCCGCCGTCCCGCCCGCCGCGGCCCCGGCCGCCCCCGGCGGTGCTGTCCCGCCCGCCGCGGCCCCGGCCACCCCCGGCGCCGGCGGCGTGGACGGGCTGCGGACGCGGCTCAGCGAGCTTGCGGCGGGCTACGCTGCCGTCCGCGACGATCCCGCCAGCGCGCCGGAGGACTTGCGCGCGGCCTTCTACCGCTTCCATGCCGTGCGGGCCGTCGCCGCCGCGCTGGGCCCGGATCCCGCCGAGGCGGCCTGGCAGGCGTGTTACCGGGCGGCCTCGGCGATCGGCGGCGACTTCGACGACCAGCTGCGCCTCGAGGTGCTGCGCCGCCTGGTCGAGCGGGCCCGGTCCGGGCTCAGGAACCGGCGGTGACGTCGTCCCAGACGTGGGCCACGCCGAAGTGGTCCACCAGGCCGGTGATCTCCAGCACCCGGAGGACCATCGGCGGCACGTTCAGCAGGACGAGGTGGCCGCCGGCCCTGCGCGCGTCGGCCTGGCACTGGGCCAGCGTGCGGATGCCGGAGGAGTCGAGGAAGGTCACCCCGCTCACGTCCATGTCGACGCAGGTGGGGCGGTGGTCGTGCAGGGCCTGGAGAAAGACGTCGTAGACCCGGTCGGAGGTGATCGCGTCCACGTCACCGCGGACGGTCAGCCGGGTGATGGCGGTGGTGTCGTCGTGCCGCACGTCGATGCGCAGGTCCGCATCGATGTCGGACGACTGGTCGAAAGCCATGAGGAACCCCTCCGCGAGGTGCGCGCGCAGCCCCTCACTGCTGAAGGTTTGTCTCACCGTAACGTGCCCGGCGGCTGTCCGCTACCGCCGTCACGCGTCAAGCTGACCCCCGGACGATCAGCGCGGGCTCGTAGATGACGGAGGACGGGCGCATGGTGGCGTCCTCCAGGCGGGCGAGCAGCAGCTGCGCGGCCTCGGCGGCCATGTCCTCCAGGGGCTGGCGGACCGTGGTCAGCGGCGGGTCCGCGGCCAGGGCGGCACTGCTGTCGTCGAAGCCGACCACGGCGACGTCCTCGGGCACCCGCCGGCCGGCGGCCCGCAGCGTGATGACCGCGCCGAGGGCCATGAGGTCGTTGGCGACGAACAGGCCGTCGATGCCGGGGTGCCGGGCGAGCAGCTCCCGGGCCGCGGCCTCGCCGGACTCGCGGGTGAAGTTGCCGGAGACCAGGGGCACCCAGCCGTGGCCGTGGCGGGCCATGGCCCGGCGAAAGCCGGCGATGCGGTCGGCGCCGGCGGGCACGGCGGGCGGGCCGGAGATCATGCCGATCGTGCGGGCGCCGCGGGCGACGAGATGGTCCGCGGCCAGGCCGGCGCCGGTCTCGTTGGCCAGGTCGACGTAGTTGATCGGGACCGGCTCGCCGGGGCGCCCGATGAGCACCGCCGGCACCCCGGCCTCGGTCAGCATGCCGGGCAGCGGGTCCGCGGCGGGCAGCGAGAGCACGACGGCGCCGTCGGCCTGACCGTGCCGCAGATCGCCGACCAGGCGGGTGCGCTGCCCGGCCGTACCCACCATCTGCAGGGCGAGCTGGATCCCGGCCTCGCGCAGCACGCGCATGAGGCCGCCGACCACCCGCCCGAAGTAGGGGTCCGCGAAGAAGCGCCCCAGGAACGGGTCGTCGTCGTGCGTCTCGGAGTCCGACACCACCAGCAGGATCGTGCCGCTGCGCCGGGTGACCAGCGAGCGGGCGAGGCGGTTGGGGACGTAGCCCGTGGCGTTCACCGCGTCCCACACGACGCTGTGCAGCTTGGGGTCCACGTTGCGCACGCCGTTGATGACGCGGGACGCGGTGGCCCGGGAGACGCCGGCCGCCCGGGCCACATCTTCCAGCGTGGGCAGGCGCGTGGCATCCATGCCGATGGTTATAGCACGGAAAGCGCTCTCCCCGACGCCCCGACAAAAGCCGCCTATCCGGTACGGACATTGACCGCCGTCAGCGCGGGAGGCACACTTCGGAAAGCGCTCTCCGTTCCCCGTCATCCCCTTGGAGCACCCATGAAACGTCGCCTGGGGCTCACCGCCGTCCTCGCGGTGACCCTGCTGACCCCCGTCTCCCCGCCCGCCCCCGCCGCCGCTGCCGACACGCTGCTGTCCCAGGGCAAGCCCGTCCTCGCCTCCTCCCAGGAGAACGGTGGAGCCCCGGCGACCGCCGCCGTCGACGGCCGCACCGACACCCGCTGGGGCAGCGTCTGGTCGGATCCCCAGTGGCTGCGCGTGGACCTCGGCACCACCGCCACGATCAGCCGCGTGGCGATCACGTGGGAGGCCGCGTACGCCCGGGCGTACCAGATCCAGACCTCCTCCGACGGCACCGCCTGGACCACCGTCCACAGCACGACGACCGGCGCGGGCGGCACCGAGTCGCTCACGGTGAGCGGCACCGGCCGCTACGTCCGCCTGTACGGGACCCAGCGCGCCACCGGATACGGCTACTCCCTGTACGAGTTCCAGGTCTACGGCACGGCATCCACAACCCCGCCCGGCGGACCCGGCTGGATCCCGGCCCCCAACCCGGTGACCGGCGTCGTCCCGTCGCGCGCCGTCCCGCCGGACACCAACCCGCCGACGACCCACCACGAGTTCCAGATGAACTGCTCGGTCAGCCGCGGCAACCTGCCCGACGACCCGATCGTCTTCCCCGGGCTGCCCGGCGCCTCGCACTCGCACACGTTCATGGGCAACACCACCACCAATGCCATGAGCACCCTGACCAGCCTGCAGGCCGGCGCCACCTCATGCATCACGCCGGGCGACAAGACCGGCTACTGGATGCCGACCCTGCTCAAGGGCGACACCCCGGTCCAGCCGGTCGGCCGCCAGGTCATCTACTACAAGAGCGGCGTCATCGACTACCGCAGCGTCCGCCCGTCCCCGCCCGGCCTGCGCTACCTGGTCGGCAGCCCGACGGCCACCCTCGACGAGTTCCGGAACAACCCGGGCGCGGTCGAGGGCTGGGAGTGCGGCGACAGCACCTTCAACTGGGACTTCCCCGCCTCGTGCCCGGCCGGCACCCAGCTCAACATGCGCCTGCAGGCCCCGAGCTGCTGGGACGGGCGTTATCTCGACTCCCCCGACCACCGCGCCCACATGGCGTACCCGGTGCTCGGCATCTGCCCGGGCAGCCACCCGGTCGCCGTCCCGATGATCGAGTTCAAGATGGCCTGGCCGGTGAGCGGCAACCTGTCCGACGTCCGCCTGTCCTCCGGTCGCGGATACAGCTTCCACTACGACTTCTACAACGTCTGGGACGCGCCGACCCTGGCCGCCCTCACCACCCACTGCATCAACGGTGGCCTGCAGTGCGACCCGCGCGGCTTCGACCTCTACAAGCCCGACCGCGGCGCCGCCCTCGACGAGAATTACCAACTCCCCCACTGACGGCCCGGCCGCGGCGTGCGCATGTGCGCCGCGGCCCGCGTCGGCGCGTGTCCGGACCGGACAGTCCCCCTTGTACGATGCGCCGGTGATCGACGACCTTGAGCGGACCGGTGAACGGCCGGTGACCGCCGAGTGGCCCCCGCAGGACTCGGAAACGCCCGCTGCACGAACCGGACCGGATCTGGTGCTGTGGCTGCATCGGGGCCTGAGTCTCGCGGCGGTCATGGGGCTGATCGTCGGCACCCGGGCGGTGTGGACCAGCCACGTGCTGACCCGGCCCTGGCTGGCTTTTGTGCTCACCGGCGCCTACCTGGCGATGCTCGGCGCGGCGATCGGGGCGCTGACCCTCTCCCGGCATCGCGCGCTGGCCCGGCTGGACGTCGCCGTTCTGGGCGTTGCCGTCGTGGTCAAGGCGGTCACCGCGTGGGACGGGATCAGCGGGGCGAAGAAGCTGATCGTCGACGAGGGCATGCTGATGGACGCGGCGACGCGCGGGCTGGCGGCGGGCCGGAACCCGTACACGTCGGCGTGGCCGGAGATCGATCCGGCGCTGCCGACGCAGCTGTTGGACGGGCGCACGGTGTTCGACTTCGGGTATCCCCCGCTCGGCGTCGAGCTCGGCGCGGTCGTGCAGCGGCTCTTCCCGGCGCTGACCGGCATCGTGCTCGTGGCGTGGCTCGCCGTGCTGGCCACCGCACTGCTCATCTTCTTCGTCGCGCCGGTCGCGCTGCGGCCGATCGCCACGCTCGGCGTGCTGGGCCTCGGCACCCTCACCACGTACGCGGACAATGCCTATCCCTCGGTGATCGCCCTGCCGTTCCTCTGCGTCGCCCTCTGGGCCTGGCCCTCGATCGGCCGGGGCGGGCGCCTGGGCTGGACGGGCCTGGGCCGGGCGGCCGCGCTCGGTGCCGCCTGCGCCATCCACCAGCTCGGCTGGTTCCTCGCCTTGTTCCTGGTGACCGGCCTGGCCATGCTCCGGCTGCGGGATTCGTCGCTCGGTGCGACGGTCCTGCTTCTCCTCCGGTACGGCACCACGGCGCTCGCCGTGTTCGTGCTGAGCAGCCTGCCGTTCCTGGTCACGTCCCCGCACGCCTGGCTGACCGGCGTGTTCGAGCCGCTGCAGCAGCACGCCGTCCCACACGGGCAGGGCCTGGCGGGCATCACGCACTACCTCGTCGGGGGCAGCGGCGCGCTCGGCCTGTACGGGCGGGCGACGATCGCCCTGCTGGTGGCGCTGCTGATCGTCTTCGCCCTGCACCTGCGGACGCTCGGCCCGGCCATCGCGGTCCTGCCCTGGACGATCTTCATGGTGTCCACCCGGTCCCAGGACGGCTACTGGCTGCTGACCATGCCGCTGTGGCTGGTCGCGCTGGTCACCACCAGCCGCGCCGACTTCGCGGAGGCGTACCGGATCCCGTTGCCGGCCCTCCTGCGGTCCCGGGCCGCCACGGCCGCGCTGTTCCTGCCCGCCCTGGCGTGTCTCGTGGTCGCGGTGGTCACTCCGCAGCCGCTGACGTTCCGGGTGGCCACCCCCGTGGTCGCGGGGAAGCCCATCAGCGAGGTGACCGTCGAGGTGACCAACCGTTCCGGCGACCCCGTGAGCCCCCACTTCACGGTGGCGACCGGTGTCACCATCGCCAACTTCTGGACGGTGCGGCAGGGACCGGGCACGCTGCCGGCGGGGGCGACGGCGACCTACGTGCTGCTTCCGCCCGCCAAGACCTTCCGGCTCTCCCCGGCACAGCCGGCCACCCTGCGCGCGGTCTCCGACGCCCCGCAGACGCTGAGCAGCATCCGCCTCACCGGCTGACGAGGCTTGCGGCGGCGGGTGCGATCGGCCAGCGCAGCAGCCTGCGCCCGTCGACCGCGGCGAGCTCCCCGGCGCCGCGGTGGTGGGCGGTGGGCACGAAGCCCGGCACCCGCCCGGTCCGGTGCCCGGTGAAGGGATCCCAGATCTCCAGCCCGTCGGGCGCGGCCGCGTAGAGCCGGCGCCCGGCGCTGAAGAGCCGGCCGCGCGGCCCGGCGAAGGCGCGCAGCTCCGTCTCCGCGGCCAGGTCGAAGATCCGTACGCCGGCCAGCAGCTTCTCCTCGTCGTCGCCGATGCCGCCGACCGCCAGCAGGTCGTCGCCGATCCAGCACATCGGCTGGTTCCAGCCGTACCAGCGCTGGCACAGGTGCTGCAGGCTCGCCCCGTCGCCGGGTTCCTCCGGATTGCCGCGCGCGGACCCCGCCGGACCGTCGCCGAGCCAGGCGCCCATCTCCCAGGCCGTGACCAGGCCGCAGGGCGCCCACACCCAGCCGTCGTCGGCGAGCCACCGCCCGGTCGGCGACGGATGCAGCGCCCCGTGGAAGTAGTCCTGATAGCCGTCCTCCGGACCCGGCGGCGTCAGTGTCTCCCCGGTCGCCGGGTCGCTCACGTCGAGGCGGTTCCAGTCGGTGCGGTGCACGACGACCGTCCGCCCCTCGTGCACGGTGAACGCCAGCGAGAACGGCAC